>NZ_JBXVVE010000010.1:0-73025 GCF_057219325.1 Polaribacter sp. YIW18 | reverse complement strand
AGAAAACAGACTTAAATAAAATCTCTAATCAAAGAATTAAACAAGTAGAATTATCAATTAATAACAGACCTATTAGAAAATTCAATTATCTTAGTCCTATTGAAACTCTAAATAATAAGTTTGTTGCACTTATGAGTTGAACTCAGCATTTTTAAAAATCTTATTGATAAAAATGATGCAAGTTCAAAAGGTAAAATAAGTTTGAGAAAAACAACTTTTACCTAGATTTTTACATTTAAAAAAGTGATTATTTTTTAAAATTTTCTACGTACATTTCTTGACTAAAAGGCTGCATTATTTTAGAGTCTAACATAGGTTTTTCTTCAAAAGAAAAAGAAGATTTACCTAATAAATATTTTCCTCCTGTTGTTATAAATGTAATTGTCCTATCTAACAATGGATCAGATTTTTCACCTAAAACGCCTAAATTAATTGTATCGTCATCTCTACCAAAATCTTCAGCTAACTCAATATTTGGTATATAACCATTTGGATTATTTTCTCCATTTGCATTTTTAATTTCTAACACAATTGGCTGTATTGCATAAGTATGATTTGGGTTTAAATTTAAACCATTTCTTCTGTAATTATCAGAGTCATATATTGTGATAGAACCTACTTGTTTCCCCACAGTTTTTGTTCCAACTAAGTTTACATCAATATATGCACTCATTCCATTAATTACAAGTTCAGATGCTGAAGCAGTATCATCAGTAACAATAAAATAAATTTTTTGTAATGATAAACTATTAATTGGTTCGTTCAATATAATAGTACCATTGTTATCTGTATTTACAATTTGGTCTGTAAAGTTATTTAGAAAAAGTGCTGGGTTAGTGGCTTTCATAACTTTTTCATTCCAAAACTCTTGTGAGAATAGTTTTCCTGTATTTGTTCCGTTTATCATGCTTGCTAAATAGGTTGCAGTTCTTACACTTCCACCACCATTATATCGTAAATCAATAATTAAATCGGTAATATTTTCTGATTGAAAAGTTGCAAAAGCGGCATTTAATTGAGCATCAAATGAACTCGCAAACTGATTGTACAAAAGATAACCAATTTTATTTGTGCCTTCATTAAAAGTTTTTGTGATCGCTACAGGGTTTTCTTGAAATTCTTCTTTTGTTAAATTAATTGTAGTTCCATTTACTGTTGGATTTCCTGCATTAAAATCGGCTAAATTTACTGTATAACTTGTATTTGTGCCAAACAACAAAGTTCTAAAGTTTGTAGTAGTAATTTGTGTTCCATCTATTCCATTAAAAACCATACCTCTTAAAACCCCTTTGTTTTCTGCATCAGAACCAGGAACTACATAATAAACAACGCCATATACATTTGTATCATTACCTTTATATGTGTATAATTTAAATTCCATTCCGTTTGTTAATCTAATTCCTTGAAAAGAGTTTTCTAATTCCACATAATCATCTACAATCCAAGAAAAACGATCTACAACATCAGGTTGAAATCTAACAGCTTGAAATATATCTTCTGGTGTATTAAAGCTTGAAGTAAAATTATTTAATTCACGTTGATTTGAAAAACGTGTATCTGCCAAATCAGGCACATCACTTTGCCAGTAATAAGAGGCATTCATACCTTTCCAAACAAAGTCGTTAATTTCAATATCTAAAGGAATATTTTCAACTTTTTCAGAACAATTAAAAAAAAGTAAAAAGCTAAATATTAGTGTAATAATTTTAAATATATTTTTCATTTTTGAACATTTATTTTAATTGTAATATAACGCAATTTAAAGAATTTTAGTATTATTTTTAAATTCTATTGTAACAAAAAAAATACTTGTTCGTCGTAATTATGTAAACCCCTTAAAAAGTTGGTAACATAAAAGAGGTTTACAAAAAAAATCAACCCTATAATAATGAAACAGTCAGACTTTTTAAAAGTTGTTTTACCATTTAAAGATAAAGTTTTTAGGTTAGCAAAAAGACTTTTAGTTTCTAAAGAAGAAGCTGAAGATGCAACCCAAGAGTTATTTTTTAAATTGTGGAAAAGCAAAGAAAAAATAGCTGATTATAAAAATGTTGAGGCGTTTGCTATGACGATGACTAAAAATTATTGTTACGATAGATTAAAATCTAAACAAGCAAGTAACTTAACATTAGTACATAGTAATTATAAAGAAAAGGATGCGTCTTTAGATAAAAAGGTAGAATATAGAGATAGTGTAAATCAAGTACATCAATTGATAGAAAACCTACCTGAGCAACAAAAAATAATTATTCAACTAAGAGATATAGAAGAATATGATTTTGATGAAATCTGTAAAATGGTAGATATGAAACCCACAGCAGTTAGAGTAGCATTGTCTAGAGCAAGAAAAACTATTAGAGAAGAATTAATAAAAAAACATAACTATGGAGTTAGCTAACATAGAAAAATTAGTAGAAAAGTATTTAGATGCTACTACTACTTTGCAAGAAGAGGCCACCTTAAAACATTATTTTACAGAAGGTAATGTTGCACCACATTTGCAAGAGTATGCATACTTATTTAACTACTTTGCAATTGTAGAAAATGAAAAATTTACAAAAACCATAAAGTTAGAACCTAAGAAATCTAAAAAGAAAAACTTAAAATGGTGGTCTGCAGCAGCCTCTATTGCATTGCTAATTAGTGTATTTATTGGGCAACAACAATATAAAGAATACCAACAAAGAAAAGAAGCTGAAAGAATTTACGCTCAAGTAAGTAAAGGTTTAAAACTATTGTCTACCAACTTAAAAAAAGGAGAGCAAGCTGTAGCAAATTTATACACTTACGAAAACACCGTAAATAAATTATTAAAATAAAAACCAAGTAAAAATAGTAAAACCAAGTAAAAACAGAAATTATGAAAAAATTAATAGTATTATTAGCTTTCATTGTTACACCAATGGCAACAAGTGCACAATCTTTTTTTGATAGTTTAGAAAACACAGATGGCGTAGATATGGTTCTAGTAACCAAAGATATGTTTGAAATACTATCTAAATTTAATCCTAAAAAACTACAAGACAGTAAAGAAATAAAAGTGTTTGAAATGATAAACGATCTAAAGGAATTTAGAATGTTCTCATCAGACAATAAAGACATTGCCAATAAAATGGAAAAAATGGCTAACACAGCTATAAAAAAGAATAAGCTTACAGAGTTAATGCGTATTAAAGAAGACGATTCTCGTGTAAAAATTTATGTAAAAGCTACAAAAAACAAAGATTATGTTAGCGAAGTTTTAATGTTTATTAAAGGCGTTAACAAACAAACAAATGGTATGGCAGAAGCAATGATTGTCTCCTTAACAGGTACTATAGACATTAATAAAATGTCTGATTTAGCAGATACCTTTATAAATAACGAAAAATCTAACTAGAACTTTTAAAGTTATTTTTAACACTAAAAAACACAAATAAAATGAAAAATATATCTAAAATACTTTCTATATTAACTTTAGTTTTATTGATAACTTCTTGTAAAAACGATAAATCTTTACAAAGTTATTTATTAGAAACAAGTACTAAAGAAGGTTTTATGACTGGAGATTTACCCGTAAGCTCAGTAATTACTGCAAAAGCAGATGTTTCTAATGATGTAAAAGAAACAATTAAAAGTATTAAAAAAATTAACGTTGTCTATTTGCCAAAAACCGCAGAAAATGAAGCTCAGTATTTATCAGAAAAAAAAACTTTACAAAACATCTTTAAAGATAATAAAGAATACAAAAATCTAATGTCTATGAAAGCAAAAGAGATGAATGTAAAAATTTATTATTCTGGTGATACCGATTCTATAAACGAAGTAATTGCTTTTGGTTTTAGTGATCAAAAAGGGGTAGGAGTTGCAAGGTTATTAGGAGAAAATATGAATCCTGCAAAAATAATAGAAACGATAAAGGGTATGGATTTTAATGAAAATAGTTCATCTTTAAAACAGTTTTCTAAAATGTTTAAAAAGAATTAAAAAAGAAATTCAATCAACCGAAAAAGCCTTAATTGTAAAAAATAATTAAGGCTTTTTTACAATTAATTGGGTATATTTTTTGAATTTAACTGCTCATTAACATCAACTATTTCTATAATTATTACTTTTGAACTTTCAAGAAATTATAATTTATGAAGTTTAAAATTTGTTTTTTAATTCTGTTTTTAGGGATTACAACAATTGGTATATCGCAAAATACCAATAAATACAAAGCAGAAAGAGAGAAAACACACAGCTTAATTCATACCAAATTAAAGGTAGATTTTAATTTTGATAAAAAAGAGCTAAATGGAGAAGCATGGATAACTGCTAAACCTTATTTTTATGACTCGAGTACTTTTGTATTAGATGCAAAAGCAATGTTGATTCATACGATTACACTTCAAAATAAAAAGTTAGATTATCATTATGATGGATATCAAATCACTATAAATCTACATAAAAAATATACCAAAGAGGAAACTTTTACAGTTTACATCAACTATACTGCAAGACCAGAAAAAGTAAAAGAAAAGGGGAGTGATGCCATTACTGCTGCCAAAGGCTTGTATTTTATAAATGCTTCTGGAATAGATAAAAACAAACCAACACAAATTTGGACACAAGGTGAAACAGAAGGAAGCAGTTGCTGGTTTCCAACGATAGATGCTCCAAATCAAAAAACAACTCAAGAAATTTACATTACAGTTCCTAATAAATATGTAACACTTTCTAATGGCGAATTGGTGAATCAAACAAAAAATGGAGCAAACAGAACAGATTACTGGAAATTAGATCAAAAACATGCGCCTTATTTGTTCTTTTTAGGTGTTGGCGAATTTGAAATAATAAAAGATACATATAAAAACATACCTGTAAATTATTATGTAGAAAAAGAATACGCGCCTTATGCAAAACAAATTTTTGGTAATACACCCAAAATGATGCAATTTTTCTCAGAAAAATTAGGGGTAGAATTCCCTTGGAACAAATACAGCCAAATAGTAGTTAGAGACTATGTTTCTGGTGCTATGGAAAACACTACAGCAGTAGTCCATGGAGAACAAGCTTACCAAAAACCAGGGCAATTAATAGATGAAAATAAACATGAAAATACCATTGCTCATGAGCTTTTTCATCATTGGTTTGGTAATTTAGTTACTTCAGAAAGTTGGAGTAATCTGACTTTAAATGAATCATTTGCAAATTATAGCGAGTATTTATGGTTAGAATATAAATATGGTAAAGAAGCTGCAGCAATGCATTTGTATGATAACAATCTCCTGTATTTAAATGGGCAAGAATCAGATAAAAAGCTAGTTCGTTTTAATTATGATGATAAAGAAGATCTATTTGACTTAGTAAGTTATAATAAAGGAGGTGCCATTTTGCACATGCTTAGAAATTATGTAGGTGATGAGGCCTTTTTTACAGTGCTAAAAGCTTATTTAACCGAATACAAATATCAATCAGCAGAAGTACATCAATTACGTTTGATCTTTGAGAAAATTACGGGTAAAGATTTAAATTGGTTTTTTAACCAATGGTATTATGGTGCCAATCACCCTACAATTAGTGTTTCTTACGATTATAATTTAATTAGAAAAACAGTTACTGTAAACATTTACCAACAACAGATAGAAAAGTTCCAATTTCCTTTAACTATAGATATTTTTGAAGGCAATAAAAGAAGAAGACAAACTGTTTTTATAGAAAATAACGATGCCTCTTTTACCTTCAGCTACAATAAACAACCTACGCTAATACAAGTAAATGCAGATGGTGTTTTATTGTGCGAAATCAATGAGAATAAGGTTGTAAGTGATTATATTTTTCAGCTAAAAAATGCTGAAAATTACGGGCATAGAAGAGAAGCTTTGTTAGAAGTAGCAAAAAAACAAGATGACAAAGATGCTTTTAAAGCAGTTGTTTCAGCTATGGATGATTCTTCTTATAAAATTAGAGTATTAGCATTAGAAAATGTAGATTTAATAAATAAATTTTCTAAAAAAGATGCGATTAGAAAAATTATACAAATGGCAAAACAAGACAATAAAACACTTGTGCAAGCTGCTGCTATAGAAACTTTGGGCAAATTAACAGATCCAGAATTAAAGCAAATTTTTGTAAAGGGTTTAGAAAGTAAATCGTTTGCTGTGTTGGGTAAATCTTTAGTAGCTATGTATTATGTTGATCAAAATTTGGCTATAAAAAAATCTAAAGAATTGCCAGATGAAGTTAGAAAAATACTAGCAAACCCATTAACAAAAATATTTATAGAAGCTAATGACGAATCTGAATTGGCGTTTATAGCTAAAAACATAATTTCTGGCATGTATTTATCAGGAAACAGTACGAACAAGGTACTGTACGAAAAAGCATTTAATAGAGTTTCTAAAAGCAATAATATAAAGGCGATTAAAAACTTATTAGATGATATGGCTGCTAAAGGAATTCAGTATAAAAAATTCAATTTTAACAAGGTGATGATTAATTTAATGCGCTCTATGGTTTTAGAACAAGAAAAGAGTAGTAATTCTAATAAAGATAGAAATATTGCCATTATTAAAGCTGCAATGGCATCACTGATAGAGTAAAATTATTAAAGAATTATACTCTCTATTTTATATTATAAATTAGATATTGATATATAAATTAAATTCATTATATCTTTTTCATTGATTTTATTAGGAGTGTGTTGGTTCGTGTAAATTATTTAAGAATGAAAAAAATTGTGTCAAGAACAATTTTACTTCGAGTTTTTATAACACAAATAAACCACAAGTACCGTTAATTATTATTTCAAATATTCATCAAAAGTTCCATCTGCATAAAAAACAACAATACGTTGTATTTTTTTTCCTGATGAGATATTAGAGTTATTAAATAAAGGTGGAGTAGGAGCTGTAGGTTGTGTTTTAGAAACTTGTTTTTTAGGAAAAACACCTGTGCCATTTAATAACCAATGGATATCAACATCTATAAATTCTGTAGTTACTTTTAAAATAAAATCTAAACTAGGTTTATTTCTGCCAGATAAAATATGAGAGATGCTAGAACGCTGCACACCTACTTTATCTGCAAACATAGAAGCAGAAAGTTGATGATAATCCATAATCTTTTTTAGTCTTTCTGTAAAATCACTACTGTTTATCATTGTAAAACGCTATTGTATTACAAATGTAAAACTATTGATTTTAATGGCAAAGTTAAATTTTAAATTAAAATAAAAAAGGATATATATAATTAAATCTAAACTTTAAATAAAATACATAAAAACATAAAATTAAATACTTTAAGTTTTATATATAATTTTTTTCTATTGTATAAATTATTGAAATTATGTAGGAAAACCAGGTGTTTACATGTTGTTTACAGAAGTTAATTTTAAGAGCAAATTACCTGTTCACATTTGTAACATTTTTAAAATTTACAATTGTAACTTTTTAGTTTGATTACAAATGTGATTGGTTTATTTTTACAAAATATTATTGCACCTTTACTATGAGCTTACTATCTATAGAATTTTTAGAAACTATTTTTACAGAACAAAAAGAATCATCACTTTTTGGAAAATGGATTCGTTTTGAAGACATCCTAAATTTAT
Source organism: Polaribacter sp. YIW18 (assembly GCF_057219325.1). Classification (NCBI taxonomy): domain Bacteria; kingdom Pseudomonadati; phylum Bacteroidota; class Flavobacteriia; order Flavobacteriales; family Flavobacteriaceae; genus Polaribacter; species Polaribacter sp. YIW18. Next base: position 65,452 of record NZ_JBXVVE010000010.1, on the reverse strand, counting down.
TTGAAAAATATCAAAGTCTTTTTGAGGTTAAACAAATAGGTACTTCAGAACAAGAAAGACCAATTTATCAACTTAAAATAGGTTCTGGAGAAAAGAAAATATTATTATGGTCTCAAATGCATGGTAATGAAAGTACAGGAACCAGAGCTTTGTTTGATTTATTCAATTGTTTTTTAAATATAAAAAGTAATAATTTACAGTCTATTTTAAAAGAATGCACCTTGGTTTTTATCCCTATGCTAAATCCTGACGGCGCAGAAGTTTATACAAGAGTTAATGGAAACAACATAGACTTAAATAGAGATGCAGTAGATAGAAAAGCAAAAGAAAGTAAATTGTTACGTACTATTTTAGAAGGTTTTAATCCTGAATTTTGTTTCAATTTACATGATCAAAGAACCATTTTTAATGTAGAAAATACCAATAACCCAGCTACCATCTCTTTTTTAGCACCTTCAGAAGAGGAAACTAGAATGCTTACAAAAGGTAGAATAGCCACAATGAATGTTATTGTAGCTATGAATACAATGTTGCAAAATATTATTCCCAATTGTGTTGGTAGGTATACAGATGAGTTTTACCCAACCGCAACAGGAGATAATTTTCAAAAATTAGGGTACAATACTATTTTGATAGAATCTGGTCATTTTCCAAATGATTATGTAAGAGAAGAAAGTAGAAAATATACTTTTTTCTCGATTTTACAAGGCTTGTATTACATTGCAAAAACATCAGAATTTAAAACTTACAAAACCTATTTTAACATTCCTAATAACGATAAAGTATTTTATGATGTCATTCATAGGTACCCAAATTCAGAAAATGATGTTGCTTACCAATATCAAAATGAAATTATAGACAATAAACTGATTGCTAAATTGGTAAAAGTTGATGAAAAATTGAAAAAAACCAATATTGGGCATCACGAAATCGTTTTCGAAAAGGATTTTTTTTAAATATTTCTCATTTTTATTCTTGTTTAGTTAAATTTAATTCATAGATTTGCTGCAATAATTGAATAATATATAAATTATGAAAAAATTCATCTTAGACGAAATAGACCATCAGATCTTAGATATTTTAATTGAGAATGCAAGAACACCTTTTACAGACATCGCAAAACAGTTGTTAGTATCTGCAGGAACTATACATGTTCGTGTAAAAAAAATGGAAGATGAAGGCATTATACAAGGCTCTACATTAACACTTAATTACGAAAAAATGGGGTATTCTTTTATAGCGCATGTAGGTGTTTTTTTAGAAAAAACTTCTATGACGCAAAGTGTAATTGAAAACTTAAGACAAATACCAAACGTAACAGTAGCCTATGTTACAGCAGGAAAATATAATATTTTTTGTAAAGTAAGAGCAAAAAGCACTAACGATGCTAAAGATATCATTTATAAAATAGATGATGTACCAGGTGTTAATAGAACAGAAACCATGATTGCTTTAGAAGAAAGTATTAACGATAAGAAAAGAATGATGCATGCAATTTTTAAAGAGCTGTAAATAATTTTCTTTCTTAAAGTATTCAAAAATCCTTACCATTTCAAATGATAAGGATTTTTTTATAGATTCTATTTTTAAATTATTAAGTTTGTTTAGGTTGCAATATCAATAATTTATGTCTGATAAAATTAAATTTATCGCAAGATCTATTTCTAAAGAGCTATTACTAAACTTATACAAAAGTTTACTAAAGCCACGCTTAATAGAAGAGAAAATGCTGATTCTATTAAGACAGGGTAAAATATCTAAATGGTTTTCTGGTATTGGGCAAGAAGCCATTGCTGTGGGCGTAACTAAAGCTTTGCGTGATGATGAGTATATTTTACCAATGCACAGAAATTTAGGAGTTTTTACAAGTAGAAATATTCCTTTGGATCGCTTGTTTTCTCAATGGCAAGGTAAATTAAATGGCTATACAAAGGGTAGAGATAGAAGCTTTCATTTTGGGACACAAAATCATCACATTGTTGGTATGATTTCTCATTTAGGTCCACAAATGGGAGTTGCAGACGGAATTGCATTGGCAAATAAACTTAAAAACAACAACAAAGTTTGCGCTGTTTTTACAGGTGAAGGTGGTACAAGTGAAGGCGATTTTCATGAAGCTTTAAACGTTGCTTCTGTCTGGAGTTTACCTGTTTTATTTTGTATAGAAAACAATGGTTACGGCTTATCTACACCTACTTCAGAGCAATTTAATTGCAAAAATATTGCAGATAAAGGCATTGGTTATGGTATAGAGAGTCATATTATTAATGGTAATAATATTTTGGAAATCTACTCTAAAATCAGTGAAATTGCAAAGAGTATTCGCAAAAAACCAAGACCTGTTTTAATTGAATTTAAAACGTTTAGAATGCGTGGCCATGAGGAAGCAAGTGGAACTAAATATGTGCCTCAAGAAATATTAGATTTTTGGGTAAGTAAAGATCCTGTAGAAAATTTTCAAGAGTTTTTAAAAGATGAAAAAATACTAACTGACGAAATTGAAGTTACTTTTAAAGAAGATATTGTAAAAGAAATCAATATAGGTTTAGAAAAAGCCTATGCAGAAGAAAAGATTACACCCAATTTAGAAACTGAATTGAATGATGTGTATCAACAACATCAAACAGCAAAAATACAAGCTTCAGAAAAAACCAACAATATTCGTTTTGTAGATGCAATCTCTCAAGGTTTATCACATTCTATGGAAAAACATGATGATTTGGTAATTATGGGACAAGATGTTGCTGATTATGGAGGTGTTTTTAAAATCACAGATGGCTTTGCAGAAAAATTCGGTAAAGAACGAGTTAGAAATACACCTATTTGCGAATCTGCTATTGTTTCTGCAGCTTATGGTTTATCAGTAAATGGTATGAAAGCTGTGGTAGAAATGCAATTTGCAGACTTTGTTTCTTCAGGCTTTAATCCCATTATAAATTTATTGGCAAAATCGCATTATAGATGGAATCAAAACGCAGACGTAGTTATAAGAATGCCTTGTGGAGCAGGAGTAGGAGCTGGTCCTTTTCATAGCCAAACCAATGAGGCTTGGTTTACAAAAACTCCAGGTTTAAAAGTTGTGTATCCAGCATTTCCTCAAGATGCTAAAGGTTTACTAATCGCTGCAATTAACGATCCAAATCCAGTACTTTTTTTCGAACATAAAGCATTATACAGGTCTGTTTATCAAGATGTTTCTGAAAATTATTTTACAACAGAACTTGGGAAAGCTGCAACAATAAAATCAGGAAAAGACATCACCATTATTAGTTATGGAGCTGCTGTACATTGGGTTTTAGAAGCTTTAGACAAAAACCCAGAAATTTCTGCAGATGTTATTGATCTTAGAACGTTGCAACCTTTAGATACAGCAACAATTTATAAATCAGTTAAAAAAACAAACAAAGCCTTAATTGTACAAGAAGATTCACTTTTTGGTGGCATTGCAAGTGATATTTCTGCACTAATTAATGAAAACTGTTTTGAGTTTTTAGATGCGCCTGTTAAAAGGGTGGCAAGTTTAGAAACGCCTATTCCTTTTGATGCAAATTTAGAGCAACAATATTTAGGAAAAAGTCAATTAGAAAAAGCTATTTTATCAGTTTTAAACTATTAAAATACTTATTTTTATAGCACACAAATCATACTATGAATAATAAACAAATCATCTTAAAAAATAGACCCAAAGGTTTCCCAGACAAAAATACTTGGCAATTAGAAGAAAACAAGATTCCTGAGTTAGAAGAGGGCGAAATATTAATACAGCATCATTACATCTCTTTAGACCCTGCCATGCGTGGTTGGATGAATGACACAAAATCATACATTCCACCTATAGCATTAGAACAAGTAATGCGTGCAGGAGCTATTGGTAAAGTCATCAAAAATAACAACAATCCAAATTTTGATATTGGAGATTGTGTTACAAGTTGGGGTGGTGTGCAACAATATTCGGTTTCTAATGGAGATGGTTGGTTTAAAGTTGATGAGAAATTAGCTACTATGCCAATGTATTTAGGCACTTTAGGTATGCCAGGTATGACAGCCTATTTTGGCATTTTAGAAGTTGGTAAAATAAAAGAAGGAGATATTGTGTTGGTTTCTGGTGCAGCAGGTGCTGTAGGTTCTATAGTTGGTCAAATTGCAAAAATTAAAGGCTGTACAGTAATTGGTATTGCTGGTGGACAAGAAAAATGCAATTATATTAAAAACGAATTAGGTTTTGATGAAGCTATCGATTATAAATCAGAAAATATTTATTCTGCCTTAAAAAAGAAATGCCCAAAAGGAATTGATAAGTATTTTGATAATGTTGGTGGCGTTATTTTAGATGCTGCATTGTCAAAATTAAGAATGCATGCAAAAGTGGTTATTTGTGGTGCCATTTCGCAATATAACAACAAACATAAAATTAACGGTCCAAGTAATTATTTATCACTTTTGGTAACACGTTCTACCATGCAAGGAATGGTGGTTATGGATTATAGCAAAGATTTTGGAAAAGCAGCCAAAGAAATGAATACTTGGTTACAAGCAGGCACATTAAAATCTAGGGAAGATATTTACGAGGGAATTGAAAACTTTAGAGAAACCTACAACAGACTTTTCACAGGAGAAAAAAACGGTAAATTAGTTTTAAAAGTAATAGAGTAGTGGAGCAAGAACATTTTTTTCAATGCCCATATTGTTGGGAAGAAATTTCGATGATTTTAGATAGCAGCGTAAGACAGCAAACCTATATAGAAGATTGCGAAGTTTGTTGCAACCCCATAGAAATTACTCCCACTTTTGAAGCTGGAGAAATAATTGCCTTTGAATCTAGATCTATAGAACAATAATTTTTTTTAGAAGCTACTTCCTGCTTTCAGCACTCGCTTTTTTTAGTTTTGTTCTCGTTACAAATCCCGATAAAATCGGGATTCACTCGAACAGACAACTAAAAAAGAGCTCAAACAGATGCTTCAATCAGGGCTAAACTTGTTTGTTAGCTTTATTTCTAATAGTAAAAATATTGCTGTATTAATAAGGTTTTTTGCAAATTACTGCATTATATTTCCAAAGGATTTTCCCAATAAAAATGTTCAAAAATCGTTATCCAATCTTTAGGGAAATCTGCTTTTAATTGTAGTTTTTCTGTAGTAAAAGGATGCGTAAACTCAAGTTTGCCAGCATGTAAAAACAAATTTTTACAATTAAAATTTTCTGTAAACATTAGATCATGATTTTTATCACCATATTTTGCATCACCAATTAAAGGGTGACTAATTTTATTAGCATGTACTCTTAATTGATGCATTCTACCTGTTTTTGGCTTTAATTCCACCAAACTGTAACGAGAAGTATCATAAGGTTTTACAGGAATGTCTAAGGTAACGTTTGCTAATGTTTTTAGGTGTGTTAGTGCATCTTTATGTACGTTTGCATCCCGTCCTTTTACTGGCGAATCTATTATTTTTATTTCTGGAGCAAAACCACGCACCACACCAAAATATGTTTTTTGTATTGTGTTATTGGTAAACATCTCTTGAAATTTGGCGACAAAACTCTTGTTCTTTGCCAATAAAATAATACCAGACGTTTTTCTATCTAATCTGTGTATAGGATAGGTTTTTATTCCTTTTTCAGTCTCAATCTGTTGTAAAAGCGAAGTTTCATCAGCAACATTTCTAGAATGAAAAGCGTGATGCACTAACATATTATTGGGTTTGCTAACGCATAAGATGTATTCATCTTCAAAAATAACAGCTACATTCATTTTTGTTTTTTAGAACTCAAAAATAGTATTTAATTTGTTGAAAGCGCATTTTAAATATATTTTAAAATATTTGATACATACTAATAATGGTAATTGAACTACTACTAAGTATGCAAGTATATGAAAAGCTATAATGAAGAGGCAATACAGGTTTCAATCTTCAAAAAAAATAGTGATTATAAAATCATATTATAAGGTTATCACTCAAAAACAATGCTGTTTATAGTTTCTATTTTTAAAAGTTTATTATTATACAAAAAACGATGGGTTATTGTATTCTATTTATAATCTCAAAAAAATCTATTTAACATAATATAAATTATAGTACAAAAAGTAAAAGGTTTATAAAATTTAGTGTTTAAAGTAATTTTAACTAATATCACTTAAAAGACTTTTAGACTTATACCTATAAATAGAATAATAAACCAATTTATAGATTATGTAAGGTACTTAGTTATTTGTCATTTTAACTGGCAATAAAGAAATTAAATTTAGAAGTTGTTTTAGCATTGTCTATTTTTGGTTTGTTGGGTGGTTTTACCAGTTACAAACTAACAAATATTAAAAGGCAATTTTGTTAATATATTTTTGAAGGTTTTTCAACTTTAAAAGAACCAAAACTTAAAAAGACTAAAAAACCAATTAACAAATAAGAAATATAACTATAACTGCCTAGTTTTGTAAAACAATAACTCATCAAACTTGGGGCTAAAGCACTTGCAATCACTAAAAAACTCATAACTTTCCCTGTAATTTCACCTAAGTATTTTCTACCGAAATAATGAGGCCACGAAACAGCGTTTACCACTGCAAAAAAGCCACTATAAAAGCCTAAACCAATTATTAATAAATAAATTCCGAAATTGGCACCAAGGTTTAATAAACCAAATGCAGCTAAAAAACCACTACAAAGCATCGCAAATAAATAGAATTTATGGGCTATATAATCACTTAAAACATTGGCAATTGTAGAAATACAAATGGCAATAATAGAAATGGGTAAAAATATCGAAATAGCATCGTTTTTTGTGTATTGAAAACTTTCAAAAATAGACACTACATGAAATGTGAAGCCTGTAATAAAAAAGCTGTTAAATGCTAGAGCCATTCCAAACATCCAAAAAGTGCGTGTTTTTTTTGCTTCTTTTAGCGTAAAATTTATTTCTGTGGGTATTTGCGTTTTCTTATTTTTTTGATGACTTTTAATTCCATCGGGTATCAATCCAAAATCTTCTGGTTTATTTCTATAGAATTGTAAAATAAAAAAACAAAAAATAAATAGCGAACATGCTAAAATTTGCCAACTTAGCTCCCATCCATTATGATCTATTAAATAATTAATTAAAATTGGTGAGCTAGAAAATCCTAAAGAAATGGTTATACTGCTTATAGAATTTATTTTACCTCTATTGCTATCAAACCAAATCATTACCATATTTCTAGAAGCCATTGTTAATACGCCTTGACCAAAAAAACGAATTAAAAAAAACAGAAAACAAAGTAGTAAGAAGGGTACAACCCAAGAATTGGTGGTAAATAAATCTTTTATAAAACCACTAATAATTTCTGAAAACGAGAATATAAATAAAGATACACCTAAAGAAAAAGCTGCAAAAACAGCAACAAATCTGGCACCAAATAAATCGAATAATTTACCAGCTTTTGTTACAAAAAAGGCGCTTATTAAAGTTCCAACCATATATGCATTACTAAACTGATTTCTATTTAAACCTAAAGAATCTTTTACAGGGTCTGTAAATACAGAAACTCCAACTGTTTGACCAGGAATGCTAAATAAAACACCAATACTACCAAAAAGCACAATGGCATAACCATAAAAAAAAGGAAACTTTTTAGGACGTATAAAAGAAAACTTATTAGGATTCATCAATTATTATAGTTGTTATCTTCTTTTTCTTGAGGTTATAAAGTATACACCAGTTAATAATATAACTGATGCTATTATAGACTGAGTACTTAATTTTTCATCTAAAAAATACCAACCCATAAAAAGTGCAATTACAGGATTTACATAAGCAGATGTTGCCACTTTTTCTGTAGATACTACTTTTAAAAGGTAATTAAATGCTGTAAAAGCTACTATACCTCCTAAAGAGATTAACAAAAACATAGAGATTTGTACGTTCGTACTCCATTGTAAAGGTGATGTCCATGTTTCTTGAAAAAGTAAACTTAGTATTGCCAAAACCACACCAGCAATAGCCATTTGATAACCAGTGCTTACCAAAGAGTTTTTAATTAAAACTGCTTTTGAAACAAAAACACTACCATAACTCCACCCTAAAACACAACCCATCATAACTAGAATTCCTAAAAGAGTATTCTCTGAAGTTACTAACTCTTGCTGACTGATGAGTAAATACATACCAAAAATACCCAAACAAACCCCAATAATAGATTTTTTCTGCATGGGTTTTTGATCTAAAATTCGTAGTATTAGCAAAACAAAAAGAGGTTGTGTAGAAGCAATTAAGGCTGCAAAACCACTATCTACAAATTGTAAAGCCCAAACAAATACACTGTTACCTAATATTAAAAAGAACAAAGAAGCTATTGCTGTATTTTTTAGTTCTTTTTTAGTAATTTTTAAAGAAGCCTTTAATATTTTAGCTAAAGTTAGCATTAATATACCTGCCGTAGAAAAACGTATAGATGCCAAAAAAAAGGGGGGCAATTCTGTAACTGCAACTTTATTAAATAAATAAGTAGAGCCCCAAATAATATAAATAGATAAAAATGCTATAATTATAAAAACTTGGGTTTTTGTTAAGTTCATTTTCTAAAATTGAAGTTGCAAAATTACTATTAAAAATAAATGTACACTCATTAATATCAAATTTAAATGCAGCCAAATAATTGTTTATTTTTAAAAAAAATCAAATTCTAAGTTCAAGCAATAAGTGCAACAGATAAATATAAATATATGAATTTAAAAACCGTATTATAAATACATATTAAACTTTCTATTTTACTATTTTTTTAAAAATACTTGTATAATATTGCAAGCGTTTATGTTATTTAGCTAAATAACAAGATTTGTATAAATCTTCATAAACTGGTAAAATATTTTCTAAAGAGAATTTTCTAGTGTGGTCTTTGGCATTTTGTTTAAAACTTTGCAAAGTACTATCGTCTTTTAAAATTGATATGGCATTTTTAGCCATATCATCTATATCACCTAAATTGCTTAAAAAACCTGTTTTACCTTGTATATTAACTTCTGGTAATCCACCTGTATTGGTAGAAATTATAGCCGTTTTGGCAGCCATTGCTTCTAAAGCTGCCAAACCAAAACTTTCTGTTTGCGATGGTAGTAAAAATACATCTGAGTAACAAAGTATTTTCGGTACTTCTGTACTGTTTCCTAAGAAAAAAACAGCATCAGAGAGTTTTAAATCTTTAACAAGTTGTTTTGCTTTAATTTTATCTGGCCCCTCCCCGATCATTAAAAGTTTAGAAGGTATTTCTTTATGTACTTTATCAAAAATCCGTATTACATCTTCTACCCTTTTTACAGGTCTAAAATTACTAATATGTGTTAGAATTCTCTCATTTGGTGCAGCTAAAGCAACTCTTTTACACTCTTCTTGATTGTCTTGGTTATATTTATTGGTATCTATAAAGTTGTAAACAACGTCTATTTTTTTTGTAATGTTAAATAGTTTGTTAGTCGTTTCTCTTAGACTATTAGATACAGCGGTAACTACATCAGAATTATTAATACTAAATTCTACAGCAGTTTTATAAGTTGGATGACTACCCACTAAAGTAATGTCTGTACCATGCAAAGTAGTAACTACTCTTACATCTAATCCTTTTTCTTTTAACATTTGCTTTGCCATATATGCGGCATATGCATGAGGAATTGCATAATGTACATGTAAAACTTCTAAATTAAATTTTCTAACAACTTCTACCATTTTACTAGACAAAGCTAACTCATAGGGTTGGTATTGAAACAGTGGATATTCTTCTAATAAAACTTGATGAAAGTGTAATTTATGTGATAAAAAATCTAAACGAACAGGTTGATTATAGGTTATAAAATGAACTTCGTGACCTTTATCTGCCAAAGCCATACCAAGTTCTGTTGCCATAACTCCGCTACCACCAAAGGTTGGATAACATACGATACCTATTCTCATATTTTTTATTGAAGGTTTATAATTTACTAAGTGTAAATATAAAGCTAATCTTACAGTTCAAATCAAAATAAAAGCATAAAAAAAGCTTTTCAAATAAATGAAAAGCTCTTTAATTTTATAAATTCTGAAATAAATTTAGAATTAGTGCAACTTACGATTTTAAATATGTTCTGCGAACTTTTTAAAAACGAGTTTCACTAATAATCTCCTAATGTTACAGGGTTTTGAGCCAAAGCATTTTCTAATTGTTCATCATTAGGTGCTTTACCATGCCAAGCATGGGTATGCATCATAAAATCTACACCATTCCCCATTTCTGTATGCAATAAAATACAAACTGGCTTTCCTTTTCCTGTTAATGATTTTGCTTCTTCTAAACCGGTTAAAATAGCTTCAATATCGTTTCCTTTTTCAATGTCTAAAACATTCCAACCAAAAGCTTCAAATTTTGCTCTAATGCTTCCCATTGGTAAAACTTCGTCTGTAGCACCATCAATTTGTTTTCCATTTAAATCTATAGTTGCAATTAAATTATCTACTTTTTTTGCAGAGGCATACATAATTGCTTCCCAGTTTTGCCCTTCTTGCAACTCACCATCTCCATGTAAGGTGTACACTAATTTATTATCTCCATTTAATTTTTTAGCTGCAGCTGCACCTAAAGCAACAGACATTCCTTGACCTAAAGAACCAGAAGCAATTCTTACTCCAGGTAAACCTTCATGCGTAGTTGGATGTCCTTGTAAACGAGAATCTATCAATCTAAATGTAGCTAATTCTTCTACTGGAAAGAAACCACTGTGTGCCAAAACACTATAAAAGACAGGAGATATATGTCCGTTTGAAAGAAAAAATAAATCTTCATTTTCACCATTCATGGTAAAATCTGTAGAATACTCCATAACTTCTTGGTACAAGCAAGTAAAAAATTCTGCACAGCCTAATGATCCTCCTGGATGCCCAGAGTTTACTTTGTGTACCATTCTTAAAATATCTCTACGTACTTGTTGTGTAAAGTCTTGTAATTGTTGTGTTGTTGACATTTTGTTATTTAATTTATACTGACAAAAATACAAAAGTGAATGAAACTGAAATGTATTTCTAAAGTATTTATTGAAGATTTATCAACAGTTTTATTTTTTATTTGTAAATGGTGTTTTTAAACACAACATATTTCGACGTTTTATTGGGCTTGTTTAAGCGTTAGGGATTGAAATGGAAATCCTTTTGCCTTTTTTTTAGGCAAAAGATTGCAAAGAAAAGCCCGTTAGAAAGCCTAAATAAAATTAAATTAAGTTTTCTGCTTTTTCTTTTTGGCTGCAGGAAATAAAACGTTGTTTAAAATTAAGCGATAACCAGGTGACGTTGGATGTAAATCTAACTCTGTTTTTGGGTCTCCTACTCTATGTGTATAATCTTCTGGATCATGCCCCCCATAAAACGTAAACATGCCTTTTCCTTTCGTGCCATGTATGTAACGTGCTTCTCTATTTACTTTGTTTTCGCCTAAAACTAATACATTACTTTTTACGGTATTTCTCTCAAAAGAGGTGGTTTGCCCCATAAAGCCTTTTACCAAAACTGTATGGTTTTGGGTTAACATGGTAGGTACAGGATCCCATTTTGCAGAAAATTCTACCAAATTAAAATAGTCTGATGTTTTTGGTATTTTACGTTTTCGAGTCATATCAATTGATGAAAACTCGTAGGTTGTTGGGTTTTTAATTAAACTAAAGTTTTTAAAAGCAAAGGTTTTATTATAGTTGATTTTAGATTGATAATTTGGTGTAGACGCATCTCCATCAAACATAGCCTCTGCAATATCTACGCCTTCTGCAGATAAGGCAATATCAAAACTGTCTGTAGCAGAGCACATGGCAAACATAAAACCACCACCCACAACATAATCTCTTATTTTTTTTGCAACTGCTAATTTTTCTTCAGATACTTTACGGTAGCCTAATTTTGTGGCTAGTTTTTCTGCTATTTGTTTGCTTTCTATATACCAAGGTGCAGTTCTAAAAGAGCCGTAAAAACGCCCATATTGTCCTGTAAAATCTTCATGATGCAGGTGTAACCATTCGTATAACAACAATTTATCTTCTAAAACTTCTTTGTCGTAAACTACATCAAAAGGAATTTCTGCATAGGTTAATACCATGGTTACAGCATCATCCCAAGGCATTTTGTCTTTTGGTGAATACACCGCAATTTTTGGTGCTTTTTCTAAGGTTACGGCATCTTGATTAGAAGATGGTGAAGCTATTTCTTGTAATATTAATTGCGATTTTGCATCAGAAATTATTTGATACGAAACGCCTCTAATTTTACATTCGTTTTCTATAAGTTTATTGTTTTCAATTAAAAAAGCGCCTCCATCATAGTTTAACAACCATTTAGATTTTAAGCCTGCTTCTAATGAGTAGTAGACAATTCCGTAAGCTTTTAAATGGTTTTTTTGATTATCATTACTCATAGGAACATAAATAAAAGATGCCCAAATTGAGTTTGAAATTAATAGAAATGTAAGTATTGTTAAGCGTTTTTTCATATCAAAAACTAAAATACACAATTCCTATAAAGCAATTGTGTATTTCTATAATTTTATAATTTATTTAATATTCTAGAAAGGAACATCTGTATCCTCATCACCAAAAGCATCTTTGGGATCTACACCGCCTTCTCCTGCAAAAGGATCATCAGGAAAATCTGCATTCATAGAAGATTGAAACTCTGAACTGAAACCTTCTTCTAAATCTGAGAATTTTGCTAAATGTCCAGTAAATTTCAAACGAATATTATCCAAACCACCATTTCTGTGTTTTGCCACAATAAATTCTCCTTGTCCTTCACATGGTGTATGTTCATCATCATCCCATTCTGTCATTCCATAATATTCTGGTCTAAAAATAAAGCTTACAATATCTGCATCTTGCTCAATGGCACCAGATTCACGTAAGTCAGACAGTAAAGGTCTTTTACTTCCTCCACGTGTTTCTACAGCACGTGATAATTGAGAAAGTGCAATAACTGGTATAGATAATTCTTTTGCCAAAGCTTTTAAGTTTCTAGAAATGGTAGAAATTTCTTGCTCTCTATTTCCTCCACTTTTTCCATTACCACCAGCTGTCATTAGTTGTAAATAGTCAATTACAATAATTCTTACATTGTGTTGCGATACCAAACGTCTTGCTTTTGCTCGTAAATCGAAAATAGAAAGTGATGGGGTATCATCTATAAAAATAGGTGCATCAGACAAACGTTTTACTTTTACGTTTAATTGCTCCCATTCATGTGGTTCTAAATTTCCTTTTCTTAATTTTTCTGAAGTCAATCCAGTTTCTGAAGAAATCATCCTGGTTATTAACTGTACAGAAGACATCTCTAGTGAAAAAACGGCTACAGCATGATTAAAGTCGATGGCCATATTTTTTGCCATTGATATTACAAAGGCAGTTTTACCCATACCTGGTCTTGCTGCAATGATAATTAAATCGGAAGGTTGCCAACCAGAAGTAAGTGCATCTAGTTTAGTAAAACCTGTTGCCAAACCAGACATTCCTTCTTGATTTCCAATTTCTTGAATTTTCTTTAAAGCTTGTTTTACTAAAGAACCTGCATCTTCTGAACTCTTTTTTAAGTTTCCTTGAGTAACTTCAAATAATTTTCCTTCTGCTTCATCTAACAAATCAAAAACGTCTGTAGACTCGTCATAAGAGCTTTCTATAATTTCTGATGAAATGGAGATTAATTTACGCTGAATGTATTTCTGTAAAATAATTCTTGCATGAAATTCGATGTGTGCAGAAGAGGCTACTTTTTGTGTTAAACGAATCAAGTAGAAATCGCCACCAACCATTTCTAATTTACCGTTTTTCTTTAATAAATTAGAAACTGTAAGTAAATCTATGGGTTGCGAATTTTGGAATAATTCATAAATAACAGCATATATCTCTTGATGTTTTACATCATAAAAAGCATCTGAATGTAAAATATCTATGACATCATCAATACCTTTTTTATCAATCATCATAGCCCCTAAAACAGCTTCTTCTAATTCTACTGCTTGTGGTGGAATTTTACCTTTCTCGAGGCTTATAATTCTACTTTTATCTATTTTTTTTTGGGTGATTGCATTCGTTTTCTCCATGGTCACAAATGTACTTTTTTACTTGGTTAGATGTCTATTTTTTAAAACTTTTATTTGTACACAAATATTGTAAACTAAATTGTTATTATCTTGTTAATAACCAATCAACTTATAAATTGATTTGTTATTTTTACGCAAATGAAAATTCAAAAAAAACATCTTCTTTTAACTGTCTTTCTTCCTGTTCAGATTTTTTTAGTGCAGTTAGCGTCTAAAAATCCTGAGTTTATAGAAACCTATTATTCTAATGGAATTTATCCTTATATCTCCTCTTTTTTTAGAATACTTTTGGGTTGGATTCCTTTTTCTGTAGGTGATGTTTTAATCGCTTTCCTCCTATTTATATTTGTGCGCGCTTTGTATTTATTGATAAAAAATCGTTTTAAAAATTTTCTGCACAAATTTATTTATTTTACAGCAATTTTATCAATAATTTATGGTTGTTTCTATCTGTTTTGGGGCTTAAATTATTACAGAAAACCTTTGACTGATAACTTAGAATATCAACAAAAAAAATATACAACAGCACAGCTAAAAAAAGTTACAGTAACCATTGTAAAAAAACTGAATGATTATCATTTTAAAATCACAAAAAATGACACTGTAAAAGTGACCAATCCATATCAACAAAAGGAAATGTATGCAATGGCTGTTTTGGGTTATAAAAACTTAGAAACAGAGTTTCCGCAGTTAAAATACCATCACAAATCTGTAAAAAGCTCTTTAATGAGTTTGTTGCAAACCTATAATGGCACTTCTGGTTATTTAAATCCGTTAACGGGAGAAGCACAAGTAAATGATAGAGTTCCAAAAACAAGCTACCCAACAACTATTTGTCATGAAATGGCACATCAAATTGGTTATGCAGCAGAAAACGAAGCTAATTTTGTGGGTTTTTTAGCTGCTAATTATAATGATAATATATATTTTAAATATGCAAGCTACAGAATGGCGTTTGCCTATTGCATTTCTGAAGTTAGAAAACGAAATCCTGATTTATCTAAAGATCTTTGGAGTACAGTAAATAAAGGAATTTCTAAAGATTTTAGAGCGAGTTATCTCTTTTGGCAAGCTTACAAAAATCCGTTTGAACCCATTGTAAAAAAAGGCTACAATGCTTATTTAAAAGCCAATAAACAAGAAAAAGGAATCGAGTCTTATAACTATGTTGTGGATTTATTGATTTCTTATTTCGAGAAACTTCCATAAGCACATAATTATTAAATTTATGTTAAAATAAATTGTTTTAACAGCTATCAAAAAGCATATCAATAAATTTATAGCTAATTCAAATAATACTGACTATATGAAAAAACTATTTTTCTTACTCTTTTTCTTGTCGTTTGTAATCGTGTATGCACAAGATTATTTCCCTACAGATTCTGGAGTAAAAACAACAGAAACCACTTTAGTTGCGCTTACCAATGCAACTATTTATGTAACACCCCAAAAGGTAATTAAAAAAGGAACTCTACTAATTGAAAACGGAAAAGTTATTGGCGTTGGTAGATCCGTAAAAATTCCGACAGGAACTGAAACGATCGATGTATCTGGTAAAACCATTTATCCTTCTTTTATTGATATTTATTCTGATTTTGGAATAAAAAAACCAAAAAGAGCCTCTGGAAATTCTAGAGTTACACAATATGATGCGTCTAGAGAAGGCTATTATTGGAACGACCATATTAGACCAGATGTAAACCCGTTAAAAGATTTTTCTTTTGATACTAAAAAAGCAAAATCTCTAATAAGTGCTGGTTTTGGTGTAGTAAATACACACATGCCAGATGGTATTATTCGTGGAAATGGATTGCTAATTGCTTTAAATCCGAATGCTACAGATGCCTACAGAATTTTAGATACTAAATCTGCTCAGTATTTATCATTTTCTAAAAGTGTTACTTCTAGACAAGCCTATCCAAGTTCAAGAATGGGGGCTATGGCTTTATTAAGACAAGTATACTTAGATGCAGATTGGTATGCAAAAGGAAACATGAAAAACAATGATTTAGCTTTAAAAGCATTAAATGAAAATAAAGATTTGATTCAAATTTTTGAAACCAACAATCATTTAGATGCCATAAGAGCAGATAAAGTGGGTGACGAATTTGGAATTCAGTATACAATTGTTGGTAGTGGTGATGAATACGAAAGAATAAATGACATCAAATCTACAAATGCAAACTTTATCATTCCTATCAATTTTAGCAATGCTTATGATGTTTCTAATCCGCTTTTAGCGCAACAAATTTCTTTAAGAGATATGCGTAAGTGGAATCAAGAACCTTCTAACTTAAAGGCTTTAGCAGAAAATGGAGTTAATTTTGCTTTAACTACGCACTCTTTAAAATCTGTAAAATCTTTTCATAAAAACTTACAAAAAGCTATTAAATATGGTTTTGATAAAGAAAAAGCATTAGAAGCTTTAACTACCATTCCTGCAACAATTATTGGTAACAATGCTATTGGTAATTTAAAAGAAGGTAGTTATGCCAATTTTATTATTACATCTGGAGATATTTTTGATGCCAAAACTACCTTATATGAAAATTGGGTTCAAGGTGATAAAAATGTAATAAATGACATGAATATTCCTGATATTACAGGAAGTTACATGTTATATGTTAACAATAAAAATTACGATTTAACCATTTCTGGTAAAGGTGCTAAACAATCTGGAAGCATTAAATTAAGTGATAAAAAAATAAAATCTAAATTTTCTTTTAAAGATGATTGGATTGAAATCACTTTAAACGAAGAAAATGGCTACACAAGAATGATTGGAAAAATCATTAATGCTGCCAATGCAATGCAAGGTACTGCTTTTGACATTTTAGGAAACGAAACTTCTTGGTCTGCAAGTAAAGTAGTTAAGAAAGATGCTAAAAAGAAGAAAAGCATTAAAAAATCTAAAAAAGATGACATTGTTGTAATGCCTGTAAGCTATCCTAATATGGGCTTTGGTAATTACGTACAACCTAAACAAGAAACACTTTTAATTAAAAATGTAACTGTTTGGACAAGTGAAGATGCTGGGATTTTAGAAAATACAGATGTACTTTTAAAAAATGGTAAAATTGCAGAAATTGGCAAAAATCTAAGAGCAAGAGGTGCCAAAGAAATTGATGGAACAGGCAAACACTTAACTGCTGGTATTGTAGATGAGCATTCTCATATTGCAACATCTGCTGTTAATGAAGGAGCACAAAACTCGTCTGCAGAAGTAACTATAGAAGATGTTGTAGATCCTACAGACATTAATATTTATAGAAATCTTTCTGGAGGAACAACTACTGCTCAAATTTTACATGGTTCTGCAAATCCTATTGGTGGGCGTTCTGCAATCATCAAACTAAAATGGGGAGAAAATGCAGAAAACATGATTTACGATAACACACCTAAGTTCATCAAATTTGCTTTGGGAGAAAATGTAAAACAATCTCGTTACCAAAATGGTGTTCGTTTTCCGCAAACAAGAATGGGTGTAGAACAAGTTTTTACAGATTATTTTACAAGAGCTAAAGAATACGATGCTTTAAAGAAAAGTGGAAAACCATATAGAAAAGACATCGAAATGGAAACATTGTCTGAAATTTTGAATAAAGAACGTTTTATTTCTTGTCACTCTTATGTTCAGTCAGAAATTAATATGTTAATGAAAGTTGCAGAAAAATTTGATTTTAATGTAAATACATTTACACATATTTTAGAAGGTTACAAAGTAGCAGATAAAATGAAAGAACATGGTGTTGGTGGCTCTACTTTTTCTGATTGGTGGGCGTATAAATACGAAGTAAATGATGCTATACCTTACAATGCTGCAATTATGCACAATGCTGGGGTTACAGTGGCTATTAATTCTGATGACAGAGAAATGTCTAGACGATTAAATCAAGAAGCAGCAAAAACAATTAAATATGGTGGTATGACAGAATTAGAAGCTTGGAAAATGGTTACCATTAATCCTGCAAAACTGTTACATATAGATGATAGAGTTGGTAGTATTAAAAAAGGGAAAGATGCAGATATTGTATTATGGAGTCATCACCCAATGTCTATTTATGCAAAAGCAGAAAAAACAATTGTAGATGGTAAAATCTATTTTGATATCGAATTAGATAAAAATAAAAGAGCTGCAATTAAACAAGAAAAAAGTAAGTTGATTAAAATGATGTTGGATGAAAAAATGGGTGGTGGAAAAACCAAAGTACCTATGAAAAGAGGAGATAGAAACTTTCAATGTGATACTTTAGAAGAAACTAAAAGCTAAAAAATGATGAAAAAAATAATATATAGTTTGCTATTTTTCTTAGCAATACATACAGTTTCTGCACAACAAACCCCTGCAGACAAACAAACTAGAGCATTTTCTATTGAAGGCGCAACTGCACATTTAGGAAATGGAAAAGTAATAGAGAATTCTTTAATCATGTTTGATGGAGGTAAAATTACCTTTGTTGGAAGTGCAATGATGAAAATTGCAAGAATGGGAACTATTATTAATGCCACAGGAAAACATGTATATCCTGGTTTTATAGCAGCAAACGCAAGTTTAGGTTTGGTAGAAATAGATGCTGTAAAAGCAAGTGATGATGAGGATGAAATTGGTACTATGAATCCGCATATTAGAAGTTTGATAGCCTACAATGCAGAAAGCAAAGTCGTAGAATCTATGAGACCTAATGGCGTTTTAATGGCACAAATTACTCCTAGAGGTGGTGTTATTTCTGGTACATCTTCTATTGTACAATTAGATGCTTGGAACTGGGAAGATGCTTCTGTGAAGACTGATGATGGAATTCACATGAATTGGCCTTCTAGTTTTACACGTGGTAGATGGTGGTTAGGAGAAGACCCTGCATTAAAACCAGATTCAAATTATGCTAAAAAAATAGATGAAATAAAGAGTTATTTAACAGATGCTAAGAATTATTTAGCTAGAAATCCAGATAAAAAACATTTACCATATACAGCAACTAAAAGCTTATTTAATGGTACTCAAAAGTTTTTTATACATGTAAATGGTCAAAAAGAAATTACAGATGCTATTACTATATCTAAAGAATTAGGAATCAATAATATTGTAATTGTGCATGCAGAAGGTGCAGAAAAAGTAGCAAATTTATTAGTAAAAAATAATATTCCTGTAATTTTAGAGAGACCTCATAGAAATCCAAATAGCGAAGATGATGCCTATGACAAAACCTATACCATAGCAAAAACACTTACAGACAAAGGTGTGTTGATTAGTTTAGGTATGGAGGGGCAAATGGAAAGAATGAATACTAGAAACCTCCCTTTTTACGCAGGTACATTTGCTGCATTTGGTTTAGACAAAGAAGAAGCTTTAAAACTAATTACATCGAATACAGCAAAAATTTTAGGGATAGATGCTTTTGCAGGTACTTTAGAAGTTGGTAAAGATGCTACCCTATTTATTTCCGAAGGTGATGCTTTAGAAATGAGAGGAAACATAGTAAACAAAGCTTTTATACAAGGGAGAGATCTTAGTTTAGAAACGCACCAAACCAAACTTTGGAAACGTTATGCTAATAAGTATAAATCTAAATAAAGTGATTTAATCAATTTAAAAAGGCTCGCTTCCAGTAAAGTGGAATTGCGAGCCTTCTTTTTCTTAGAAATTTTAATATTCAAATAATATATCTAATAAATTAAATAAGTATTTATTAATTTTTACAATATCTATAATTAGGTATATTTGTGTTGATGAAAGAAATTACCAGCAGCCAAAACCCTCTAGTTAAAAATATTCTAAAACTGCAAGAAAAAGCAAGAGAACGCAAAAAACAAGGGGTATTTATTATTGAAGGAAAACGTGAAATTTCATTAGCCATAGCTGCAGCATATCAATTTGAAACCTTATTGTTTTTAGAAGATTTAATTTCAGAAAATGAGGTTTTAGAACTGTTTCCAACAAACATCAATTGTATAAAAATTTCTAAAGAAGTTTATCAAAAAATAGCTTACAGAAACTCTACAGAAGGCATTATTGCCATTGCAAAAACAAAAGATTTTTCTTTAGATAGTATTGTTTTTAAAAATGAAAATCCGTTAGTTTTAGTTGCAGAAAGTATAGAAAAACCAGGTAATGTTGGCGCTATTTTAAGAACCGCAGATGCAGCAAATATAGATGCTGTACTTATTGCAAATCCTAAGAGTGATGTTTACAACCCAAACATTATACGTTCTAGTGTGGGTTGTGTGTTTACCAATCAAATTGCTGTAGGTACATCAGAAGAAATTATTAGTTTTCTAAAAAAGAACAACATTCATACTTATGCCACTACTTTGCAGAATTCAAATCCGTATTTTCAAGAAAATTATACAAAACCAACAGCCATTGTTGTAGGTACAGAAGCCACTGGTTTAACAACTATTTTTAGAGAACAAGCAACCCAAAACATAAACATACCTATGCAAGGTAAAATTGACTCTATGAATGTTTCAGTTGCAGCAGCCATTGTTTTGTTTGAGGCAAAAAGACAACGATTATTTAAATAAACCATTATTTGTAAAGCACTTGAGATATGAAATCATTAGGAATAGATATAGGTGGCTCTGGTATAAAAGCGGCTATTGTTAATACCAAAACAGGCGAATTATTAACTGAAAGACATAGAATACCTACACCAAAACCAGCTACACCAGAAGCAATTGCTAAAGTTGTAAAACAAATGATTGTACATTTTAACTGGAAAAAAGAGGTTGGTTGTAGTTTTCCAACCACGCTTGTAGGTGGTAAATGCATACACTCTGGTAATTTAAGCGAAGAATGGCTAGGTGTAAAGGTAGATAAGTTGTTTAAAAAGCAATGTAAAATTCCTTTTTATGTAAGTAATGATGCAGATTTAGCCGGTTTAGCAGAAGTTAGTTTAGGTGCTGCAAAAAAAGAAAATGGCCTGGTGCTTGTAGTAACCATTGGTACAGGTATTGGTTCTGGTTTGTTTTATAAAGGTAAATTAATTCCGAATTTAGAAGTAGGTAAAATGTTGCATACCAACGGAGAAATTATAGAATTATACACAGCTGATTCTGTTAGAAAAAGAGAAGACTTAACATTAGAAGAATGGGCCATTAGATTTGATTCTTTATTAGAATATATAAGATTGGTATTTACACCCAATTTAATTGTTTTGGGTGGCGGAATTAGTAAAAAATACAATAATTTTAAAAAATATTTAACCACAGATATACCCGTTAAAGCTGCAGAATTTAGAAACAATGCCGGTATTATTGGTGCAGCCATGTACGCTAAAAAAATGAAGAAATAAATAAAGAATGGAAGTTATAAAACGAAAGCTAACATTTACACATAACTTATAAAAAATCTATTTTACAGAAAATAAATAGTGTACTATACAACACTAACTGAATCAATTAACAAATTAAAAAAATGCAACCCACTACTCTATTTTATATTTTAATCGCAATTTTAATCATCAGTTTTGTTGTAGACAAAATTTTAGACAGCTTAAATGCCAAACATTTTAATGACAAAATTCCTGTTGCATTAGCAGATGTGTATGATGAAGAAGCCTATAAAAAATCTCAAGCCTATAAAAAGGAAAATGCAAAATTTACGAACCTAACATCCACTTTTTCAATCTTATTAACTTTAGGGTTCTTTTTTCTTGATGGTTTTAAATATGTAGATAATTTTGCGAGAAGTATCTCAGAAAACCCTATTGTAATAGCTTTAATTTTCTTTGGTATTATTATGATTGGGTCAGATATTTTAACCACACCTTTTTCTTACTATAAAACATTTGTTATTGAAGAAAAATTTGGTTTTAACAAATCCACCAAAAAAATATTTTGGTTAGATAAAATTAAAGGAATCTTTTTAACTGCAATATTAGGTGGTGGTGTTTTAGCGATTATCATCTGGTTTTATCAAACAACAGGAACTAATTTTTGGATTTATGCTTGGGTTTTAGTCGCTGTTTTTTCTTTATTTATGAATCTTTTTTATGCCAAATTAATAGTTCCCATATTTAACAAACAAACACCTTTAGAAGATGACGAATTAAAATTTGCCATAGAAAAATACGCACAAACTGTAGGTTTTAAATTAGACAATATTTTTGTAATCGATGGTTCTAAACGTTCTACAAAAGCAAATGCCTATTTTTCTGGTTTTGGTTCTCAAAAAAGAATTACACTTTTTGATACACTTATAAACGATTTAGAAACCGATGAAATTGTAGCTGTTTTAGCTCATGAAGTGGGTCATTACAAGAAAAAACATATTGTTTTTAATCTTTTTACCTCTATCCTACTTACTGGTTTTACCTTGTATTTGTTATCGTTATTTGTAAACTTACCTATATTTTCTGAAGCTATTGGTATAACTAAACCCAGTTTTCATGCAGGTTTAATTGTATTTGGTATTTTGTACTCTCCAATATCAGAAATTACAGGTTTTGTAATGAATTATATTTCTAGAAAATTTGAGTACCAAGCAGATAATTTTGCAAAAAACACCTTTGCTGGCAAACCTTTAATTAGCTCTTTAAAAAAACTTTCTAAAAATAGCCTGAGTAATTTAACCCCACATCCTGCTTATGTTTTCATGCATTATTCACATCCAACTTTGTTGGATAGAGTAAAAAATTTAGAAGAAAAATAACATCAAATTTTTAAAAATTTAGACTTTAATTTTCTTGCTTGTTCAAATACTTATTGCTAAATTCACTTTAGATTTTTAAACACAAATCTTACAGTTATTTATGGCATATTTAGCAACCATTGAAGAAGAAAATAAGGAAATAGCAAATCGGTATAAAGATTTGCTAAAAGGAACTTATGAGGTACTTTCTAAAGAAGATAAAGAGCTGATTAGAAAGGCTTTCGAGATTGCTGTAGATGCACATTCTAAACAACGTAGAAAAACAGGCGAGCCTTATATTTTTCACCCCATTGCTGTAGCAAAAATTGTAGCTTTAGAAATTGGTTTAGGTGCAACCTCTATTGCAGCAGCATTGTTGCATGATGTTGTAGAAGATACAGAGTACACCTTAGATGATATGGAGCAGTTATTTGGTGAAACTATTGCAAGAATTGTAAATGGACTCACCAAAATTTCTCGTTTAAACAAAGAACAAGACGCCTCTATACAAGCAGAAAATTTTAGAAAAATGCTATTAACATTAAATGATGATGTTAGAGTCATTTTAATAAAAATTGCAGACCGATTGCACAACATGCAAACTATGGATGCAATGCCTGCATACAAACAAGTAAAAATAGCCTCAGAAACCCTTTATATTTATGCACCTTTAGCACACAGACTAGGACTGTATAATATTAAAACAGAATTAGAAGACTTAGGTTTAAAATACACAGAACCAGAGGTTTTTAATGATATTGTTGCAAAAATTAAAGAGAGTAAAGAAGATCAACAAAAATATTTAGAAACCTTTGCAGATAGATTAAAAGAGGGCTTAGATAAAGAAAATTTTGATTATGACATAAAAGGACGTTTCAAGTCCATTTA
Source organism: Polaribacter sp. YIW18 (assembly GCF_057219325.1). Taxonomy (NCBI): domain Bacteria; kingdom Pseudomonadati; phylum Bacteroidota; class Flavobacteriia; order Flavobacteriales; family Flavobacteriaceae; genus Polaribacter; species Polaribacter sp. YIW18. Next base: position 41,864 of record NZ_JBXVVE010000010.1, on the reverse strand, counting down.
TTCTATTCGCAAAAAAATGCGAAAACAAAATGTAACTTTTGATGAGGTTTATGATAAATTTGCCATTAGAATTATATTTACACCTACCTCTAAAGACGAAAAATTTGATGCCTGGAAAATCTATTCGATAGTTACAGATTATTTTAAGCCCAACCCTGTTCGTTTAAGAGATTGGATTTCGCAACCCAAATCTACAGGTTACGAAGCTTTGCACATTACAGTAGTAGGACCTGATGCAAAATGGGTAGAAGTACAAATTCGTTCTAATAGAATGAATGAAATTGCAGAAAAAGGCTATGCAGCACATTTTAAATACAAACAAGGAAACACTAACGAAAGTGGTCTAGAAGCATGGTTAAATAGATTAAAAGAATCACTAGAAAACCAAAGTTTAAATGCAGTTGATTTTGTAGAAGAGTTTAAACTAAACTTATATGCTAAAGAAATTTATGTTTTTACACCTAAAGGTGAATTAAAATCGTTACCAAAAGATGCATCTGCCTTAGATTTTGCCTTTTCTATACATACAGATGTAGGTTTAAAATGTAGAGGCGCAAAAGTAAATGGCAAGTTAGTGCCTTTAAGTTACACTTTAAAAAGTGGAGATCAAATAGAGGTAATTACAAGCGCTTCTAACAAACCCAATGCTAGATGGTTAGATTTTGTAATAACAGCAAGGGCAAAAACAAAAATTAGAGCTGCTTTAAAAGATGAAGAAAAACAAATTGCCGAAGAAGGAAAAGCAATTTTAACTAGAAAATTACGTCATTTAAAAATACCGTTTACCGAAAAAACAACGAACGAACTTGTCAATTTCTTTAAACTTAGAACTAGTTTCGATTTGTTTTTTAGAATTGGTAATGGTTCTATAGACAATACACAATTAAAAGCATTTGTTACACAGAGAAATAGTACTATTTTAAATTTCTTTAAAACCAAGTTAAGAAGAAAAAACACCACCAATAAAGAACTTATAGATACTGAAGAAGTAACTAATAAATTTGATGCGCTTGTTTTTGGTAAAGAAGAAGAAATATTAGACTACAAACTCTCTAAATGTTGTAATCCTATACCAGGAGATACCGTTTTTGGTTTTTTAACAATAAATGAAGGGATTAAAGTGCATAAAAAAAACTGTCCAAACGCAATTTCTTTACAATCTAACTATGCTTACAGAATTATGCTAGCAAAATGGATAGATTCTACCAAGCAAGATTTTAAAGCAATTTTACATATAAATGGTGTCGATAATAAAGGGATCGTAAATAATGTAACCCGAATAATTTCTAACAATATGGGCGTATTTATTAACAGTATTAATATTGCTGGAGACAATGGTGTGTTTGATGGAAAAATAAGCTTAAGCGTTAAAAACAGTGCACAGTTGAATAAATTAACAAAAAGTCTGCAAAAAATTGAAGGTGTTAAAAATGTAGAACGTGTTAATACTTTGTAAATATCATTTTCAAAAAAAAGGATTTTATAAAGAAATAACTGTAAATTTGTCTTTTCGTAAAATTTTAAGAAAATGAATAATTCTCTTGAAAATCAAGAAGTAGTAAAAAAAGTATTTACATCCTATTTAGAAGAAAATAAGCACAGAAAAACACCTGAGCGTTATGCTATTCTTCAAGAAATTTATGATGCAGATGAACATTTTGATATAGAATCTCTTTATATTAAAATGAAAAATAAAAATTATAGAGTTAGCAGAGCTACGCTTTACAACACCATTGATATTTTATTAAATTGTGGTTTGGTTAGAAAACACCAATTTGATGGACAATCTATGGCTCGTTATGAAAAAAGTTACTTCGATAAAAATCACGACCACGTAATTTTTACAGACTCTGGAGATGTTAAAGAATTTTGCGATCCAAGAATACAAATTATTAAAAAAACCATAGAAGAAATTTTTGATATTGATATTCATAATCATTCACTTTACTTTTACGGGACAAAAAAGAAAAAATAACAACATTCTGTTGGTATTTTGCCAATAAACTAAAAAAAATACAACAAAACAAACAACAAATTAACACAACTAATGGCTGTAGATTTATTACTAGGATTACAATGGGGAGACGAAGGAAAAGGAAAAATTGTAGACGTATTAACTAAAAATTATGATATCATTGCGCGTTTTCAAGGAGGGCCAAATGCAGGACATACTTTAATTTTTGATGGCGCAAAACACGTTTTACACACAATCCCTTCAGGTATTTTTCACAAAACAGCATTAAATGTTGTAGGGAATGGTGTTGTTATTGACCCTGTAATTTTTAAAAAAGAATTAGAAAATCTAGACAAACACAATATAGATTATACTTCTAAATTATTAATCTCTAGAAAAGCACATTTAATTTTACCTACACATAGATTGTTAGATGCAGCATCAGAAACTTCAAAGGGTAAAGCTAAAATTGGTTCTACTTTAAAAGGTATTGGTCCAACTTATATGGATAAAACTGGTAGAAACGGTATGCGAGTTGGAGATTTAGAATTAGAAAACTGGAAAGAAAAATACGATGCGCTTACAGAAAAGCATATTAAAATGTTAAAGTTTTTTGATGTTCAAATAGAATATGACTTAAAAGAATTAGAAGCAGAATTCTGTAAAGGAATTGACAAGCTTAAAACCTTAGCTTTTATAGATAGCGAAGAATTTTTAAACCAAGCAATTAAGGATAAAAAAACAATTTTAGCAGAAGGTGCACAAGGTTCTTTATTAGATATCGATTTTGGTACCTATCCTTTTGTAACATCATCTAATACAACTGCTGCTGGAGCTTGTACAGGTTTAGGTGTAGCACCTAATAGAATTGGCGAAGTTTTTGGTATTTTTAAAGCGTATACCACTAGAGTGGGGTCTGGTCCTTTTCCTACAGAATTGTTTGATGATGATGGAGCAACTATGGCAAAAGTTGGGCACGAATTTGGTGCAACAACTGGTAGACCAAGAAGATGTGGTTGGTTAGATTTAGTAGCTTTAAAATATGCTGTAGATGTAAATGGTGTAACACAATTAATGATGATGAAAGGTGATGTACTTTCTGGTTTTGATACTTTAAAAGTATGTACATCATACAATTATAAAGGTAAAGAAATTGCTCACTTACCATACAATATAGAACCAGAAAATGTTTCTGTAAATTATACTGAATTTAAAGGTTGGACAGAAGATTTAACAAAAATGACTTCTGCAAATCAATTGCCTAAAAACTTACTAGACTATGTTGCTTTTATAGAAAAAGAAACAGGTGTACCTGTAAAAATAGTTTCTGTAGGTCCAGATAGAAAACAAACTATAGAAAGATAATACATTTTACTTTTTATAAGAAAAAGCCTTATTTCTAATTAAGAATAAGGCTTTTTTGTGTTGTCTAAAATTAGTTTTCATCTATTTTAAAATTTAATTGAAGTACTGATAAAAGTCATATTTACTGCCGTTTATTTCATCGAAATTTGTAGAAAATTAAATGATACATGAAACGTTTTGAAAATAAGCTAATTGCAGATATTGTTTTAAATAACATCAATACGTCTAAAGTATTTAAAGAGTTTAATATAGACTATTCTATAGAAGGGAATAAAAACTTTTTAACAGTTTGCGAGCATAAAAATATAGATAGTAAAAAAATCATAAATAAATTAGTAGCTGCACATAAAGATGTTTATTATTTACAAAACTACAATTCTTGGAAATTAGATTTTTTAATTGAATTCCTATCAGAAATTCATCACAATTATAAAGAAGAAAACATATTAATACTAAAACAATATAGTAAAAAAGTAGCTGATTTATATAGTAAACAATATCCTGAATTATTAGAAGTTAACAACTTAATACAAGGTGTTTCAGAAGAAATTTTAGAACATATGAAAAACGAGGAAACCATCTTGTTTCCTTACTTAAATGAGTTATTAAAACTCGAGAATGCTTCCTCTACTTCTAAATATAATTCTTCAAAAAAACTAAAAATTATAGATAGTTTTGAAGACGAGCACTATAAAATTCGTAAGACATTTCAAAAAATAGCAACACTTACCAATTACTATATTCTACCAGAAAACATATGCAACTCATTTAAACTTTTATATATAAAATTAAAGAATTTTGATGATCGATTGCAAGAGCATATCCATATAGAAAATAATATTCTTTTTCCGAAAGCAAAAAAACTACAGTTCAAAGTATTTAGCAAAAAAAAAAGAATATAGCTAGAATTTTACTCTTCTTTAATAGTTTGCCATTTTCTTTTCATTATTTTTGCGTAAAATCGTTTATTTTGAAAAGAATACTTTTATTTCTATTTCTAACACAAACAGCCTTTGTTTTTTCGCAAACTAAAAAAATGGTTTTTGGTGCTGCACAACAATTTGTAGACGAAGAAAAATACCCGGGTGCTACTGTGCTTTTAGGGAATGTGAAAATGACTCATAAAGGTGCTGTATTAACTTGTAGCAAAGCCTTTTATTATAAAAAACTAAACTTTTTTAAGGCCATAGATAATGTACTCATTAAACAAGGTGATACCATAACACAAACTAGTGATTATGTTGATTATGATGCCAATACAGAACAGGCGCTCTCTTGGGGAAATGTGGTTTTAAAAGACCCAGAAATGACTTTAACTACAGATACGCTTCATTTTGATAGATTAAATCAAAAACTATATTATAAAACTTTTGCCACTATAAAAGACAAAACAAATACATTAAAAAGTAAAATTGGAAATTATTATCTAAAAAACAAAAAATTTACAGCTACAACAAGAGTTACTATTGTTAATCCTGAGCATAATTTGGCCTCTAATCACTTAGATTATTACACCAACTCTGGTTTGGTTTATTTATATGGACCATCTACCATCACCAATACAAAAAACAAAAATAAAATTTATTGTGAACGAGGTTTTTACAACACCAAAACAGATATTTCTTATTTTATTAAAAACGCAAAACTTTACTTAAAAGAAAGAACTGTAGAAGGAGATAGTTTGTATTATGATAAAAAGAATGGGTTTGCCTCTGCAACCAACAATATACAGGTGATAGATACCGTAAAAAACTTTGTTACCAGAGGGAATTATGCAGAAATTTTCGAAGAAAAAGATTCACTTTTTATCATCAAAAAAGCAGTTGCCATTTCTATTATAGACAAAGATTCTACCTTTATTCACGGAGATACTTTATTAGTTACAGGAGTTCCAGATAAAAGAATTGTTAGAACCTATCATAATGTAAAAATCTTTAAATCAGATTTACAAGGTAAGTGCGATTCGATACATACAAACCAAGAAAAAGGCTTAACAAGAATGTTTAGCAACCCCGTATTATGGTCAGATGGTAATCAAATTACTGGAGATACCATTCACTTACTATCTAATATAGAAACAGAAAAGCTAGATTCTTTAAAAGTATTAAATAACTCATTTATAGTCTCTAAAGACTCTTTATCAAATGATAACTTTAATCAAATTAAAGGAAGAAATATATTTGGTAAGTTTTTAGAAAACAAACTTAAACTTCTATTAGTAAAGGGTAATGCTGAGTCTGTATATTTTAATAGAAATGAAGAAGGAGTTTTAGAAACCGTAACCAAAGAAATTTCTAGTAACATAGAATTTACTTTAAATGAAGGTGAAATTGAGCAAATAAAATATTTAAAAAAATCAGAAGGCACTACCTACCCTCCTTCTAAATTACCAGAAGAAGTAAACAGGTTAAATGGTTTTATTTGGCGAGAAACAGAACAACCTAAATCTAAAGAAGATATTTTTAAAAAGGATACACAAGACAAATCACCAAAAAAATCTAAAAAAGATTTGGTAAAACCCGCTTTAAAAAAACTTCCTAAAAAAGAGAGAAAAAGAAAAAAAGAAATTCTACCCACTAAAAATTAGATGAAAAAAGATTTCTTTACATATCAAGCACAAACCAGTCCTCACCCACTTGCCTTAGAGATTTCTAAAGCAAAAGGCAGTTTTATATTTGATACTAAAGGAAAAAAATATTTAGATTTTGTGGCTGGTGTTTCGGCAAATAGCTTGGGGCACAACCATCCAAAAGTTACAGAGGCCATTAAAAATCAACTAGATAATTATGCGCATGTAATGGTTTATGGCGAGTTTATACAAAAACCACAAGTAGATTTGTGTAAATTATTGGCGCAAAATTCACCTAAAAACCTAAATGCAGTTTACATAACAAATTCAGGTACAGAAGCTACAGAAGGGGCTTTAAAACTAGCCAAAAGAGTAACCAAGAGAGCAGAAATAATTGCTGCTAAAAACTCATATCATGGCAATACTATGGGGGCAATGAGTGTTTCTGGTGTAGAAAAACAAAACAGTGCATTTAGACCTTTAATACCTGGCACAAAGTTTATTGGTTTTAATACAGATGAAGATTTAAATAAAATAACCCATAAAACAGCAGCAGTAATTGTTGAGACAATACAAGGTGGTGCTGGTTTTATTGAACCTAAAAATAATTTTTTAGTCAAATTAAAACAAAAATGTGATTCAGTTTGTGCATTGTTAATCTTAGACGAAATACAAACAGGAATTGGAAGAACAGGAACCTTTTGGGGTTTCGAAAACTATAATGTAACTCCAGATATTGTAGTTACAGGAAAAGGGTTAGGTGGTGGTATGCCAATTGGTGCTTTTTTAGCTTCTTTTAAAATGATGAGTTTGTTAAAAGACAATCCTAAACTTGGTCATATTTCTACTTTTGCTGGTAATCCTGTAATTGCAGCAGCTGCGAATGCAACTGTAAAAGAAATTTTAAATAAAAATTTACTAAAAGAAAGCCTTAGAAAAGAACAACTTTTTAGAAGACATTTACAGCATTCATCAATCTTAGAAATAAGAGGAAAAGGATTAATGTTAGCTGCCATTGTAAAAACACCAGAACTAGCAGTAAAAACAATACACAAGTGTTTAGAAAAAGGGCTAATTTTATTCTTTTTATTGTTTGAACAAAGGGCAATGCGTATTACACCACCTTTAACAATTTCTGATAAAGAAATCGTAGAAGGTTGTAAAATACTAATAGAAACTCTAGACGAATTGTCATAAAAAAACCTTCTATTTTGCAATAGAAGGCTAACTTGTAGAATGTATTTGAATATATTGATTATACTTTTTTTACTTTAACAGCATTCATACCACGCATTCCTTTTTCTAGTTCAAAAGAAACTTTATCATTCTCTGCAATTTCATCTATTAAACCACTTACGTGTGTAAAATATTTCTCATTATTTTCTGTATCAATAATAAAACCAAAACCTTTAGAAGAATCAAAGAAAGAAACTTTTCCTTTTCTTACAGGATCTTCTTCTGGTAAATCTTCTTTTTTAGTTACAGATATTTGTATATCTTCTAACTCATACTCTACCTTTAACTCTGGGTCTGGTGGGGTATCTGTTAAATTTCCATTATGATCTACGTAAGCAAATTGAATACCTCCATTACCATTTGCTTCTTTGTCGGCTTTTCTAGCCTCCATTTTTTTACGTTTTTCTTCACGTTTTTTTAAACGCTTCTTTTCTTTTTCACTTTTACTAAATGTCTGTTGCGATTTTGCCATTAAAAATATTAGAATATTAAAATTAGTACTGTTTATTAGAAAATGCTTGGTAATTTTAGCTACAGAAGTTTTAAAACATCAAAGTATATTTCTCCTAATAAATTACAAATATACAATTTATTAAAGAAATATTTTTAATATTATTTTGATAGGAAAATAAAGTTGTAAGAATAAACATCTAAAAACATAACTTGTGTTTAAGTTGGATTGTAAAATATTAATTTTTTTAAAAAAAAAAGAGTGTTTTTAACTTTAATAATAGTATTACTATTATATTTGCAATTATAGAAAATAAACAAAATGAAAAATTTATTATCTGTTTTAAAAATTTCTGTACCTAACAATGTATATATTAAAGATCCAGAAACATCCGATTTAGGAAAACGCATAGTAGAAAATAGCATTACATTGATAAATGAAATTGGTTTTGAAAATTTTACTTTTAAAAAATTAGGAACCAAAATTGGCTCTAATGAGAGTTCTATTTACAGATATTTTGAAAGCAAGCACAAATTGTTACTTTATCTATCTTCTTGGTATTGGGCTTGGTTAGAGTATCAATTGGTTTTAGAAACGTTTAGTATTTCAGACAATCAACAAAAATTAGAAAAAGCTATTGATGTTTTTACAAGAAAAGTAAAGGAAGATACTACATTTTCTCATGTTAATGAAGTACTTTTATATAGAATAATTGTAAATGAAAGCTCTAAATCATATTTAACAAAAGAGGTTGACAAAGATAATAAAGAAGGGTATTTTGAAACTTATAAACGTCTAATTTTAAGATTAGAACAAATGATTTTAGCAATAAAACCGAACTACAGATTCGCGTTAAGTTTAGCTAGTACTATTTTAGAAGGTGGTTTGCATCAACATTTTTTAACAGAACACTTCCCTTCTATTACAAATTGTAAACAAAAAAACACACCCAAAAAATTTTTTATTGAATTAGTGAAAAATACCATTAAATAAGTATGGAAGAAAAAAAATTACACCCTTGGAAACGTTTTATCAACTTATTAAGGTTAGAAAAACGTGATATTTTTCAGATTTTTTATTATGCAATTTTTGGCGGTATTGTATCGCTATCACTACCCTTAGGTATTCAAGCGATTATTAATTTAATACAGGGAGCACAAATTTCTACTTCTTGGGTTGTTTTAGTAATTGTAGTTACACTTGGTGTAATTTTCTCTGGAGCCTTACAATTAATGCAACTAAGAATTATAGAAACCATTCAACAAAGAATATTTACAAAAGCTTCTTTTGAGTTGAGTTATCGTTTTCCAAAAATAAAAATGAATGAGTTGCGTAATTATTATCCACCAGAATTAGCAAATCGTTTTTTTGATACTTTAACCATTCAAAAAGGACTTTCTAAAATTTTAATTGATGTACCTACTGCATTATTGCAAATTATTTTTGCTTTGATTTTGTTATCCTTTTACCATCCATTTTTTATCATATTTGGTATTTTATTATTATTGCTTATTTACATTGTATTTAAATTTACAGCTCAAAAAGGTTTAGAAACTAGTTTAAAAGAATCTAAAAATAAATACAAAGTAGCACATTGGATACAAGAAGTAGCAAGAACTGTAGTGAGTTTTAAACTTTCTGGAAATACAAATTTGGCAATTCAAAAAAATGATGTTTTGGTAGACCAATATTTAAAAGCAAGAGAAAGTCATTTTAAAATCTTAATACTACAATTTTCTCAAATGATTGGTTTTAAAGTTGTTGTAACTGCTAGTTTATTGTTAATTGGTGGGGCTTTGGTTTTAAATCAAGAAATGAATATTGGGCAGTTTGTTGCAGCAGAAATTATCATTTTATTGGTTATTCAATCTGTAGAAAAACTTATTATTGGATTAGAATCTTTTTATGACGTATTAACATCTATAGAAAAAATTGGTCAGGTTGTAGACAAAGAGTTAGAATCTCAAGACGGAGAAAGACCTATATTTAAAGACGGTTTAACTATAGAGTTAGACAATGTGTCCTATACAGTAGAAGACAGAAAAAAACCTATTTTAAAAAATGTTTCCATTATTTTACATCCTAAAAGTAGAATTTTAATTAAAGGAGAAAGTGGTGCAGGAAAATCTAGTTTACTACGTTTATTATCAGGAATTATAGAACCAACAGAGGGCAATATTTACATTAATAATTTATCGTTAAACAGCTTACATTTAAATCATTATCGTTCTCAATTGGGTTTATCACTATCAGATGAAACTCCTTTTGAAGGAACTATAAAAGACAATTTGGTTTTTGGTGATAAAGAGATAGATGATAGTATTATTTATAAAGTACTTGATATTGTAGGTTTAAATCAGTTTATCAAAGAGCAACCTTATGGTTTAGAAACAATAATTTATCCTGAAGGAAAACAAATGTCTTTTACCATTGCGAAAAAAATAATATTAGCTAGAGCAATAATTAAACAACCCAAAGTGCTCATTTTAGAGGATCCATTAGATCAATTTAATTTACAGGAAACTAAAGACATTATTAAATATTTAACTGCACCAGATAAACCTTGGGCATTAATTGTTGTAAGTAGTAAAAAAAGCTGGAGCACACAATGCCAGCAAATAATAACCTTAGAAAAAGGAGAAATTAAATCTATAATATAATAGCTATGTTAAATATTTCTAACAATCAATTAAATAAAAAAATAGATTTAACTTTATTTAAATCGGGTAAAAAAATCTTTACTAAAAACTATTATAAAGCATTTAATAAGTTTTTATTAGTTTTTGCTATTTTAGGTATTATTGTACTCTTTTTACCTTGGACACAGAATATTACTGGTCAAGGTATTGTTACCACTTTAACGCCAGAACAAAGACCACAAACCATACAATCTCAAATTCCTGGTAGAATAGAAGAATGGTTTGTAAGAGAAGGAGATTATGTTAAAAAAGGAGATACTATTCTTAGAATTTCTGAAATTAAGACCGATTATTTCGACGATCAATTAATTGAGAGAACCAATCAACAAATTAATTCAAAAGTTTTATCTGTTGGTGCTTATAAAGAAAAAGTAAACGCATTACAAATGGGAATAAAATCACTTAAAAATGAGCAAGTATTAAAATTAGAAATGGCAGAAAATAAACTGCTACAATCTAAGCTTAAAGTGCAAAGTGATAGCATAGAGTTTGAGGCTGCAAAAACAAATATTAAAATTGCAGAAAGACAATTTAATCGTGCAGTAACACTAGAAAGTGAAGGAATTGCAGCTGTTAAAGATGTTGAGGAGAAAAATTTAAAATTACAAAAAACACAAGCGGAATTAATTGGTAAAGAAAATAAATTATTAGAAAGCAAAAATAATGTAATTAATGCAAGAATAGAGTTAAACCGAATTAACGCAGAATACACTAATAAAATTTCTAAAGCACAAAGTGATATGTCTACTGCCATGTCTAGTGGTTTTGATGCTGAAGTACAGGTTTCTAAATTAGAAAACAGCAATAGCAATTACAGAATTAGAAGAAATTTATTATACATTACAGCACCACATAATGGTTTTATAAACAAAGCCATAAAAGGCGGAATTGGTGGGACTTTTAAAGAAGGTGATGATTTGGTGGGTATTATGCCAGAAAAATACGATTTAGCTGTAGAAACCTTTGTAAGACCAATAGATTTACCTTTATTACACATTGGCGAAAAAGTACGTGTACAATTTGATGGTTGGCCAGCAATTGTTTTTTCTGGTTGGCCCAATGTTTCGTATGGTACTTATGGTGCAAAAGTAGTTGCTATAGAAAACTTTATAAGCGATAATGGTAAATACAGAGTTTTATTAGCTCCAGATGAAACAGATCACACATGGCCAGAAGCCATCAGAGTAGGTTCTGGTGCAAGAACCATTGCATTATTAGAAGATGTTCCTATTTGGTTTGAACTTTGGAGACAATTAAACAGCTTCCCTCCTAATTATTATCAACCAAATGGAAATAACAAAGGAAAATCTGACGCAAAAAAGAAATAATATAGCCATTTTAAGATTTTAAAAACATGAAAAAGTATATTTTAATGCTGTTTTTGTTGATTTCTGCCAGTGTTTTTTCACAAGAAAAAGTTACTTCTGTAATGACGCTGTCTGAATATTTAGGCTATGTAAAAAGTTTTCATCCTATTGTAAAACAAGCCAACCTTGTAATTAACGAAAGTGAAGCAAAACTTTTAAAAGCAAGAGGTGCTTTTGACCCTAAAATAGAGGTAGATTTTGATAAAAAAGAATTTAAAGACAAAGAGTATTACAACAAACTAAATGCAGCTTTTAAAATACCTACCTATTATGGCTTAGAATTTAAGGCAAATTTTGAAAACAATGATGGCGTTTTTTTAAATCCTGAAGCAAACGTGCCAACAGACGGTTTGTACAGTGCTGGTGTTTCTGCTTCTTTATTAAAAGGTTTGTTAATTAACAAAAGAATGGCGTCTTTAAAACAAGCGAAACTATTTTTAAATCAAGCAAAGGAAGACCAACAAATAGTAGTAAATAATATATTGTACAATGCCTCTTTATCATACTTTACTTGGTTAAAAAATTATAATGAACAAAGGGTTTATAAAGAATTTTTAGAAAATGCTATTACTAGATTTAAATTAACAAAAAGAGCTTTTTTTGAAGGTGAAAAACCAGCCATAGATACTACAGAAGCAAAAATAACTTTAGATACAAGAAAGCTAAATTTAGAAAAAGCTAGAATTAAATTGGTAAAATCTTCATTAGAATTATCTAATTTTTTATGGCTGAATGATAACACTCCAGTAGAATTACAAGACAACATCCTACCCGATATAAATACTTTTAATTCTATTGATGATACCTTTAATATTGCTTTATTTAATAATGAAAATTTTGATATTAACAAGCACCCAAAAATAAGGTCTTTAGAGTTTAAAATTAAAAGCCTTGATGTAAATAGAAGATTTAAAATGAATAACTTATTACCAAATTTAGATGTGCAATATAATTTTTTGACTCAGAATAGAAATCAAATAAACACGCTGAATATGCAAGATTATAAAGCAAGTATTAAATTTAAACTCCCCTTATTTTTAAGAAAGGAACGAGGAGATTTAAAATTGGCTAACGTTAAATTGAATGATAAAAAATACGAAAATGAAGTAGCTAAACTTACTATTAAAAATAAAGTGTCGGGTATACAACAAGAGTTAGAATCATATATTTTACAAAACGATTTAACTGCTAATATTGTTAAAGATTATACCACCCTTTTAAAAGCAGAAGATAGAAAGTTCTTTTTAGGAGAAAGTTCTTTATTTTTAGTTAACTATAGAGAAGTAAAACTTATAGAAGCCAAATTAAAAGCTATAAAATTAGAAAACACCTTTTTTAAAACCAAAGCAAACTTGTTTAAAACCGCAGTTATTTCTATAAATTAATCATTTATTTTCGAATCTGTAAAAAACTTCACAAAGTTATTTTGTGAGGTCTTATATATAATTTATCTGAGAAACCTAATCTTCTTCTTCTAAAGTAAAAAAATCGTTTACGGGTATATTAAAAATAGTAGAGAGTTTTAATGCCAATACTGTAGAAGGAACATACCTGTTTTTTTCGATAGAATTAATGGTTTGTCTTGATACTCCTATTTTTTTCGCCAAATCATCTTGTGTTAATCCTAAAATGGCTCTTTGTACTTTTAATGTGTTTTTCATCTTAGTTATTCATTCTTTTCAATTGCCAAAAAAAAAGCAATTGCACAATTAACATAAAAAACAATACTTGAAAATAACTAAAACTAGATAATGTATCATCTTGATTTAACAGAGTAGCCACTGCATAATTAATGGCAGGTTGTACTAAAGAATAAACAATTGCTAAAATAAAAGCCAATCTATAAGACTGAGAACGTAAACTATCTAAATACTCATCTTCTATTTTTTCTTTAGATAATGAAATGATTAATAAGCCAATTAACAGTGTTCCCTGTAAAATTGTACGAATCCATTCTGAATCTTCAATATATTTTCTTAAAATCATTAAAAGAAAAGCACCTATTGCAATAATATGTCCTGCTTTTTTATATGGATTCCCAAGTTGGAATTTATTCATTTTTTGAAGTTGTTTTCTTTCTCTTTCACAAATAGTTGATTTAGACATCGTATTTTATTTTACAATTAGACAAGTTTATTTTATATAATGACAAATATACTTTACATTTTTGAATTAATCAATTTATTTTGACTAAATTTAAAAGAACAAACAACGAAACTTATTATTATGACTCCTAACAAAAAAACACCAAGACCCTTTTGGATCATTGGTCCTATCGCCCTCCTTTGGAATTTAATGGGTGCAATTGCTTATTTAATGCAAGCATTTATTACAGATGCACAAATTGCGACTTTACCTAAAGATCAACAAGCCCTTTATTTAATTGAACACCCTGCTTGGTATACAGCTTTGTTTGCACTGGCTGTTTTTGTAGGTACTTTAGCTTGTATTGTACTTTTATTAAAAAAGAAGTTTGCCTATCAATTATTTTTAATTTCTGGTATTTGTGCCATTGTACAACAAGGTTACTTATTAACAAACATAGCACTACCAAGTGTTATAATGCCTGTTATGATTATAGTAATCTCGCTCTTTTTAATTTGGTATTCGAAAAAATGCGTTCAAGATGGCATTTTAAATTAAAAAATGCAGTAGCCCTTTTTTATTCAAACAATGCAGCAATAAACTCAGCTACACAAGCTGGTTTTGCTGCATTTTTAATTTCTATTGTACAAGAAAAAGTAACTTTAATTCCGTTATTATCTAAATCTTCAATTTTCTTAACAGTAGTATGTATTCTTAATTGACTGTTTACAGGAACAGGATTTGGGAAACGAACTCTATTCAATCCATAGTTTAAGCCCATTTTTAAACTTCTAATACTAAAAACATCTTCTAAAAGTTTGGAAATCATAGCAACAGACATAAAACCATGAGCAATCGTACTTTTAAAAGGAGTCTCCTTCTCTGCTCTAGCTTCATCAACATGAATCCATTGTTTGTCTAGAGTTGCATTGGCAAAATCATTTATCATTTGTTGAGAAACGGTATACCAATTTCCTGTTGGTAAATCTTTACCAAGCATTGTTTTAAAATCGGCAATCGTATCAAATGTTCTCATTTTATTTGTTTGATTTTGTAAAAATATCGTCTTTAATTTTAGGAAGTTCTAAATGAAACTTTATAGCAATTACTCTAATTACAACCACAACAGATACGGCTATCATAAAATTTAGTTGATTATCTACATGTAAAGATTTTAAAATTAAAAAAACGATTCCGCCAGCTAAACAAGCAGAGGCATAAATTTCTTTTTCAAAAATCAAAGGTACTTTATTGGTTAAAACATCTCTTAAAACCCCACCAAAAACAGCAGAAGTCATCCCCATAATTAAAGCTATGATTGGGTGCAAATTGTAAGACAATCCTTTTTGTAAACCTAACAATGTAAAAACACCTAAACCAACAGTATCAAACAAAAACATGGTTTTACTTAAAGGTAAAATTTTACTTTTAAATAAAATAGTGGTTATTACAGCAATAAAAATAGTGTATAAATAGTTTAAATCTCCAATCCAATTTATTGGGTGTGCATTAATTAATAAATCTCTTAGCATACCGCCACCAACAGCAGTTACAAAAGCAATTATTAAAACCCCGAATAAATCGAACTTTTTATCAGAAGCAACCAAGGCACCACTTACTGCAAAAGCAAAAGTTCCTAAAATATCTAAAATGTAAATAACATCCATTTACGTAGTAATTTCGGTAAACTTTATGTTTAATTCTTTTTGAATTTCGTGTATTCTAGGTAATTCGCTTGGTAAAATAAAAGCAATAGAATTTCCTGTTTTTCCTGCTCTAGCAGTTCTACCACTTCTGTGTGTATAATACTCTAATTGTTCTGGTAATTGATGATGAATAATAAATTCTAAACCTCTTACATCTATACCTCTAGCCGAAACATCTGTAGATATTAAATACTGCATGCTACCGTTTTTAAAAGCTCTCATGGCTTTTTCACGATCTCTTTGCTGCATATCTCCTTCTAAAGCTCCTACAGAAAAACCTTTTTCTTTTAGTTGATTGTACAAGTTTTGAACGCCTAATTTTGTTCTACAAAAAATAATACCTCTTTCTGTACCTCTTTTTTCTATGTAAGCAACAATATCATTTGTTTTTTGCTTGAGGGTTGTTTTTACATATTGATGCCTTATGTTTTCGTTTACCAAAGAGTTTCTATTAATTTCTACTCTTGGCGAATTAGAATCCATGTAAGTTTTTATAATTCTTTGAATTTCTTCTGGCATTGTTGCAGAAAACAACCATGTGTTTCTTTGCCCAGTTGTAAACTTTAAAATTCTATTTAAATCTTGTTTAAAACCCATAGACAACATTTCGTCTGCTTCGTCTAAAACCAACGTTTTTATATTACTGATGTCTATTTCTCCTCGTTCAATTAAATCTACCAATCTACCAGGTGTTGCAATTACAACATGTGTAGTTCTTTGTAAGTTTTTAATTTGGATGTCAATTTTTTCGCCACCAAAAACGGCTTCTAAAAAGATTTTATCGTTACAATATTTTGTGAATTTAAAAAGTTGCTTTTTTATTTGTTGCACCAACTCTCTCGTTGGCGATAAAATTAAGGCTTGTATTTCATCTTTTTTAGCATCAATATTTTGTAATATTGGTAATCCAAAAGCTGCAGTTTTACCTGTACCTGTTTGTGCTAAACCTACAAAATCGGTTTTAGAATTTAATAAAATTGGTATGGCTTTTTCTTGAATTTCAGATGGAATTTTAATTCCCAATTCGTTTAACCCTTTTATATATTCTTTTTGAATGCCTAAATCTAAAAATGTACTCATAACTAATCTTTCTTAATAAGTTACAAAGATACTTTTATTTAGGTGGCTGCAATACATTTAGCACGTTTTCTCTAATTCTAGATGGCTTATAAGTTTCTGCATCTAACATGCCCCAAATTGTTTTAGCTTTTACCAACACATCATTGTTTTTATAAAACTCCATATAACGTTCAGATTTAAAACCTTTGGTTTCTCCTACCCAAGTTTTTACTGTAATTTTATCACCTAAAACGGCTTGTTTTACATAATCTATCTCATGTCTTAATACAACCCAAATAAACTGAGGTAAAGGGTTATTTCTGGTTAAAAATGCCCAATGCTCAAACGCAACCTTATCCATCCATTTTACATAAACTACATTATTTACATGATTTAAAACGTCTATATCTTCTAAATTTACAACTATTTCTAGTTCAAAAATATCTTTCATTATTCCTTTTTTACAAACTTATCATTTTAAATAATTGTATAATAATTATTGATGATAGAATTCCGTTCAACTTCTAATTTATGTTGATATTTGGAAAATCATATGAACAAATTAGCAAGCGATTTAGGTACCGGAAAAATTAGCAAATTATTGATAAAACAAGCAGTTCCTGCAACTATAGGGATTCTTGTAATGTCTTTAAACATGATTGTAGACACCATTTTTGTAGGAAAATGGATTGGTGTTTTAGCAATTGCAGCCATTACAGTAGTTTTGCCTATTGCATTTTTAATTTCTTCTATTGGAATGGGTATTGGAATTGGTGGAAGTTCTATAATTTCTAGGTCTTTAGGTGCAAACAACTACGAAAAAGCATTTTTAACTTTCGGAAATCAAATTTGTTTAACAGTCATTTTAGCCATTACATTTGTTTTACTTGGCAACCTTTTTAGTGTACCAATTTTAAATTTATTTGGTGCAAAAGGCGATATTTTACCAATTGCATCAGACTATTTTAGTGTGATTATTTATGGAGTTCCCTTTTTAGCTTTTGCAATGATGGGAAACCCTACGATTAGAGCAGAAGGAAAACCAAAATTTGCTATGTATGCTATGATGATTCCTGCTGTGCTAAATATTTTGTTAGATATTTTATTTATTAAAGTATTTAATTGGGGTATGTGGGGCGCTGGTTTGGCAACTTCTTTGTCTTTTGCAAGTTGTGGTTTGTATATTTTATATTTCTTTTTATCTTCTAAAAGTGAACTACAAATAATTCCTAAAAACTTTAAATTAGACCATAAAATTGTAAGAGAAATTGTTGAATTAGGTGGTGTTTCTGTAGTTAGGCAAGGAGCTGTTAGCATATTAATGATTGTATTAAATTATTCTTTATATAAATACGGAGGAGAAATTTCTATAGCAATTTTTGGAATTATCAACAGAGTAATGATGTTTGCACTATCTCCTGTTTTAGGGGTTTCTCAAGGATTTTTACCTGTGGCTGGTTTTAATATTGGTGCAAAAAAAAATGATAGAATAAAAGATACCATTAAAATATCTGTGTATTTTGGAAGCATTATTGGTACCATTATCTTTTTAGGAATTGTATTTTTTAAAGAAGAAATTATTTGGGTATTTACCAATGATGCCACTTTATTATCTGAAACACCTAATGCAATGCTTATTGTTTTTTTAGCAACTCCAATTGTTACGATGCAATTAATAGGTTCTGCTTATTTTCAGGCAGCTGGAAAAGCAATACCTGCATTAATTTTAACACTTTTAAAACAAGGATTTTTTTTAATTCCACTAGCCTATTTTTTACCAAAGTATTATGGTGTAAATGGTGTTTGGTGGTCTTTTCCAATAGCAGACATCTTATCTACAGTCATTACAATTTTGGTTTTAAAACGAGAAGTTGATAAGAATTTGAACTAATTCTGTTAATTTTGAAGATGGAAGATTGAAGCTGGAAGCTGGAAGTTGGGAGTTGGGAGTTGGGAGTTAAAAATTTCACTACTTTAAAACTTCACAACTTTGCAACTTTGCAACTTTAAAACTAAAGAATACTTTCACCGTTTAAATTAGTGGTTAAAATATCACTGAACAAATTAAAAAAAGGGCGTAAAGCTTTGTAACTTTTATCTACTTCTACAATAAAGTTTTCTGATAATACTTCTTTATCTGTAAAGTTTTTAACAGCTATAAACCCTTTTTTACGTAATAAATCTATATCTGGATGTGCTTTATCAAAACCTCTTGGAGCCGTTTTTAATTCGCCAAAACTTTCAAACTTACTACCAAAATGTTTTTTAAAATTTTTATCCTCTAAAATTTCTCTAATTTCAGAAGCATCTAATTCTATCTCTTTTCTAATTCTAAATAAATCTTCTTTATTTGGTTCCCAAAAACCACCTGCTAAAAAAGATTCTCCTGGTCTTATTCTTAAAAAGTAACCACCCCTTAAAGCTGCACCTAATCTAGAATACGAGTTGGCAAAATGAGCTTTATAAGGTGTTTTATCTTTAGAAAAACGAACATCTCTATAAATACGCATCATCTTAGATTTTTCAATTTCATCGTGTTTTTGCAAATTAGTATGTATTGCCGCAAATACCTCTTTTGCATTTTTTTGTGCTTTTAAATACGTTTCTTTATTGTCTGTAAACCAATCTCTATTATTATTTTTCTGAAGGTTTTCTAAAAATTGAAATGTTGTTTTTTGTATTTGCATTTTTTTGTTGTTATTAAAAAGTTCAATTTACAAAATTGATTTGTAACTTCGATTTTGAGATGCATCAAAAAACGAAAGACATACAAAAAAGATACGAAGGTTACTTACAGACTGCTTCTTTATGGAAAAATAATGCTGTTTTTAACTTAGAACAATTTAAAATCGATTCTAGATCAAAGAAAATAACTATTAATATTGATGAGAATTTGCGTTTAGGAAAATATGTAGAACGTTTTGTATCCTTCGAATTATCTCAAAAATCAACCATAAATATGATTGCTGAAAACATTCAAATTCAGCAAGAAAAAAGAACATTAGGCGAATTAGATTGTATTCTTTTAAAAGATGACATACCCATACATTTAGAAATAATTTATAAGTTTTATCTATATGATGTTTCAATTGGCAATACTGAAATAGAACATTTTATTGGCCCTAATAGAAAAGATAGTCTTTTAGAAAAATTAACAAAACTAAAAGAAAAACAGTTGCCACTTCTCTACTCTAAAGAATGTTCAGAATATGTATCAAGTTTAAATTTAAATCCAAAAAATATAGCACAACAAGTTTATTTTAAAGCGCAACTTTTTGTACCTTTTTTTAATAGACACATACAACTTAAAAAGCTAAACACAATTTGTATTGTTGGGTTTTACATCAATTATAAGGAGCTTCCTCTTTTTTCTGATTGTAAGTTTTTTATTCCTGTTAAAAAAGATTGGCTCATAATTCCACATAAAAATGTAGATTGGCAATCTTTTGTAAGTTTTAAAAAAAGTTCTAGAGAATATTTGGATAGAAATTTTTCTCCACTTTGTTGGCTTAAAAAGACAAATGGTGAACTAGAAAAATTCTTTTTGGTTTGGTGGTTATAGGAGTGAGAATTGGTATGAAAAAAAGGAAACTAAAATTAGTTTCCTTTTTTTTTAAATTTTAATACTAAGTCTTAATTATTTGATTTTTCTTCTTTCTTAGAAACTTTATTCCAAATTTTTATTTCATCATCTTTAGTAACTCCCTCTAAAATTTGAACATTTACGCCATCAGAAGTTCCTAATTTTATGGTTTTCTTTTCATAAGAACCTTCACCTGTTTTTACTTCTACATAAGGCTTTTCTGTTTTTTTATCAAATTTTAAAAGAGCTTCTTTTATTGCTAACACACTGTCTTTTTTCTCTAAAACAATATCTGCATTAGCACTATAACCTGCTCTGATAAAGTATTTATCATCTAATGACACATCAGCTTTTATTTTAAATTGAACCGCACCAGCTTCCTCTGTTCCTTTTGGAGCAATAAAATTTAATTTTGCTGGAAACTTTTTTCCTTCAATAGCACCTATAGATACTTCTATATCTGAACCTTTTAATAATTTTCCAACTTCAGATTCATCTACTTTCCCTTCAAAAATCATTTTATTCATATCTGCAATAGAGGCAATGGTTGTACCTGCATTAAAATTGTTAGACTGAATTACCTGATCTCCTTCTTTTACAGGGATTTCTAAAATAGTACCAGACATTTGTGCAATTATATTTGTGTTAGCTGAAGCACCTGAGCCAGCAGAACCTCTTTTTATAATTTGAAAATCGTTCTGAGCATTTTTTAAATCTTGCTTTGCTTGGTTGTAAGTTAGTTCTACATTTTCAAATTCTGCTCTTGGTATTACTCCTTTATCGAACAAATTTTTACTTCTTTTGTAAGAAATTTCTGCATTACTCAATCTAATTTTTGTATTGTCTACCCTACCTTTTGCACTAATTAAAGATTGCTCATTAGGCACTACTCTTACAGTTGCAATTAAATCTCCTTTTTTAACTTTAGAACCTTCTAGTAATACTATTTTATCTATAATACCTGTTATTTGAGGCTTAATTTCAATTTCCTCTAAAGGTATAACTTTACCGGTAGCTACTGTTTTTTTAACAATAGTTGTTCTAAATGGTGTTTCAGTTTCGTACTCTACAATACTTTTTTTATTCTTTTTTCCGAACCAAATAAGTGCTGCAATAAAACCTATTGCAATAATTATTAAAATAATTTTTGATCTTTTACTCATGATTTGTTGTTAATTGATTGTATTTACTCTTCTCTTAATGCTTCTATTGGTTTTACTATTGTTGCCATATGTGCAGGAATTAATCCTATTAGGGTTCCCAAAATTATTAAAGTAGCAAAGGCAATAAATATAATAGGTATATTTACAGTTGGATTTATTAAAGCTGCATCTTCTCCTTGTCCAAAGGTAGCATCTATTAAAAACAAAACTAAACTCCCAAAAATAATACCCAACATACCTGCAATGGTTGTTAAAAAAACCGATTCTAAAATAATTTGCTGTCTTATACTTTTAGGAGTTGCTCCTAAAGCTCTTCTAATACCTATCTCTTTGGTACGTTCTTTAACTGTGATTAATAAAATATTTCCAATTGCAAAAACACCTGCAATTAAAGTGGCTATACCTACAAACCAAGTTAAAAACTGCATTCCTGTTAAAAAACCTGTTACTTTTCCAATCTCTTTTCCTAAATTGACACTTCCAAAAGCTCTTTCATCTTCTGGATGTACTTTATGAAGTCCTTTTAAAGTCAATAAGATGTCTTTTTCCATTTGCTCTATGTTGGTGCCTTCATTTGCTGTAATCATCATCCAGTCTACTTTATTGGCAGTATTGTATACTTTTTTGAAAGTTGTAAATGGTATATAAGCTGTATCTCCATCAAAATCTATAGTATTTGAAGGTTTATACACTCCAATCACCTGATAACTTATACTATTAATTTTTACATATTGTCCTATGGGAAACTCCTCTTTGTCAAACAATTGTTTGTACATATCTTCAGATATTACAGTAACTTTTGCAATGTTTTGAATATCGTTTTCATTTAAAAAACGCCCATAAATCAATTGTTTTTTCTGTATTTTATCTAATACTGGATAGTCTCCACTTACTCTAAAATCTCCAGATTTAAAATCTTTTATAATTAAATTGTTCGTTTGATTTCTTGGGGCTAACAATTTGATTTCATCTTTATATTCAGAGTTCAAAACTTGAATATCATTCATAGTAAGTCTAAACCTTCTACCTTCCTGAAAACCTTTAAAAGGTGTATCTGTAGATTGTGTCCAAACAAAAACACTATTGGTTGCAAAATTTCCAAACAGTTTATTAAAACCATTTTCCATACCTCTTGCTGCACCTAAAAGAACTACTAAAAGGAAAATTCCCCATAGAACACCAATTATAGTAATTGCAGTTCTTACTTTATTTTTACGAATGCTTCCGTAAATTTCTTGCCAAGTATCTGAATCGAATAAAAATTTCATAGTTAATCTGCTCTTAATGCTACAATTGGTTTAATATTTGCTGCTTTTTTTGCTGGTAAATAACCTGCAATTAAACCAGATAGAATAAGTACAATTGTTGCTCCAATTACAATTCCTGGGCTAACACTTGGATCTTTAATAAAGTATTCTTCTTCTAGACTATTTCCTATTAAACTTAAAATGTAAGTTCCTAAAGAAAGACCAAAGTAGCCTGCTAAAGCGGTTATAAGTATCGATTCTTGTACAACCATTGCTACGATAGAGGATGGTTTTGCACCTAGGGCTTTTCTAATTCCGAATTCTTTAGTTCGTTCTTTTATCACAAAAATCATAATATTAGAAATACCAATAATACCCGCAATTAAAGTTCCAGATCCTATTAATATAACAATTGCATATAAAATACCCATAAATTGCCCAACACCTTTATTAGCTTCTGCCATATTTCTAACAGATAAAGCGCTTTGATCATCTGGATGAATATTTAGTTTATTTCGTAAATCTCTTTCTAATTGATTACCAAAAGCTACTGCTGCATCTAAACTTAAATCAGGATTATAACCTAAAGCTATCTGGCTTATATAATCATTATTACCATACATTCTTTGTGCTGTAGATAAAGGTATAAATGCTTTTCTTTCTTCGTTATCTCCACCATCGTCAGAAAAAACACCAATAATTAAAAATGAACTCCCATTCATATTTACTCGTTTTCCGAGAGCTGGTCTTTCCCCAAATAAATCCTTTTTTATCAACCTACCAATTACAATAACTTTAGAAGCTTCTCTAAGATCTCTTTCGTTCAAATACCTTCCCTCATTTATTATTGTTTTTTCTAAAAACTGATGATCTGGATTTACAGCCATTACGGTATATGAACTTGCCTCGCTTTTATATTTTATAGAAAAGTTTTTATAAATTCTAGAAGATTGATATTCTATTTTACTCGCATATTCTTCAGTTACATAGTTGTAGTCACTATTTTTTAATTGAACCCTTCTACCCGTCTGTAAACCTTTATAGGGTTTAGAGGTTTTCCAAACTCGTACAAACATGGCATTTTGAGCATCGTCTGCAAAAGCACTTTTAAAAGAATTGCTTAATCCACTTACGATGCCAAATAACAAAGTAAAAAGTAAAATTGCAAATGCAACTGTAAAACCAGACATTACAGAACGTAGTCTATTTTTATTTATACTCTGAAAAATTTCTCTCCACCTATCTAAATCAAACATAATTAAACTGCCTTAGATGCTTTTGTTAACTCGTCGCTAATAATTAAACCATCTTTTAAACGAACTATTCTTTTGGTCTGTTCTGCAACTTCTTCTTCGTGCGTAATTACAAAAACAGTCATTCCTTCGTCATTAATATCTTTTAATAAATCCATTACAGAGTCTGTTGTTGTAGAATCTAATGCTCCTGTAGGTTCATCTGCTAAAACAACTTTAGGTTTGGTTACCAATGCTCTTGCAATAGCCACACGTTGTTTTTGTCCACCAGAGAGTTCGTTAGGTAAGTGATTTGCCCAATCTTTTAACCCTACTTTTTCTAAATAATCTAAAGCAACCTTTAAACGCTCTTTTCTATTCATCCCCTTGTAATATAGAGGTAAAGCAACATTTTCTAGAGCTGTTTTGTATGAGATTAAGTTAAAAGATTGAAATACGAACCCTAAGAATTTATTACGTAACAAAGCCGCTTTTTTCTCATTCATATCTTTTATCAACTGACCATTTAAATAGTAAGACCCTTCATCATGTACGTCTAACAAACCAACAATATTCAGTAAAGTAGATTTTCCTGATCCAGAAGACCCCATAATTGATACGAATTCGCCTTCTTTTATGTGTAAATCAATTCCTTTTAATACATGTAAAGAATCTTTTCCAATAGGATAAGATTTGTGTAATTTTTCTATTTTAATCATTCGTTGGTTATTTAAAATATAAAAGTATTGAATGCTATTGACTGTACTTATTAATAATATGTTAAAAGCAAATTTTCTCTACAATTACAACCATAAGACGTATCAAAATAAAAAATGTTACAAGATTTTTAGAAAAAGTTAAAGTATCTTTGTTAAAATAAATTTTAAAGTGATTAAATGGTTTCTATTGCTAAAGATAAAAAGGTAATTTTGTTTGATGGAGTTTGTAATTTATGTAATAATTTTGTTGCAAAAGTGATTCGTTTTGACAAAAAAAACACATTTTTATTTGCTGCAATACAATCTAAATCTGGACAAGAAATTTTAGCTTATTTAAACATTGATACTACAAAAACAGATTCAATAATTTTATATGAACCTGGTGTTTCTTATGAGATAAAATCTACAGCAGCTTTAAAAATTATGAGTAATTTTGAAGGTTTATGGAAACTAACTCAAATTGGTTGGGTTTTTCCAGAGCTTTTTAGAAATTACATTTACGATTTTATAGCAAAAAACAGATATCATTGGTTTGGTAAAAAAGACAATTGTATGATACCAACTCCAGAAATAAAAGCAAAATTTTTAGATTAAATGAATTTTCCCAAAAAAATAAATTGTATCATATTTGATATGGATGGCGTTATTATCGATTCTGAAGAAATCCATAAAAAAGCGTATTACGAAACTTACAAGTATTTAGGTGTAAACGTTTCAGAAGATTTATACAAATCATTTACTGGGTCTTCTACCATTAATGCTTTTCAAAGATTGGTGGCTCATTTTAATTTAGATAACAATCCAGAAGATTTAGTAATCTATAAAAGAGAAAGATATGTAAACTATTTTGAAAACGACCCAAATTTAAGTTTGGTAAGTGGTGTAGAAGAACTTATAAAACACCTATATAACAAAGGTTACACTTTAATTTTAGCATCTTCTTCTGCAATGATAAATATAGATCGTGTTTTTAACAGATTTAAGCTAAATTCTTATTTTAAAGGAAAAATTAGTGGCGCAGATTTAGCTAAAAGCAAACCACATCCAGAAATTTTTGAAAAAGCAGCTCTTTTAGCAAAAACACCTAAAGAAAACTGTATTGTTATAGAAGATTCTGATAATGGTATAAAAGCCGCAAACGATGCTGGTATTTTTGTTTTTGGATACGCAAATATTTTATCTGAAGGACAAACGCTAGAAAATGCAGATGCAGTTATTCATCATTTTAAAGAAATAAAGGAGTTTTTGTAAATAGATTGTTTAAAAATCAACAAGAATTAAAAGCCTTTATTGTAGAATCAATAAAAATAGTAAAGAAGTTTTTAGACATAGAAATATTGCGTTTATTATTCAGATATTTGCATAAACAGTTACTTTTTAATAGTAAATAATGATTGATACTAGGCCTTTACAAAACTTACATAAATCACTTTCTGGTGATGTTTTATTTGATGATTTACACAAAACATTATATGCCACAGATGCTTCTGTTTATCGTAAAATACCTTTAGCAGTTGCTTTTCCTAAAGATGAAAAAGACATCAAAATTTTAATCGATTTTGCTACTAAAAATAACATTACTTTAATACCAAGAACTGCAGGTACATCTTTAGCAGGCCAATGTGTAGGAGATGGAATTGTAGTTGATGTTTCTAAGCATTTTACTCAAATTATTCATTTTAATGAGCAAAACAAAACCATTAAATTACAACCAGGAATTGTAAGAGATTCTTTAAACGTTTATTTAAAACCTTTTGGGTTGTTTTTTGGTCCTAACACATCAACATCTAACAGATGTATGATTGGTGGTATGGTGGGTAACAATTCTTCTGGAAGTACCTCTATTAGATATGGTGTTACTCGTGATAAAGTATTGGCTATAGATGCTATTTTAAGTGATGGTTCTTCAGCTACTTTTAAAGAAATTACATCAGAAGAATTCATCAACAAAACCAAAGAAAATAGTTTAGAAGGACAGATTTATCAATCCATTTATAAGGAATTGAATTCAGCATCTGTACAACAAGAAATTAAAAAGGAATTCCCTAAAGAAACCATTCATAGAAGATGTACTGGTTATGCTGTAGATGAGTTTTTAAAATCAGATTTGTTTGGAGGCACAGAACCTACGATAAATGTTGCTAAATTATTAGCAGGAAGTGAAGGAACTCTAGCTTTTTCGACAGCAATTACTTTACAGCTAGATACAATTCCACCGAAAGAAAGCATCATGGTTTGCTCTCATTTTAAAAGCATTAACGAGAGTTTAAAAGCCACATTAACATCCATGAATCATAATTTATACAATTGTGAATTGATGGATAAAACCATTTTAGATTGTACTAAAAACAATCGCGAATTGGCAAAAAACCGTTTCTTTTTACAAGGAGATCCAGAAGCTGTTTTAATGTTAGAAGTTGCTGCAGATACTTTACCAGAAGCAGAACTTTTAGCAAACAAATTAATAAAAGATTTAGAAAAAAACAATTTTGGGTATCATCACCCAAAAGTATATGGATTAGATATTGCTAAAGTGCATTATTTACGAAAAGCTGGTTTGGGTGCTTTAGGGAATATGGTGGGAGATATGAAAGCTGTGGCTTGTATCGAAGATACTGCTGTTGCACTAGAAGATTTGCCAAATTATATAGAAGAGTTTACCAAAATTATGGCAAAATACAAGCAAAATGCTGTGTATTATGCGCATGCAGGTGCTGGAGAATTGCATTTACGTCCTATTTTGAATTTAAAAAAATCTGAAGACGTCGTGTTGTTTCGAAAAATAACCACAGAAACTGCTAAATTGGTAAAAAAATACCAAGGTTCTTTTTCTGGTGAACATGGAGATGGAATTGTACGTGCAGAGTTTATTCCGTTAATGATTGGTGAAAACAATTATCAATTATTAAGAAGAATTAAAAAAGTATTTGATAAAAATAACATATTTAATAAAGGAAAAATTACCGATGCTTTTCCAATGGATAAAAGTTTGCGTTATGAAATTGACAGAACTGAACCTGAAATTGAAACCATTCAAGATTTTTCTGATAGTGAAGGCATTATAAAATTAGCCGAAAAGTGTAATGGTTCTGGAGACTGTAGAAAGCCTGTAGAAGCGGGTGGCACTTTATGCCCAAGTTATAGAGCTACTAAAGATGAAAAAGATACAACTCGTGCAAGAGCTAATATGTTACGTGAGGTTTTAACCAACAATACAGCTGCAAATAAATTTGATTCTAAAGAATTAAAAAAAGTTTTAGACCTTTGTTTAAGTTGCAAAGCTTGTGCTTCTGAATGCCCAAGTAATGTAGATATTGCTACTATGAAAGCTGAGTTTTTGTATCAATATCAAGAAACAAATGGTTATTCTTTTAGAAGTAAATTATTTGCAAACAATGCCAAACTTAACAAATTAGGGAGCCTCACTCCTACTTTAGCCAACGTGGTTTTAAATACTAAAATTGCAAAATCTGCTATGGGAGTTGCTGTTGAAAGAAGCGTTCCTAAATTGGCTAAAAAAACATTAAATAGTTGGTATAAAAAACATAAAATTGTTGAAAAGAACACAAAACAACCTAAAAAAGAAATCTATCTTTTTAACGATGAATTTACCAACTTTTACGATGTAGAAATTGGTAAAGACGCACTTTATTTGTTAGAAAAATTAGGATATAGCGTTACTATTATCAATCACGAAGAAAGTGCAAGAAGTTATATCTCTAAAGGGTTTTTAAAAGAAGCCAAAGCTGTTTGCAATAAAAATATTGCTATTTTTAAAGATATCATATCTAAAGAAAATCCGTTAATAGGTGTAGAACCTTCTGCAATATTAACTTTTAGAGACGAATACATCAGATTAGCAGATGATAAAAAATCCGCTTCAACAATAGCAAAAAACACCTTTACTTTTGAAGAGTTTTTGGCTAACGAAATAAAAGAAGGAACTATTAGCAAAGACCGTTTTACAAAAGAATCTAAGGCTATTAAAATTCACGGACATTGTCATCAAAAAGCATTATCAAGTACAAATGCTAGTTTTCAAATTTTAAATTTACCAGAAAATTATACAGTAACCATATTAAATACAGGTTGTTGTGGTATGGCTGGTTCTTTTGGTTATGAAAAAGAACATTATAAAGTAAGCATGCAAGTTGGTGAAGATACGTTATTTCCTAAAGTAAGAAATTGTAGTGCTGATACAGAAATTGCTGCTGCTGGAACTAGTTGTCGTCATCAAATTTTTGATGGTACAAAACGTACTGCAAAGCATCCAATTACTCTTTTAAAAGAAGCTTTATTATAAAATTATGAGTAAAAAAAAGAACTATATAGCTGATGAAAATCGCTATGAAAAAATAAAATATAGAAGAACAGGTAATAGTGGTTTATTGTTACCGGAACTTTCTCTTGGCTTATGGCATAACTTTGGTGATAATGATGATTTTAAAAACGCTAGAAACCTTTTAAAATGTGCCTTTGATAACGGAATTACACATTTTGACTTGGCCAATAATTATGGACCACCTCCTGGTTCTGCCGAAAAAAACTTTGGTAAAATTTTAAAAAAGGATTTTAAACCTTACAGAGATGAATTGATTATTTCTTCGAAAGCAGGCTATGGTATGTGGCCTGGACCTTATGGAGATTTAGGCTCGAAGAAGTTTTTAGTGGCAAGTTTAGACCAGAGTTTACAAAGAATGGGACTAGATTATGTAGATATTTTTTACCACCACAGACCCGATTATGATACGCCTTTAGAGGAAACAATGGGAGCTTTAGATTTGATTGTAAGACAAGGGAAAGCTTTATATGTTGGGATTTCTAATTATCAACCAGAAAGAGCTGCTAAGGCTTTTAAAATTTTAAAAGAATTAGGAACTCCTTGTATCATTCATCAACCTAGATATAATCTATTTGATCGATGGATTGAAGATGGTTTGTTGGATTTATTAGACAATTCTGGAGTTGGAGCAATTTGTTTTTCTCCTTTGGCACAAGGCATGCTTACTAATAAGTACATTAATGGATTGCCACAAGATTCTAGAGCAGTAAAAGAAAGTCCTTTTTTAAATACAGGCCAAGTTTTAGAACATCTACCAAAAATTAAAGCGCTAAACGAAATTGCTAAAAATAGAAATCAGAATTTAGCACAAATGGCTATTTCTTGGATTTTAAAAGATGATAGAATTACTTCAGTCTTAATTGGTGCCAGTAAAACAGACCAAATTATAGACAGTTTAAAAGCTACAGAAAACACCTCTTTTTCTGATGATGAACTAAATAATATTAATGCCGTTTTAAAAGAATAAATGAAACAATTTTAAGAACTCCAAAATTCTCTCTTTTTATTCAATTCTTCTTCTTGATTTAAGTATTCTTCTGCTTCTTTTGGAGATAATACTTTTAAAAAAGAAGGATGCTGCTCGATAGCATATTCTATTTTTGTAACTATATCTGCAATTTCTTCATTCTCGTAATCAATTTCTAAAGGTTCTTTAATAACCATAGATTGTAATACGTTTCTTTTTTTTATTACCAATCCTTTTTTATCAAAAGAACGTCTAAAACCATCTATCACAATAGGTACAACAACTGGTTTACACGTTTTTATAATATGTGCTGTTCCTCTTCTAATTGGTTTAAATGGCGTAGTTGTACCTTGTGGAAAAGTAATTACCCAACCATCTTTTATGGCTTTTTGAATGTTAGAAATATCAGAATTTTTAACCTGTCTGTTAACGTTTTTACCTGCGCTTCTCCAAGTTCTATCAATAGAAACAGAACCTGCGTAAGCAAACAGTTTTGGTAATAAACCAGCACGCATTGTTTCTCCAGCAGCCACAAAATAAATGTTTAATTTCGGATTCCAGATATAACCTATATTTTTAATCGTATCATCTCTACCTTTTAAAGATGCATTAAATACATGAAACATAGCTGCTACATCTGCAAAATAGGTTTGATGATTAGAAATAAATAATACATTTTTTTCTGGTAAATTTCTTAAAATTTCAGAACCCTCTATTTGTAAGTTATTAAATTTACGATAACGTCCGTGAGAAATTAATCCAAAAATTCTAATAATACATTTTTTTAAAAATAAATAATGACCAAATGGATTTTTTTTTAATAATGGCATCTTTGTTAGATAATACTTAGTTAACAACAAATTTACAAAACAAAATGTTAAAATGAAGAATTAAAGAGTTGTTTAATTTCTGATAACATCATAGCAGTAGCACCCCAAACTATGTAATTATTTAATTTAAAGCAAGGTGTATTAACTTTACCCATATAGGATGTTGTTAATAGTTTTGTTGTTATTGAATTATCATTTAATAAATCTTTTAACAAAACCTCTATTGTTTGCTCTACTTCGTAATTTTTTTTAAAAATGGGTTTTTGATTTACAAATCCTATAAAAGGTGTAGCCAAAAAATTACTTGGCGGTATAAAAACAGAAGTTAACTCTCTAACAATTTGTATTTCTGATGCTATTACCCCTACTTCTTCATAAGCTTCTCTTAAGGCTGTTGATTGTAAATTTACATCTGTTTTATCTATTTTACCTCCTGGAAAACTAATTTGTGCAGAGTGTGTACCTTTATAGGTAGCTCTTTCTATTAATAAAAAAGTAGTTTGGTTATTTTTGTTAGGATAAAAGAGAGCTAAAACAGCGGCTTTTTTAGGATTACTTAGTCTAATTTTATTGGCATCGTAGCGTTTTCTTAATCCTGGTGCTAATTTAAACTGCGCTTCTAAACCCCCTAACTTTTCTGTTTTTAAACTATTTAAATTGCTTTTAAAAGTGTCAAATTTCAAACTGTTTTCTCTATTTTAAGCTAATTTATATATTTCTATTTTAGTGTAGCAATTTTTGATAAGAAATTTGAACATGATATGTGTTATGGAAACTAAATAAAAAAGCGATTAGTAATGCTTTCGATACCATTGAATTTATTGCTACATAATTAACAAACGTAAAAATGAAAATTTTATTGAAGTTGATTGATTGCGTTAGGGATTGAATCATTTGTTTGAGCTCTTTTTTCTTATTTAGAAAAAAAGCGAGTGCTGAAAGCCCGTTAAAACGCCCAAAAAATTAATCTTCTTTTTTAAATAAAAAACCAAAACCTAATCTGCTTAAAAACTTTTTTTCAAACGCCCAGAAAAATTTAAATTGCCCAAACAACCAACCTACAATGGGTAAGGTTAATTGATAAATTGGAAAAATTAATAAAATCCTTAAAGGCCAGTAGATAAAACCAGATACTGTGTCTGGATTTAAACCGATAAAATTTGTTAAGGGTTTTGCTACCCAAGCCGCAAAAGAGCCGTTTATTGAAAAAACGATAAAAATAGCTGCTAAACTCCAATTACTTTCAATATTCCACCTCTGTTTTAATTTTTCCATATAATTAAGCTTCTTTATTTTTAGTTTTACGTAACATTAACCAAACACCTATTAATACAAGTGGAATACTTAAAACTTGCCCAGTATTTAACGGACTAAAAAACCACTCTTCTCCTCTTTTTTGTACCTGCGGCTCTTTTAAAAATTCGATTACGAAACGTAATGACCATAAAACAACCATAAACAAACCAAATAAATAACCAGTTAGTTCTTTTTTGTTGGTTTTCCAATACAAATACCACATTACAAAAAATAAAGCTAAATAACTAAATGCTTCGTATAATTGTGTTGGATGTCTGGGTACAGTTTCTCCAGCTGCTTTAAAAATTACCCCAAAATTAGAACCTGTTTCTTTCCCGTAAATTTCTGAATTGAAAAAGTTTCCAAAACGGATGAAAAACCCAGCCAAAGCTACCATAATTGCCAATCTATCTAAAATAAATAACCAAGGTTGTTGTAAATGTTTCTTAGCATAAAAATACATAGCAATTGGAATTCCAATAGCTGCGCCATGGCTTGCAAAACCTGTAAAGCCAGTAAATCTCCAACCTTCTGCAGATTTTTTAAAGGGTAAAAATATTTCTAACAAATTATGCTGATAATAATTCCAACTATAAAAAAATACATCTCCTAAACGCATACCTATTAGCATAGAAACAAAAACATACATAAATAATGGGTCCATTTTTTCTGTAGGAATTTTGTCTTCTATATAGATTTTTTTCATGAGTCTTAAACCTAATAAAAAAGCAGTTACAAACATTAAACTGTACCAACGTATGGTAAAAAAACCTAAATCTATTCCTATGGATGGATCCCAATTGATTGCTATAAAACTCATATTTACTATTTTTATTATTGTTATATCTTGTGATTTTTTAATTTCAATAATCACTAAAACTGACAATTTTATTTTTTTCTACTCTTTTTTTATTTTTTCAGGAACAGGGTCGTAACCACTGCCTCCCCAAGGATGACAACTAAAAATTCGTTTTAAAGCTAACCAACCACCAGAAAATAAACCGTATTTTTGCAATGCTTCTATGGTGTAATGTGAACATGTGGGACTGTATCTACAGGTTGCTGGTGTAAACGGTGATATAGCTGTCTGGTAAAAACGAACTAATAATATGAATGGATATGAAAGTATTTTTTTCAAAAATATAATTTAATCATATTTAAAAGTTATCGATACAATTTTGATGAATAATAGAAATCATTTGTACTGACATCCTAATAGTATTTTAATTAATTTACTGAAAAAGTAGTGCCTTCTTTACCATCTTTTAACTGAATACCTAATTTAATTAACTCGTCTCTAATTTGGTCAGATAAAGCCCAATCCTTATTTTCTCTTGCTTCTTTTCGTAATTTAATTAACAACTCTACTACTCCATTTATTTTTTCTGAACTGTCTTGTGTTGCCTCATTCATCAACCCTAAAATATCAAAAACAAAAGCATTGATAGTGGTTTTAAACTCTTCTAAATCAGCATTTGTTAAACCTGCTTTATGCTCTTTAATTTGGTTGATTACCTTTACAGCTTCAAATAAATGCGATATTAAAATGGGTGTATTAAAATCATCATTCATAGCGTCATAACAGGCTTTTTTCCATTTTTTCACATCGAAAGTAGAGGCTTTATCAGCTTCTATTTTATCCAAAAATGTAATGGCTTCCATTAACTTAGCATGTCCTTTTTCTGATGCTTCTAACGCTTCTCCAGAAAAGTCTAAAATACTTCTATAGTTGGCTTGCATGTTAAAAAAACGTACTACAGAAGCTGAAAAGGCTTTGGGCAAAATATTATTTTTACCTGATAAAATTTCGTTTGGTAAAATAAAATTCCCAGTGGATTTAGCCATTTTTTGACTATTTAACAATAACATATTAGTATGCATCCAATAATTTACGGGTTTTACACCTGAGCAAGTTTGCGATTGTGCAATTTCACATTCGTGATGTGGAAATTTTAAATCCATACCACCACCATGAATATCGAAACTTTCACCTAAATATTTGGTACTCATCACAGAACACTCTAAATGCCAACCCGGAAAACCATCTGACCATGGTGAAGGCCAACGCATTATATGGCGTTCTTCGGCTTTTTTCCAAAGTGCAAAATCTTGTGGGTTTTTCTTGTCTGATTGTCCATCTAAAGCACGTGTATTGTGAATTAAGTCTTCTACTTTTCTGCCAGATAAAATTCCATAGTGATTAGATTTATTGTAGGCTAATACATCAAAATAGACAGATCCATTTACCTCATATGCAAAACCTTTTTCTATGATTTCTTTAATCATTTCTATTTGTTCTACAATATGGCCAGTTGCTGTAGGCTCTATGCTTGGTGGCAAAAAGTTGTAATTTTTTAGCACATTATGAAAATCTACAGTGTAACGTTGTACAACTTCCATCGGTTCTATTTCTTCTAAACGTGCTTTTTTTGCAATTCTATCTTCGCCTTCATCTGCATCATTTTCTAAATGACCAGCATCTGTAATATTACGAACGTAACGCACCTTATATCCTAAATGTAAAAGATACCTGTACACAACATCGAAAAACATAAATGTTCTTACGTTGCCTAAATGTGCATTGCTATATACTGTTGGACCGCAAACATACATGCCAACGTAACCTTCTGTTATGGGTTTAAAATCCTCTTTAGACTTGTTAAGAGAATTGTATATTTTCAATTGATTTTCTTTGTAGAGTTCCATTAAAAAAAGTGACTATTTACAGTGGATAAAGATAGGCACTTTATTAAGAATAGAGAAATGGAAATTGAGAGAAGTTTGGTAAATAGTTTGAAATAGAAATAAGATAAATATTTACTAGAAAATTACTTAATTACAATAGTACTATAATCTGCTTTTAAAGAGATTTTATTATTTGTTTTTAATACAGATCTACTAAAGATTGATGTAAATATTTGGTTGGTTTCATTAAAATAATCTTACTCTAAAGACGATAGATTTTTTGGAGTGTTGCAAAATTGTAATAATTTATTTCTAAATTTACATATTTACTTTTATAAATGAACAAAAATTCTTCTGCATTACATGAAAATGAAGGTGTTTCTCAACCAGAAACAACCAGTAAAACCAGTGCAGAAAAAATAAAACTTAACAGAGCTAAACAAAACTCTGTAGATTTTTTTACTTCAGAAATCTTAAAGGGTAATATTACGTATTTAAGTCGTGCAATTACTTTGGTGGAAAGTACAAATGTGAAACATCAACAAAAAGCAAACGAAATATTAGAGCGTTGTTTGCCACATGCAAATAAATCAGTAAGAATAGGAATTACAGGTGTACCTGGTGTTGGTAAAAGCACGTTTATTGAATCTTTTGGTAAACATTTAACATCCAAAGGAAAAAAAGTAGCGGTTTTAGCTGTAGACCCAAGTAGCGCTGTAAATAAAGGGTCTATTTTAGGCGATAAAACCAGAATGGAACAATTGGTTACCGATAAAAATGCTTTTATTAGACCCTCTCCTTCTGGAACATCTTTAGGTGGTGTTGCACAAAAAACAAGAGAAAGTATCATTTTATGTGAAGCTGCTGGTTTTGATACTATTATTATAGAAACTGTGGGTGTTGGGCAATCTGAAACTGTAGTACATTCTATGGTAGACTTCTTTTTATTACTAAAACTGGCTGGAGCTGGAGACGAATTACAAGGCATAAAGCGTGGTATTATAGAAATGGCAGATGCTATTGTAATTAATAAAGCTGATGGTGAAAACGAAAAAAATGCAAAAATTGCTAAAGTAGAATTTAATCGAGCATTGCATTTATATCCACCAAAAAAAAGTAACTTGCAACCAAAAGTACTTATTGCAAGTGCATTGCACAATACAGGAATTCAAGAAATTGACAACATGATTTCTGAATACCTAACCTTAACAAAAGAAAATAATTATTTTATTGATAAAAGAAATGCACAAAATAAATATTGGTTATTGGCTACTATAGAACAACAATTAAAAGCTAATTTTTATAACAATCCGTTAATTAAAAAAGCTTTAGAAAAAGAAATAGATAAATTAGAAAAAAGCAAAACAACCCCTTTTAATGCAGCAAAACGCTTGTTAGAATTGTAGTTTTTTTGTTTAAAAACTTTAATAAATATAAATTAGTTAAGTACGAGTATAAGTCATTAAAACGAGGTCGTATTCGTAAATACACTAGCTAATTTCACTCCAAATTTTAGAGTGTTTACTCATTTTTACATAGGCTTTTTTAATAGGTGCGTTTTCTGGTTTAGATAAGGTATCATCTTCTTGTAATACAGCCATAGCTGTATTTCTGGCAGCAACTAAAATTTTAGAATCTTTTACAACATCAGCAATTTTTAAATTTAAAACGCCACTTTGTTGTGTACCCATTAAATTTCCAGGTCCACGTAACTTTAAATCTACCTCTGCAATTTTAAATCCATCTGTAGTTTCTACCATAGTTTTTAAACGCGTTTTACCTTCTTCAGATAATTTATAGCTAGATAATAAAATACAATAACTTTGGTCTGCACCTCTACCTACTCTACCTCGTAATTGATGTAATTGAGACAAGCCAAAACGTTCTGCACTTTCTATAATCATTACACTTGCATTGGGTACATTTACACCAACTTCAATAACAGTTGTGGCCACCATAATTTGAGTTTCTCCATTCACAAATCGCTGCATTTCAAAATCTTTATCTGCAGGTTTCATTTTACCATGTACAATACTAATTTGATAATTTGGCGATGGAAATTCTCTAGAAATACTTTCATAACCATCCATTAAATCTTTATAATCCATCGCTTCAGATTCTTGAATTAATGGATAAACCACGTAGACTTGTCTACCTTTTTTAATTTCATCTTTCATAAATTTAAAAACCGACAATCTATTGCTATCAAAACGATGCACCGTTTTTACTTCTTTTCTTCCTGGAGGTAATTCGTCAATTACAGAAATATCTAAATCACCATATACAGACATTGCCAATGTTCTTGGTATTGGTGTTGCTGTCATCACTAATATATGTGGTGGAAGAGAAATACCATCAATTATCCCTCCTTTCATCCACAATTTTGCTCTTTGTTTTACACCAAACCTGTGCTGTTCGTCAATAATAGCAATACCAAGATTTTTAAATTGTACTTTATCTTCTAATAAGGCATGTGTACCCACTAAAATATGTAAACTACCATCTTCTAAACTAGCGTGAATTTCTTTTCGTTTTTTTGTTTTAACAGACCCTGTTAAAATAGCAACCTTAATATTCATGCCTTCTAACAATTCTGAAACAGCAATAAAATGCTGATTTGCTAAAATTTCTGTAGGCGCCATAATGGTGGCTTGAAAACCATTATCTATTGCTAAAAGCATGGTTAATAAAGCTACAATTGTTTTTCCTGAGCCAACATCTCCTTGTAAAAGTCGGTTCATATGTGCACCAGATGCTACATCTTTTCTAATTTCTTTTAAAACTCTTTTTTGGGCATTTGTTAAATCAAAAGGTAACTTTTTACTATAAAATTGATTAAAAACAGCACCAACATTTTCAAAAATAAAACCTTTGTTTTTAGTTTTATTGATGAGTTTTTTACGCAATAATTGTAATTGAATAAAAAATAATTCTTCAAACTTTAATCTGTTTTGAGCTTTGGCTAAGTTTTCTTGACTTTTAGGAAAATGTATATTTAACAATGCATCTCTTTTTAACATCAACTTAAAATCACTTATAATTTCTTGAGATAAACTTTCTTGTATGCCGTCATAAAACTGCTGTAATAAATTTTGTTGATAGGTTCGCATCATTTTATTAGAAAAACCAGAATTGGTTAATTTTTCTGTTGATGGATAAACAGGTTGCATTTTAGTTTGTAGTTTCTTTTTGTACTCTGTTACTAACTCCATTTCTGGATGTGGAATACTAAAACTGCCATTATAATGGTTTAATTTACCATAAACCACATAAGGTTGATTAATTTTTAAAGAATCTTTAATCCATTTTTGGCCTTTAAACCAGACTAGTTCCATAGAACCAGTAGCATCTTGAAAAGTAGCTACTAATCTACTTCCTCTTTTTTGAGCTACCGATTTTACACGTGTAATTTTACCTACAATTTGTACTTCAGCGGTACTTGGCTGTAAGTCTTTTATGGCATAAAACTGGGTTTTATCTATATATCTAAAAGGAAAAAAATGTAATAGATCGTTACAAGTTTTTATACCCAATTCTGCAAAAAGCAATGCCGCTTTTTGTACACTTATACCTTTAATATATGTAATAGGTTGGTCTAAATTCAACTTTTAAAAGTTTGTAAAAACGAAAATACAAAATACCTTTTATTTGACGTATCTTTGCACCCCATTAGATTTAAATAAAATGAGATTACACAGAAATTTAACATTTGCTGTTATAGACAGTATTAGAGATATATTTAACGAAGGTGTTTACGCAGATAAAGCCGTAGAAAAAGCTTTAAAAAGAGATAAACGTTGGGGTGCAAGAGATCGTAAGTTTGTGGCAGAAACCATTTACGAAATGGTACGTTGGAATAGGTTATACGCAGAAATTGCAGAAGTAAAAATACCTTATGATAGAGATAATATTTGGAGATTGTTTTCTGTATGGTGTATTCTAAGAGGAATTGCATTACCAGATTGGAATCAAATTGGTGATGTGCCAGAAAGAAGGATTAAAGGGCGTTTTGCTGAATTATCTAAAATTAGAAAATATAGAGAATCTGTACCAGATTGGATGGACGAATTATGTATATCTGAATTAGGAGAAGCTATTTGGACCAAAGAAATTGAAGCTTTAAATGAGCAAGCCAAAGTAATTTTACGAACTAATACATTAAATATTACCAAAGAAGTTCTTCAGAAAAAATTAAGAGCAGAAAATGTAATTACAGAATTTGTACCTAATCATCCAGATGCTTTGGTATTACCAGAAAGAGCCAATGTATTTAAAACAGAAGCTTTTCACAATGGTTTTTTTGAAGTTCAAGATGCCTCCTCTCAATTAGTAGCTGCTTATTTAGATGTACAACCAGGTATGAAAGTAGTAGATACTTGTGCTGGTGCTGGTGGTAAAACCTTGCATTTATCTGCTTTAATGCAAAATAAAGGGCAAATAATTGCTATGGATATTTACGAAAGTAAATTAAAAAAATTAAAAGTAAGAGCCAGAAGAAACAAAGCACATAATATAGATATGCGTGTAATAGATTCTACAAAACCTATTAAAAAACTATATGGTAAAGCAGATAGAGTTTTAATAGATGCGCCTTGTTCTGGTTTGGGTGTTATTAGAAGAAACCCAGATTCTAAATGGAAATTAAAACCAGAATTTATAGATAATATTAAAAAAGTACAACAAGAAATTTTACAGAGTTACTCTAAAATGGTAAAACCAGGTGGTAAAATGGTGTATGCAACTTGTTCAATTCTTCCATCAGAAAATCAAAATCAAGTTAATACTTTCTTAACATCAGAAGCAGGAAAAGAGTTTACCTTTGTATCAGATAAAAAAGTGTTAGCTCATAAATCTGGTTTTGACGGATTTTACATGGCGCTTTTAGAAAAAAAACAACCTTAATATATTGATAGTATTAAGGTTTAATTGCAGAAAAAGAAATATCTATTTTTTAATTTTTAATAAATAAATATGATGAAAAAATTACTTTTTAGTATTCTTACTTTAACCTCTTTAATCTCTTTCTGTCAAGAAGCTTATTATAGTGATGTTAATTTACAATTATCTGGTACAGATTTAAAAGATGCTTTAGCAACAAAAATTATTAGTACACACACAAACTTATTAAGTTACACTCCTGGTGTTTGGGAAGCTTCTAAGGTTACAGACAAAGATGTAGATGCATCTAAAGTTGTTTTAATTTATGGTTGGGAAAATGGTACTGACCAAGATATTACAAACGACAGAACTAGAGATAATTCTTTACAAGATAGAGGAAATGGTGATAACTTTGTTTGGAACAGAGAACATGTTTTTTCTAAATCTTTGGCAAGCCCAAGTTTGGTAACAAACAATCCAGGTTCTGGTAAAGATGCACACAACTTAAGACCTGCAGATAAAAACAGAAATTCAGAAAGAAATAATTTTAAATTTGCTTTAGGTACTGGTAATTCTTCTCGTTCTAGCGTAACTTACAATGGTCCCGAAGGCCCAAATACAAGAGGTTGGTATCCTGGAGATGAATGGAAAGGTGATGTTGCTAGAATTATTATGTACATGTACCTTCGTTACGGAGACCAATGTTTGCCTACTGCTGTAGGTGTTGGGAGTAATCAATTTACGCCAGATGACATGATTGATTTATTCTTAAAATGGAATGTAGAAGACCCCGTTTCAGACTTTGAAAAAGCTCGTAATACATTTCATGAAAATACTTCGAATACTTATGCGCAAGGAAATAGAAACCCTTTTATAGATAACCCATATTTAGCAACTAGAATTTGGGGCGGAGATGCAGCACAAGATACTTGGGGTATTTACACTAGTAGTGATACATAAGCACCTACTAAGCCTACAAATGTAACTTTAAGCAATATAACTTTAACATCAATCGATTTAAACTGGACAGCTTCTACAGATGATGTTGGTGTTATAGGTTATAATGTTTATGTTAATGATGTTTTAACAAAACAAACTACAACAACAAATACTTCTATAACAGATTTAGAAGCAGGCACATCTTATAGCTTTAAAGTTGTTGCCAAAGATCAAATTAATAGATCTGAAGCAAGTGACATAGTTACAAGACAAACATTATCGGACACAACAGCTCCAACTGTACCTAATAATGTTACAATTACAAATATTACAGATAGCTCTTTCATGGTAAACTGGTCTGCATCAACAGATAATAATGCCGTTGTAAGTTATGACGTTTATTTAGATGATTCTTTTCACGCAAATACAACAGAAACAAATTATACAATCATAAATTTATCAACATCTACTACTTATCGTATAACTGTATTAGCTAAAGACAAAGACAATAATATGTCTGCAAAATCTGCAGCAGCTAGCGCAACAACTACAGATGGTTCTTCTGGTGGTACTGCAACAGAATTATTTATTTCTGAATATGTAGAAGGAAATGGAGGCACTAACAAAGCAATTGAAATTGTTAACCTAACAGGTAGTAAAGTAGATCTTGATGGATATGTTTTAAAATTAGAAAGAAATGGATCTGGTGTTTGGACCACACCTTTAGCTTTAGATAAAGGATCTGTAAAAAGTATTGTTCCTGGTGATGTTTTTGTTGTTGGTAACGGAGATAACTCTGCTCCAGAATTACAACCATATTCTGCATCTAATCCAAATGGACAAGTAGATTTAGTACAACCAAATAACCTTGACACAAACTATGGTCAACCAGTAAACTTTAATGGTGATGACGCAGTTGCTTTATTTAAAGATGATGTATTAATTGATATAATTGGCGTTTTTGGAAATAGCGAAAAATTTGCCATTAACGTAACATTAAGAAGAAACGAAGATATTACTGCACCTAACACTACCTTTGATAAAACAGCTGAATGGACTGCTTTTCCTGAAAACACATTTAACGGCGTTGGAAGTCACACTGTAACTCTAAGTACAAATTCAGAGGCTTTAAACGGTTTCAAAATGTATCCAAACCCGGTTACAGGAAACAAGTTATTTTTTAATATCAACGAAAAAGCAACTATAAATATTTATAATGTCCTAGGTAAATTGGTACAATCAGAAACAATAAAAAACGTAAACAGTTCTATAAACGTTTCCAAGTTATCTAAAGGGATGTATTTATTAAAATTATATACGCAAAACCAATCGATCAGTAAAAAGTTTATCAAACAATAAAAATTAAATTGTGACGTCCTGAAATAGCGTTACAGAATTAATAATCTAAAGGTAGTGATTTTATATCACTGCCTTTTTTGCTTTTATATTGTTTTCTTTTGACTTTATTTTGTTGATGCATTTGATTTGGTGT
>NZ_JBXVVE010000009.1:0-104784 GCF_057219325.1 Polaribacter sp. YIW18 | reverse complement strand
TACTAATTTCTTGTCTAATATTGTTGCAGGGCTTATTGCCTATAGCTTTTTACCTAAAAAGCCGTCCATAAAATACCAGACAGTCAAAACAAATCAACTTGCATTTTATTAATCGAACTCAGGTTATTAGAAACTTTTGGTTTTTATTAACTACAATTACTCTTTCTATATTTTGTAATTTTTAAAACTTTTCCAACAACATCTCAAATGTAGTTCCTTTACCAACTTCAGATTTTTGGACAAATATTTTTCCTTTGTGGTAATCTTCTACAATACGTTTAGACAAAGATAAGCCTAAGCCCCAACCACGTTTTTTTGTAGTAAAACCTGGTTTAAAAATTTGTTTGTACATTTTTTTAGGCATGCCTTTTCCTGTATCTGAAACTGTAATTTTTACTTTTTTCTGTGTATTTTCTATTTTTACTTGTAAACTGCCTTTGCCAGACATAGCATCTATAGCGTTTTTTAGTAAATTTTCTATCACCCAACCAAATAACTCTGTGTTTAAGTTTGTGTAAATAACATCTTCTGAAGCCCAAAATGTAGAGGAAATTTGCTTAGAACTTCTAGATGTTAAATAATCGAAAGCTGTTTTTGTAATGGTAACAATATTTTCTTTTTTCAATTCGGGTGTAGAACCAATTTTAGAAAAACGATTGGCAATAGTGTTTAATCTACTAACATCTTTTTCTATTTCTTCGACATACTTATTATCTACTTTTTCCATTTTTAAAATGGCAATCCAGCCTAATAAAGATGACAAAGGTGTGCCAATTTGATGGGCAGTTTCCTTTGCCATTCCTGTCCATAATTTATTGGTTTCTGCAATTTTATTAGAATTGTAAAATAAATAAATTACACTTAAAAATAGTATTAAAATTAAAATTAAAGCAATTGGGTAATAGGTTAGTTTGTCTAGTAGTTCAGAATCTTTATAATATACAAATTGTTTGTTTTTTCCCTTATAACTTACTTCTATGGGTTTGTTTTGAGACTTCATAATTTGCAACTGTTTCGCTACATAGTTTTTATCTAAAGACTTTACAGGATCTAAGTTTTGTATCTCTAAAATTTCACCTTTAGCATTTACCAAAATCATAGGAATGTTATTGCTACTTTCAATTACTTTTAAAGGTAAATCTACACTTGCATTTAAATCGGAATTTGTTGCCAATTCTTTTTGTGCAGCTGCTAAAATTTCTATTTTAATTCTTTCTTCTTTCTTAAATTTTTGGAAAAAGATAAACGTATTCCATAAAACGAGAGAAACGATAACCAAAGAAGTTAAAACAGCAACTCTTTTAAAGAAAAAGGTATTGGTTGTAAAATTCATAAAAACAAATATAAAGGTTTCAAGGATATAACTCATTTGTTAATTTGATAGTATCTTTACAAGACATTTTTTTACTAAACAAATGTTTTTTTGGTACGGTTAAAAGATATAGTTCTCAATTGGGCCTTAATAGACATTTTAAAAAATTACAATTTTTATGTTAAGTATAGATCCAAAAGAAATATCAACAGGAAAATTACATAGTTATTTATTAGGTAGTATTGCACCAAGACCCATCGCATTTGCTAGCACAATTGATACTAATGGCAAGCCCAATTTATCACCATTTAGTTTTTTTAATGTTTTTGGAGCAAATCCGCCTATTTTAATATTTTCTCCAGCAAGAAGAGTTAGAGATAATACTACAAAACATACTTTAGAGAATGTTTTGGCTACAAAAGAAGTGGTTATCAATATTGTAAATTATGCTATTGTACAACAAATGTCTTTAAGTTCTACAGAGTATCCAGCAGGTGTAAACGAGTTTGAAAAAGCAGGATTTACCATGCTAAAATCAGACAAAATAAAACCATTTAGAGTTGCAGAATCTCCTGTGCAATTAGAGTGTAAAGTAAATGATGTTATTTTTACAGGTGATGAAGCTGGAGCAGGAAATTTAATTATTTGCGAAGTTGTAAAAGTGCATATTTCTGAAGATGTTTTAGATGCCAATGGAGGCATAGATCAACATAAAATAGATTTGGTTGCAAGAGCAGGAGGTAGCTACTATTCTAGAGCAAGAGATGGCTTTTTTGAAATACCCAAACCCATTCGTACTTTAGGGATTGGTGTAGATCAAATACCCAAAGAAATTAGAAATAGTCCTATTTTAACAGGCAATAATTTAGGTATGTTAGGTAATGTAGAACAGTTGCCAACAAAAGAAACTGTTAATAACTTTGCAAAAGAACATCCGCAATTTATTGGGTTAGAAACCCTAAAAAAACATACATTTGCGCAAGAGTTTTTAAATAAAAATGATGTAGAAAGTGCTTGGAAAGTGCTTTTAATTAAATAGTTAAGATTTATATTATGGAAGTTATCGGGAAAATAAAATTAATTGGAGAGGTACAAACTTTTGGTTCTAATGGTTTTAGAAAAAGAGAATTAGTTGTTACTACAGACGAGCAATATCCGCAAATGATTATGATTGAGTTTGTGCAAGACAAAACAGATTTGTTAAATAGCTATAATGTTGGCCAAGATGTAAAAGTTTCTATTAATTTAAGAGGTAGAGAGTGGATAAACCCACAAGGTGAAGCGAAATACTTTAATTCTGTACAAGGTTGGAGAATTGAGAACTTATCTCAAACCGCATCTCAAAATCAAAATTTACCTCCAGTAGACCAATTTGAGCCAGCAAGTAAAGTTTCTGACGAAGAACCAGATGATTTACCATTCTAAAATAGTCAGTAGTCTTTAGACGATAGACAATAATAATCAATAAAAAAGAGTACAATTTTTAAAATTGTACTCTTTTTTATTATTAGTCAGTTTCAGTTTTTCTATTAAAAAAAACTAAAAACTAACGACTACCGTCTTTCTTTGGCATTGGCCCACGTAAATGTATAATTAAGCCATTTAAGAAGTTTCTTAAAATTTGATCACCACATTCCATATACTTTGGATGGTCTTCGTTTCTAAAAAAAGCCCCTAATTCACCTTTACTTACTTTAA
Source organism: Polaribacter sp. YIW18 (assembly GCF_057219325.1). Classification (NCBI taxonomy): domain Bacteria; kingdom Pseudomonadati; phylum Bacteroidota; class Flavobacteriia; order Flavobacteriales; family Flavobacteriaceae; genus Polaribacter; species Polaribacter sp. YIW18. Next base: position 101,774 of record NZ_JBXVVE010000009.1, on the reverse strand, counting down.
AATCTACCAATTTGCAGATTTCTATAATATCTGTATCTCGCAATTTATGCGCTACACGTAATTTTTTAAAAATATCGTTGTTTGTTAATCCCATAATACAAATGTAAACTATTAAGTAACTACTTTAAAAATTGCCCACCCATAAACTGCAAATCGTAAAAAACGAAATACCCCAAAAACAACCACATTTTTAAAAGGATATTTAATCATACCTGCAGCTAAACACGCTATTGAGAAAGGTAAAGGTAATAATGCACCTACTAAAATTAAAAAGCCACCCCATTTTTTAGTGTTTTTTAAATTGGCAGCCATTTTTACTTCTAAATATTTTTTTACAGCAGGTATTTTTAAAGTCATTTTACCTAAAAAATAAGACAATAAACCACCAAAATAAGATAGTGTTGCTAAGATGGATAAATTTAAAATCGGTTCTGGAGTTTTTTTAGTCCAGGCTATAAACATTTCTGGTGGTACTAAACCCAAAAGTGTTTCTGAAATAAAAAAAGTAGTTAAAATACCAATTCTAGAAAAAGTTTCTGTAATAGTTTCTAAACCCTCATTAACATCGTAAACATACTTATTAAATAAAAATAAGAGTAAAACCACCAAAACAATAGGTAAAAAAGCTCTTTTTAAACTTTCCCAAACAAATAGATAAAAACCTGTTCTGCCATAGTAAATATGTAATCTTTTGCCAATAAAAGCAGTGTTCTTTTTCCTTTTTTTCTTCTTTTTATTCAAAAAAATAGCGTTTTAATGAGCTTACAAAAGTAAGAACTAATTCTAAATAAATTGCGTGTATTATAATAGATTAACTGTTTTTTGTGAAATGGTTAAATTTGCAAAAAAAAAGATAGATTTTAAATGATTTGGCTTTCAGATACTATTGCATTTCCACCATATCAATTTACAACAGAAGAAGGCATTATTGCTTTGGGTGGCGATTTGTCTGAACAACGATTAATTCATGCTTATAAAAACGGAATTTTCCCATGGTATTCTCAAGGAGATCCTATTATTTGGTATTGCCCTTTTGAAAGAATGGTACTGTTTCCAAATGATTTAAAAGTATCTAAATCCATGAAGAAAATCATCAAAAAAAAAGAATATATAATAACAGAAAACAAAGCTTTTGAACAGGTGATTTACAACTGTAAAAGTATCGATAGAAAAGATGATTTGGGTACTTGGATTACAAATGATATGGAGCAAGCATACATTAACTTACATAAAAAAGGAATTGCAAAATCTGTAGAGGTTTGGAAGGACGCAGAATTGGTTGGTGGTCTTTATGGTTTGGAAATTAATGGCGTTTTTTGTGGCGAAAGTATGTTTAGTAAAGTTTCTAATGCCTCTAAATTAGCCTTTATCCATTTGGTTAAAAACAAGAAGTATCAATTAATAGATTGCCAAGTTTATACTGATCATTTAGCCAGTTTGGGCGCCAAAGAAATTGATAGAACTACTTTTTTAGAAATTTTAAAAACATACTAAAAAGTAAGCGCTGTTTTAAAAAAAAACAGCGTCTTACCAAGTAAACTAATAAAACCAAGTATTAGTAACTATATTAGAAGTTAGCTTTCTAATAAATTTTTATTCAGTATAAGGTTGATGCTTATAATTAAGCACCCTTTTTAATTTCCAATTAGTATTTTTGAGAAATGCTTCCACCAGAAGAACTTTTCTTAGATATTTTTTTCGGATTTCCTTTAAAATCTACATCACCACCACTAGAAGCTTTTGCTTCTATTTTTTCTGAAGCAAAAACATCTATATCGGCACCACTTGCTGCACTTACAATTACATTGTTACTTTTTAAATTATAGGCATTTATAGAGCTGCCACTTGCAGCATTAGATGCATGATTGATAGCTTTTCCACTTATTTCTATAGTAGCACCGCTTGAAGCGCTTGTAGATATATTTTTAGCATCAATTTCTATATTTATATCTGCACCACTAGAACTAGATAGGGCAATTTCATTCGCTTTTATAATGCCTTCTCCATACACATCACTTCCACTTTTGGCTTTTAAAGAGTTTAATTGGTTTATAGTAACAAATACTTTTCTAGCCTTTGCTTGCCAAATATTTTTTTCTGTGTATATTTTTAAAATTCCGTTCTCAACTTCAGTAACAATGATGTCGTGTAAATTTTCATCTGCTTCTACAGATATTGCCGTATTATCATCTTGAGAGATGTATAAATCGATACCATTACTTACGTTAATCCCCATAAAATCTGGTTGTAAAGTTCGTTGTTTTGTTACAACATTTCTGTTGCCATTTACGCTGTTAAACATGCCTACACTACAAGATGCAAGTAAAGTAGTTATAAAAAGTACTGTTAAAATTCGATTGATTGCTGTTTTCATAATAATGCTTTTAATTTTGATGGTAAATATCTCATAATAGACGCTTACCCTCTAAATTTAGTAGCCCAGTTGTTGATTGTTTCGGTTGAGTTGTAATTATATAGTTGCTTTAATTTCTATTTTTTCTTCTTCCTTTTTACAATCTGTACATTCTAAATAATTTTTTTTCATTCTAAAGTGATGATTCCCCATCTCTCTCTCATCAATACCATCCTTATTTCTAACATTCATTAAAAAATATCTCATAGAATTATCAAAATATACTGTGGTTTTCTCAGGAACAAAGAAGGTGATTTTTACTTCTTCATCTTTAAAAATATTTTTTACATCTGATAAGAAGAAAGCGTTTAATACTACTTGATTATTTGTAAAGTTGTATTTGTAATTAATTTGTTCTGCATTTTTACGAGCTTTAATGCTACTTCTACCATAAGATTCTTTTTGTATTACAAAATAAGCTTTATCTGTATTACTTTTTTCAACATCTACTCGTAAATAATTAGAATACAGTTTTATAGTATTTTCTATTTCTACTTCTTGTTTACTATAGGTTCTTTTTAGATTATGTCTGTAATAAATGCTATCATCATTTACCATTTTTAAGATTAGTGTATCTTTTTTAGTAATATTTAGCTCTTGTTTTTCTACATATTTACCATAATTAGCATGGGTTGTACCAAACTCGATTCCTGTAAAAATGATAGCTAATAAGGCAATTAACCAAATACCTAATAATGTTAAAGAAGTGGTTTTGCTAAACTGTTTTACATTGCTTGATAAAATTCTTAATCCTAAAATAAACAGTACAATAAATGGAATACCAATTAAGGTAAACAAGCAAATAGTTAACACCCATTTTGGTAAACTAGCATCATAAAAAAAATGCGGATAGTTTATAAAATTGCCATCGATGTTTAAAAACTCTATGCTACCTACAGAAAACCCTCCAATAATTAGAGATAAAATAACAGCAGCAGCTATAAATACTAGAATAACACCTATAAACTTTCCTATAACTCTAAAGAGCACTAGAAATAGGTTACCAATAGTATTTAAAAAATCTTCTATACCATTATTTTTTTTTGTCTTTGCTGAAAAAGTTTTATTTATTTTTTCTGAAAACTCATTTGCACCATCTTTAATTTTTAAAGACGCATTGTTGGCAAAATCTTTTACATTTTCAGAAACATGTGTAAACTCTTCTCTAATTTTTTTTTCTATGTTATCTATATTTACAGGTTCGCCTTCCATTTGTAATTTTTCAGCAGTGGTTTTAGCTTCAGGTAATAAAATCCATAAGATGATATAAAGAATAATACCAAAACCAGCTCCAAAAAATAAGGCTAATAGGCCTAAACGTATCCAGATTGCATCAATATCAAAATAGTGTCCAATACCAGAAGCAACACCACCTAAAAACTTGTCATCACCATCTCTAAATAGTTTTTTACCAGATACGTTATTTTTTTGGGAAGCGTAATTGGCATCAGAATAGGTTTCTTCTGCTTCTGCATAATCTTCTGGTTGTCCCATAATTGCAATAATATCTTCAATATCGCTTTCATTTACAACCTGTCTTACGTCTGTTATTTTTTCTGATAAAAGCTCGCTAATACGTGCTTCTATATCGGCAATAATTTCGTTTTTTCCCTGCGGATCTTCACTTAAAGATCTAGAGATAGATTCTAAGTATCTTTTTAATTTTTGATAAGCAGTTTCATCTATATGAAAGAAAAATCCGCCTAAATTTATATTTATTGTCTTATTCATTTGAAGTTGTTTTTGTGCTAATTACTTGGTTTACTGCGTTAACTAAATTGCTCCATGTTTTGTCTAATTCTTTTAAAAACATGCCTCCGTTTTCTGTTAAAACGTAATATTTTCTTGGGGGGCCAGAGGTAGATTCTTCCCATCTGTAGGTTAATAAACCTGCGTTTTTTAAACGGGTTAATAATGGGTAAATCGTGCCTTCTACCACAATCATTTCTGCATTTTTTAGAGTTGAAAGTATTTCAGAAGTGTAAGCATCTCCATTTTTTAAAATGGATAAAATGCAGTACTCTAAAACACCTTTTCTCATTTGTGCTTTTGTGTTTTCTATCTTCATATATTGTGGTTTATTTTATGAAATTTATTGTAAATGGATATTTGTAGTTTTCGCCATCTCTAGCTTTTAAAGAGGCAATAATAACTAAAGCAATACCAACTAAATAAATAATACCTGCTGCAGAACCTAAGCCAATAACACCTAAAATATTTGGGGTAAAATCTAAGTCGAAATGAAAATGATGACCAGCAATTAGGTTTCTAAAAAAAGACCCAAAAGCAAAAGGAATAAATAGTAAGGTTAATATAAAAGCATATAGGGTATAGCTAATATTAAAGTTTACAGCTTCTTTACCTTGCGCATCTAAAAATGCACTTCTTTCTTTTAATGTTTGCCACGCAACAAGTGGTGTAATAATATGACCAAATGGAAATATAAAACCTGCAAAAGCAGAAATATGAATTAAAAAAGCGTTTGTGTTTTGGGTGTTATGTTTCATATTTGAATTGTATATAATACTTTCTTATGCAAATATATGTCTTTAAAAAGGTATTATGTAATACATAGTACTGTAATTAACAAAATATTAACATTTAAATTCTTCGTTTGATTTATTAAAAAAATGGTAAATTGCTAATAAATACAAGATAAGATGAAAATAACACCCAACCGTATCAATTCTTTTATGTTTTTTAAACTACCCTTGGGATGGCTCTCTGGTTTAAGGGTAAAAACCTTAAAGGATGGTGTTTGTACTGTACAAATTAAGCATCAATGGATAAATCAGAATCCGTTTAAAAGTATGTTTTGGGCTGCCCAAGGTATGGCTGCAGAAATGTCAACTGGTGCTTTGGTGATGTATGCTATATCTCAATCTAATCAGAAAGTATCTATGTTAGTTACCAAACAAGAAGCAGAGTTTTATAAAAAGGCAACTGGTAAAATTATGTTTACTTGTAAAGGTGGTCATACAATAAAACAAGCAATTGAAAAATCTATTGAAACAAAAGAAGGGCAAGTGATTACCTTAATTTCTCGAGGAAAAAATGAAGAAGGAGACGTGGTGTCTAAATTTAGTTTTGAGTGGAGTTTAAAAGTAAAAAATTAATCTTCTTTATTTCTTAAAATAGGTTTAGGTCTCTCTTCTGTATAATCACAATCTTGAAAAATACCACAAGAAACTCCAATTCTCGCTAAAGATTTTGTTTCTTCAAACTGTTTTGATAATGCTTCAATTTCTGGAGATAAGTATTTCATCTTATAAATTTAATAAAAAAAACTGAATTCTTAGATTCAGTTTTTTTTCTATTTCTCTTCGGTTTCTTTCAATCTTTTTATAAAGTTGTCCAAACGTTTTCCATAATCAGAAGCTTTTATTTTGGGTGTAAGCGTCTTGTTTATGGTGTCTAAAAGTTTAATGTTGGCATTGTATAATTCTGTTAATGCTATATAAGGTGCAGCCTCAGAGCTTGGGTGGGTAAGTGCAAAGTTTGTAGTATATAAGTATTTTCTACGAACCATTCTATTATAATCTTCTTGCACTTTAGCTAATAACTCTTTATCATTTGCTGCTTTTGCTTCAAATTCTTTTTTAATAAATTCTAAACTTTGGTTTTTAAACTGATTATTAATCTTAGCAAAATCATTAAGAACTAACTGGTTTTCAGATCCTATAATTTCTGGATTAAAACCAAAAGTTTCAATATTATCATTTACAGTAATAGTTCCTTTATTACCAAAAAATAGAATTCTTTTATCGGTAGTATTTCCTTTAAATGTGATGTAATACATTACAGGAGAATCAACATCATCTGTTAATTTAAAGTTTCCATCTCCAATCACTTTTGCAGAATCTATAGAAACCAAAACAGTATCTTTCATTTTTTGAAGATATAAAACTCCTTTTTTTAAACCTTTAATGTTTCCTTCAACGACCATGCTTCTTTCTTTTTTAGAAGAACATGCTGTTAGTAAAATAGTTACTAAAATAATACCAATTATACGTTTCATACTATGATTTTTTACGATTGCAAATATGCTTTATTTTTTTAAATGCTAGCAGATAATTCCATTAAAATTGTACACAAAATAGCACCAACTGTACCAATTGCATACCCAAATACTGCGAGTAAAACACCAACTGTTGCTAAAGACGGGTGAAAAGCTTGTGCAACAATAGGTGCAGAAGCAGCACCACCAACATTAGCTTGACTACCCACAGCTAAAAAGAAATATGGTGCTTTAATTAATTTTGCAATTCCTATTAATAAACCTGCATGAATACTCATCCAAACTAAGCCAATAGCGATTAAACCAGGGTTTTCAAAAATTAATTTTAAATCCATTTTCATACCAATTGTTGCTACTAAAATATAGATAAACACACTACCTAATTTGCTTGCTCCTGCCCCTTCGTAATTTTTAGCCTTTGTATACGAAATTAGAATAGCTACAATTGTAGAAATACTAATTAACCAAAAGAAACTCGATCCTAAAAATGAAAAAATATTACGCCATGTTTGAGACTCCATTCCTTTTACAAAGCTGTTAAAAAAACGGCCTAAGTATTTAGAGGCAAAATGACCAAAACCAACTGTGCCAAAAGCAATGGCTAGCATAATCATTAAATCTGTTAAAGACGGATTTCTTTTTACTTTTTTAGAAAAAGAAGCTACTTTTTCTTTCAATTCTTCTATCGCAGAAGTATCTGCTTTTAACCATTTATTAATTTTATCTTTTCTACCAATACCAATTAATAATACAGCCATCCAAATATTAGCAACTACAATATCTACAAATACCATTCCTCCATATTTTGCTGGATTGTATTTGTATATTTCTAACATGGCAGTTTGGTTTGCACCACCACCAATCCAACTTCCTGCAAGAGTAGAAAGTCCTCTCCAAACAGCATCAAAATCTGCGCCACCAACTGTTTCTGGAGAAAAAATAGAGATTAATAAAATAGCTAAAGGACCCCCTATAATAATACCAATGGTTCCTGTAAAAAACATTATCAATGCTTTATTGCCTAAATTAAAAATGGCTTTTAAATCGATACTTAAAGTCATTAAAACCAATGCAGCTGGTAATAAAAATCTACTGGCTATAAAATACAATTGAGAGCTTTCAGCAATCGTTTCTCCATCGGTATTTATGGTTTCCCATTCTGGGGAAATAATACCTGCTGTTGTAAATAAAGCAGGGATAAAATAGGCCATAAATAAACCTGGTACTATTTTGTAAAATTTTGGCCAAAAACCTGTTTTTATACTTTCTGTGTAAAAAACAATTCCTAAAGAAATCATTAAAATACCAAATACAATGGCGTCGTTTGTGAAAATAGGCTCCATATTTTATGTTAATTTTTTAAAGTGATTCGTGTTTATAACAATACCGAGAAGTAATCTTTTTTGAATTTGATTTGGCAGTTTTATTTGTTGGTATCCAAAATTTAATTTTAACGTAGAATTTAGTTGATGTAAAAATCCAAACCCAGTTCTGTTTTCGCCAAACGGTTTGCTTGCAAATTTTATAAAAAATTCATTAAAGGCATAGGTTGTTAGCTTATTATTTAGCGGATATTTTACAAATAAACCATATCGAATTCTATGAGTAGTTTTGTTTGTAAAATTTTGTCTTTTAAAACGTTGTGCCAATCTAATTCTATGTTTTACTTTAAAATTACTCCAATTATCTTTCATATTTAAATCTTGATAAAAGCGATATTCATACAAATCTGGTAAATTTTCTTTGTAAGAAATATCTTTTATAGAATACACAGAGCCTAGGGTTAAATTTATTTTCTTATTAAAAGCGTAATTTACACCAAACCTGTATATTTCTTGTTGATATTCTGTAATAAACTCGTAATATCTTACATGAAAACTAGTTTTTAGAGTCCACTTTTTTGAAACTTTATGAGAACCATTGTACATATACCAAGTTCCCAATTGATCTTTAGTATTATTTTGAGCATGTGTTTTACAAAGTAGAAAACACATGGTTAAAATTAAAAGGTAAAAACGCATACATTTAATTGCTTGTAAATATTTTAGTCTTTTTAAAAGGAGATATTTTAATATTCTCAACAGAGGCTTTGTAGGTAACCCAATCATTATTAAAAAAGGTATTGGTTTCAGAAATTACTTTGGTAAATTCATTTTTAAATTGATTCATTAACATAGTTTCTGTAGCTGTTTGTTCGCCAAAACGAGAACGTATATATCTACTAGCTTTTCCAAAACGTTGGTTTACGGTTATTTCTGGGTTTCTGGTAATGCCTTGCCTTTTGTCTATAGAACCTAAATATTTAGCAATTAAATCATCAATTTTTTTAATAATTTCTGATGATTTTTTTATTTCTGATTTGTACTTCTTTTTGTCTTCTTTAGATAAATCACTTTTTATAGAAGTTGCAGTATTTTTACTTTGTACTAATTGTTTTACAGCTGCAGCAATTTTTTCTTGGTATTTTTCCAATTCTTTACTAGCTGCATATTTTTGGTTGATTGCTGCCTGAGAAATCTGTAAACGAGGGTCAAACTCAACTTTAATATTTTGTTCTGAAACTTCGTTACCAAAAGTCATTTTTAATCTGTATGTTCCTGGTTTTACTTGAACTCCAGAGGGTTCTCTTTTCGATTCTCTAATTCTTCTAGAAGCTCTAGCAACTCCTTTTTCTCTTAAATACCAAGTTATTTTGTGTACACCACTTTCTTTAGGGGCTTTAAATTTTAAGGTTCTAATTTGTGTAGCGTCATCAAAAATTTCTAGTTTAATAGAGTCGTATTTTACATCCTCTTTTTTCTTTTTTTTCGCTTTTTTATCAACCTTAGGCACATCAACAAAATAAGAAATCATAGCACCACCATTTTTGTTTTCTCCTTGATACATAGCATCTGCCCCAAACCTACTACCAGTGGGTTGTTGGTAGACTGCTTGATATGCGGTAGGTGGTTCAAATAATTGTAATTTTTTTGAAGTAGCATTTTTATTTGCCAAAGCTCTTAAAGGGCGAATATCATCTAAAACCCAAGCAGCTCTACCAAAAGTACCAATTACTAAATCTTGTTCTCTTGGGTGTATTACCAAGTCTTTTACAGGAACTGTTGGAAAACCATTGGTCCATTTTGTCCATTTATCTCCAGCATCCACAGAAATATACAATCCATCATCTGTACCTAAAAACAATAAGTTTGCGTTTTCTGGATCTTCTATAATACACAGGGTGTAACTTTGTACATCTTTTTCATCTACAATACGTTGCCAAGTTTTACCGTAATTTTTAGTTCTGTAGGCATATGGTGTGTAGTTAAAACGTCTATAATCATTGGCAATTAAAAGAGCTTCACCTTTATTTTTGTTAGAGGCTTTAATTTGCGTAATCCAGCTGTTTTCTGGCAAACCTTTAATGTTTTTTGCAACATTTGTCCAGTTTTCTCCGCCATTTTTGGTGATGTGTACTTGCCCATCATCTGTTGCGGCCCACAATACATCTTTTTGCAAAAGAGAAGGTTCTATTACTAAAACTGTACAATGATTTTCTGCACCAGTTGCATCCATAGTTAAACCACCACTTTCCGATTGTTTTAATTTTTCTGGGTTGTTGGTAGATAAATCTGGAGAAATTACAGACCAAGTTAATCCCTTGTCTGTTGATTTATGCACAAACTGACTTCCAAAATATAAGGTATTATTATCAAAAGGATCTATGTTGATAGCAGCATTCCAATTAAAACGCAACTGGATATTTGGATCTTTATGAGTTGGTTTTACAGAGTAATTGTTTCCTGTAAGGTAATCGTAACGAACCACAGAACCTTGCTGACTCATAGACCAGCCATATCTAGAATTGTCTTTATCTGGAACTACATCAAAACCATCACCAAAAGAAATTTCTTGCCAATAAGAATTTCTAATTCCTTGAGCTTTCCACACATAAGCAGGACCTCTCCAAGAACCATTGTCTTGCATTCCTCCATACACATTGTATGGATATTCATTATCAACATTAATGTGATAAAATTGTGCTACAGGAATGTTGCCAATAAATCGCCAAGATTTGCCGCCATCTTTGGTAATATTTAAACCACCATCATTTCCATCTATCATAAATTTACCATTTGTTGGGTGTATCCACCAAGCATGATGATCTGGATGCACACCATTGTCTACACCATAAGCAGGCATTAATTGTTTAAAGTTTTTACCACCATCTTCAGAAACATTTACATAGGTAAAAACAGTGTAAAGTCTATTTTCGTTTTGTGGATCTACATAAATTTCTGAGTAGTAAAAAGGACGGTTTCCAATACCAGGTTTGTCGTTTATTTTTTTCCATTTAAAACCACCATCTTCACTTTTGTACAAGGAATTTTTTTTAGATTCTACCAACGCATATATTATATTTGTGTTGTTGGGTGCAATTGCTACACCAATTCTACCTAATTCACCTTTTGGAAAACCTTCTTTTTCGGTAATTTTCTTCCAATTTTCTCCTCCATCATGTGTAATGTATAAACCACTACCTTCTCCTCCAGATTTAAAAAACCAAGGGTCACGTTTGTGTTCCCACATGGCAGCAATTATTTTATTTGGATTTTTGGGATCCATAATTAAATCTCCAGTTCCTGATTTTATATTGGTAAACAAAATTTGTTTCCAAGTTTTTCCACCATCTTTAGTTTTATAAACACCACGTTCTTTGTGTTCTCCCCAAGGAGAACCAATGGCACCTATATACACTATATCTGGGTTTGTAGGGTCAATTAAAATTCTATGAATATGACGTGTTTTTTCTAAGCCCATAGATTTCCAGGTTTTACCTGCGTCTAAAGATTTGTAAATTCCGAAACCACCATTTAAACTATTTCTTGGATTCCCTTCTCCAGTACCTGCCCAAACCACACTTGGGTTAGATTGCTGAATAGCAACTGCCCCAATAGAAGCTGTTAATTCTTTTTCGAATATAGGTTCCCATTTTACGCCACCAGATGTAGATTTCCAAATTCCTCCAGAAGCAGTTCCTACGTAAATGATTTCTGGGTTAGATTCTACAACATCAATAGAAGTTATACGACCAGACATTCCTCCAGGACCAATGTTTCTTGGTTTCATGTTTTTTACCAAATCCATAGAAAACTCTTGAGAAAAGAGTAGGGTAGAGCAAGCTAAAAAAAGTAGTGTGAATAGTTTTTTCATTTTGTAAACTTTGAATTATTTGAATTAGTGGGAACAAGATACAAAATAGAAAACGCTCAATAAAAATTGAGCGTTTATTTTAACAGTTTTGTTTTAGCAATAGGTTTCAAATTCATTTCTATTCCTCCTTTTTTTTAGGTTCCCGATTTGCGTTTTTTAAAGCTTGCATTAACATCCATTCTATTTGTCCATTTGTAGATCGAAATTCGTCTGCAGCCCATTTTTCTATGGTTTTTAACATATCTTCATTAACTCGCAATGCGAAAGCTTTCTTCTTTGCCATTTTATTGTTTTACAAATTTTACGACAACTTCTATTAGTTTTTCTGAAATGGAAAATGTATTAGAATAGTAGGAAGTTAAGTTATCCTCGTTTTTAGTGATCTGTTTTAAAACATGATTCATGTTTTCTATCAATACCAATTTTGCGTTTGGTTTTGCCTCATTTAAAGCCTTTGCATCTTCAATTTTTACTTGTAAATCTTTGGTACCTTGAATTATTAAAGTTGGCTTTTTAACTTTTTTAATTTCTTTGGTAGGATTTAATTGCATCCACGAAAGTAAAAAAGGTTGGTTGGGTTTTGCAAAAATACTTATCAAAAAAGGATTTACTGTTTCTATTTTTCCTTTGATTTTTAAGGTGTCAAATTGTTGTTTTGCAGCTTTACCTAAAGTTGGGTTTTTAGCGTTTAATTGTTTAAGGATGGTTTTGTCTATGGTTTCTCCTGCACCAGCAATTGAAATGTATTTATCTACATTTTTTGAAGCTAACATTGCAATTAAAGAACCTTGGCTATGACCTATTAATACAATTTTAGAAAAACGTTTGTCTTTTTTAAAATGTTTGACAACTTCTTGAACATCTAACACAAAATCTGTTATTTTAGTGTTTTTTAAAAACGCGCTGTTTTTTTTATTGGAAGTTCTTTTATCAAAACTAAAAAAGGCAATATTTTCTTTATTGACAGCATCTCTAAATTGTTTAATGTAGTTTGCTTTTACAGGCGTACCTAACTGATTACCATTTCTGTCTATATTACCAGAACCATGCACCCAAATTAATAAAGGTTGCTTTTCTGATGTATGGGTTAATGTACCAGGTAATTCTATTTGGCCATTTTGTAAAATGATGTTTTCAGACTTTACTTGTGCAATTGCCATAGTAACTCCTAAAATGTATATTACTAGATAAGTTAGTACTCTAATCATGTGTTTAAATTTTTATAGATAAACGAAAATAAGAGAATCAAAAAAAGAATAGTAAAACTCACTATTACAAAAAGCAAATAACTTAAATCTAAAGTTGGATTATTAGATTTTTCGATTATTAAAATCTCTACAACCAATAAAATAACAGCAATATAAGGAAGCATAAAAAGAGAAACTGTTTTTTGAGCTGCGTCATTTTTTAAATTACTGTTTTTGAATTTTATTTTTTTTGAAAACCAATAAATAAGTATTTGTAAACCTGTAAATATCATTGGTAAAATCCAAATGGTACTTTTATCATCTAACCTAGTAATGTTTCCCTCTAAATCCATATGCCCCACAATTTTGCTAGGTAAATTATTGTAGGAGAAAACTACATACAACCAAGCTAAAGTTGTCATTAGAGTGCTGATGATTACTATATTTTTATCTAGTTTTTGCATCAATTTTTATACATATACGTTTTTAAAACACTAATAGCCTCCTCTTTTTTTTGAGTACCAATTAGTAGTTTTTTACCATTTTTTAATTCTAATTGAATGCCAATATCACCAGAAACATTAATGCAAGTTCCTTTGGATTTTCTCCAGAAGAAACCGCCTTTTAAACCCCAACCACCATATTCTCCAATAGCATCATAAGTTCTTACAAATGCATTTTCAATTTCATACCAAGATATTAATTTGTATTTAAAATGAAATGGAAAAAATTGATAATAAATCCCTTTTTCGTCTATCCTTGTTTTTAATTTAAAGAAAAAAATGAGTAAACCGGAAGCTAAAATTGCAATAGTACTTCCTATTAGTTCATTGATACTAATAGATGAGTTTTCTTTGCTGTACTCTTGAAAAATAAGAGCTATAGGTACAAATAAACCCACAGACATTAAAACTATTAACCAAAGTTGGGTAAAACGTTGTTCTTCTCTAAAAACTTTCATTTTTACCTGTTTTTATCTCTTTCTAAAATTACAGAATTCCATCCACTTGGTACTTCTTTATAAACCCAACCTTCTCTTGCATATTGGTTTAATAAATCTTCAAAATTTTGAATTCTATTTCTAAACCCTAATTTTAAGGTTACTACTTTATATTCTTTCATTTTGTTTCGTTTCAGATTTTAAAATTATTCATTTTTGCATATTGCATACAACTATTAATGACTTAAAGTGCCCGTATTTACAACAGGTGAAGCTTCTTTATCACCGCACAAAATAACTAATAAGTTGCTTACCATTGCTGCTTTACGTTCTTCATCTAGCTCTACAATTTCTTTTTTGTTTAGTTCTTCTAAAGCCATTTCTACCATTTCTACTGCACCTTGTACAATTTTATGTCTTGCAGCTACAATGGCAGTTGCTTGCTGTCTTTTTAACATGGCAGAAGCAATTTCATTTGCATAAGCTAAATAGCCAATTCTTGCTTCTAAAACTTCTATACCAGCAATGGTTAAGCGTTCGTCTATTTCTTTTTCTAAAGCTTCAGAAACTTCATTTACACTAGATCGTAAAGTAATATCTTCATCATGGCCTTCGTCTGCAAAATTATCATAAGGATACATACTTGCTAACTTTCTAACAGCAGCATCTGTTTGTACACGTACAAAATTTTCATAATTATCTACATCAAATGCAGCTTTATACGTGTTTGTAACACGCCAAACCAAAATGGTAGATATCATTATAGGATTTCCTAATTTGTCATTTACTTTTAATCTTTCTGAATCAAAATTACTTGCTCTTAAAGAAATGGTTTTTTTTCTATACAAAGGATTTGCCCAATACAAGCCGTTTTCTTTAATGGTGCCTACATATTTACCAAATAATAAAATTACTTTTGATGTATTAGGGTTTACTAAAATAAAGCCAAAAAAGCCTATAAAACCTAGAATAGCAAGTGGTATATAAGCTGGTGTTTCTTTGACGAACGACATGGTTATACCTCCAAAGAATAATAAAAATACAATTGCCAACATTAAATAGCCGTTGGCAAGTTTAATAATTTTTTCTGCTTTCATAATGTAAAATTTAGTATGATATTAAATTGATATCACAAATATATTAAATTATTTTATTGATTTCCAAATATTTTCGACAAATAATTTTATAACTTCGCAAAAAACAAATTAAATTACTTCTCATGAAATTTAAACTTTTATTACTGATACCATTCTTTTTTATTTCTAAATCTAGTAACGAAGAAGCTTTTTTTTGGGGTCAAAATGGACATAGAGTTACTGGTAAAATTGCAGAAAAACATTTAACAAGAAGAGCCAAAAGAAAAATTGACAAACTTTTAAAAGGAGAAAGTTTAGCTTTTGTATCTACCTATGCAGACGAAATAAAATCAGATAGATCTTACAGTAAATACTATCCTTGGCATTATATTAATATGGATTTGGATGAAACCTATGCAACAGCAGAAAAGAATCCGCAAGGAGATTTAGTAACAGGTATTGACAAATGTATTAGCATTTTAAAAGATGAAAATAGTACAGATAAAGACAAAGCTTTTTTTCTAAAGTTATTGGTTCATTTTGTTGGAGATTTACATCAACCTATGCATATTGGTCAAAGAGAAGATAAAGGAGGCAATACTATACAAGTACAATGGTTTGGAAAAGGGACAAATTTACATGCAGTTTGGGATACCAAAATGATAGAAGAGTGGAATATGAGCTACGTGGAATTGGCAAATAATGCACAAGATTTATCAAAAAACCAGATAAAAGCAATTCAAAAAGGTACAGTTATAGAATGGGTAAATGAAGTACATGAAATTACCAAGGAATTATACAAATCTGTAAAAGAGGGTGAAAATTTACGTTACAGATATTCTTACGATCATTTAGGTATAGCTAGAAGACAATTGCAAGTTGGTGGTATTCGTTTAGCAAAAATACTAAACGACATATTTGGTTAATAATCAGTTAATTATTAATTTTATATTTAAATTATTTATATTTTTATGAAATGAAGTATAAAGTTTATGTATTGTCTTTTTTGTTGATTGGTTTTCTTTCTTGTAAAAAAGAAACTGTAAACAATAAAGACCTAAAAATTGTTGAAATTGCTCAAAAAACTTCAGTAAAATCATATACATATAAAGAGTTAAAACCGCTTTTAGAAAAAAAAGATAACAAAATTTATGTTGTTAATTTTTGGGCAACTTGGTGTGGACCTTGTGTAAAAGAATTACCCTATTTTGAAAAAATTAATAAAGAATATGCAGATAAAAATGTAGAGGTTTTATTGGTGAGTCTAGACTTTCCAAAACAAATGGAAAAGAAATTAATTCCGTTTATAGAAAAGAAAAACTTACAATCTAAAGTGGTCTTGTTAGATGATGTTAACGAAGATGTCTGGATAAAAGATATTGATAAAAATTGGTCTGGAGCAATACCTGTAACCATTATTTATAATAAAGACAAACGTAAGTTTTACGAACAATCTTTTGATTATAAAGCCCTACAAACTGAATTACAAACCTTTTTAAACCAATAAAAATTACTTTTGTTTTGCTAACAAATCTCTAATTTCTGCTAATAAATCCTCTTGAGAAGGTCCTTTTGGTACTTCTGGTGCAGGCTCTTTTTTCTTTTTAGTTGCGTTAATACCTTTAACTATTACAAACATTACAAAAGCAACAATTATAAAATCGATAACGTTTGTTAAAAAGTCTCCATAAAGTACAGCAACTTCGCCAACCACATTACCAGCATCGTTAGCAATACCATCTTTAATAATCCATTTTAAATTTTTAAAATCTGCATTAAATAGTAATCCAATTAGCGGAGAGACAATACCTCCCGTAAAAGAAGTTACAACTTGTTTAAAAGCTGCTCCCATAACAAAACCTACTGCAATATCTACAAGGTTACCCTTCATTGCAAAGTCTTTAAACTCTTTTAGTACTCCCATGTTATTGTTTTTTAATTAGTTAATTTGTTAACTAAGATAAAAAAAATTATTTCTTTAATGTTTTTTTAACACGATTAGAGATAGCTGTTAAAGTTTCATATACAATAGTTTCTGAAACTGTGGTAAAATCTTGCAACATCTTTTGACTGTTAAAAACAATAACTTCATCACCTTCTTTACAGTCTATTTTGGTAACATCAACCATAATCATATCCATACAAACATTACCAATAATTTTTGCTTTTTTATTGTTGATGAGTACATAGCCTTTTTTATTTCCCAATTTTCTAGACAAACCATCTGCATGCCCAATAGGTATTGTAGCACTTTTTGTAGGGTTTTTTGCAAAAAAAGCTCTGTTATATCCTACAGTTTCTCCAGGTTCTATAAAGTGTATTTGAGAAATAATAGATTTTAAATTATGTGTATTTTTAAGTTGATTAGTTTCTTTAGCACCATTACCAAAACCATATAAACCAATGCCAATTCTAACCATATCAAACTGTGCTTTTGCAAAGTTTACAACCCCAGATGTATTTAAAATGTGTAACATAGGTTTGTAGCCTAAAAGCTTGTAAAACTGCTGTGCTGTATATGTAAAATTACTTATTTGATTTACAGTAAAATCTTTCTCTTCTAAATCTTCGCTAGCAGCTAAATGAGAAAATAGAGATTGTACTTTAACATAATTAGTATTTTTTAACTTGGTAATTATTTTATCAATATCTGTATGGCAAAAACCTAATCTGTTTAAACCTGTATTAAACTTTATGTGAAGTGGGTAATTTATTAACGGAATACTTTCTGCTAACTGTAAAAAAGCTTCAAAAATTTTAAAGTTGTATAAGTTGGGTTCTAAATGATGTTGAGTAATCGCCTCTAAATTTGAAATTTGAGGGTGTAAAACTAAGATAGGTGTTTTTACACCAGCTTCTCTTAAAGCAATACCTTCATGGGTATAGGCAACAGCAAAATAATCTACTTTGTCTTGTAAAAATTTGGCAACTAAAACACCATCACTACCATAACCAAAGGCTTTAACAACTGCTAAAATTTTAGTTTTTTCGTTTAATTTTGTCTTAAAATAATTTAGGTTGTGCAATAGGGCATTTCCATCAATTTCTAAAACAGTAACATGGTTATTCATAAGGCTTAAAACTGTTCCGTAATTTCGGAAGCATCTGTATCTGTTAAATTATTTTGATCACTTTTTTTGTGTTGATTGTTTTCTTGCTGTTTTTGTAAGGCTTTATAATAAGCAGCTCTGCTTAAAGGTTCGTATTCTTGGGTTTCGCCCAACATAACAATAGCATTATTTTGTGCTTTTCTAAAGCTATAATGAGCTAAATTACCTGTATGTGTACAAACTGCGTGTACTTTTGTAACATATTCTGCTGTTGCCATTAATGCAGGTATTGGGCCAAAAGGATTGCCTTTAAAATCCATATCTAAACCAGCTACAATAACACGAATACCTCGGTTTGCTAAGTCGTTACAAACAGCTACAATTTCATCATCAAAAAACTGGGCTTCATCTATGCCAACCACATCTACATCATTGGCTAACAATCTAATGTTAGAAGAAGCTGGTACAGGTGTAGATCTAATTCTATTGTCATTGTGAGAAACCACTTCTTCTTCATCATAACGTGTATCTAAAGCAGGTTTAAAAATTTCTACGCGTTGTTTGGCAAATTGCGCTCTTTTTAAACGTCTAATTAATTCTTCTGTTTTACCAGAAAACATAGAACCACAAATTACTTCTATCCAACCAAATTGTTCTGTATAATTTACCGTATTTTCAAGAAACATTTTGTAATTTTAGGCTTTATATTTATAAATTTACGTTATTTTTATTTGCTACAAATTTAGCAATATTTACGAGTAATAAATAATTTATATAAAATTCATTTTACCGATAAAATAAAATTTATGCACAAAAAATTGGAAAGCGATTTAGTGAGTTTAGCCCACAGTATTTTACAAATGAAAAACAGAACAGATGTTTTTGCTTTAAAAGAAAAAGCGCAAGAAGTCTATGAAAGGCTATCGTTACTTGCTTTTGTAGAAGAGTATGTTAATCATATACCAAACGCCAAAGACGCTAAAGAAACTTTAACTGTTACTCTAGAAAAAGCACTAGAAAATAAAACTAGAGTTGTAGAAAGTACTAAAGAAGATGTTGAAAAAGAATTGCCACAAACAAGTGTGACTAATTTAAATAATGAGTATTTAGAGGTTGAAAATGAAAAGCTATCAGCAGAAGTAGCCGATGATTTTGAAGAGGAGGAAATTGAAAAACAGCAAGAAGAGGTCGAAAATGAAAGTGAATATTTAGAGGCAGATAAAGAGGATATTGAAGAAGAAATAGCGCAACCTGAGTTAGAAGGTTTGGTTTTTGGTGATGCGAAACCTCAAAATTTTAAAGATGCATCTTCAGATGAAGGTAAAGTTACTAGTTTAGAAGACGAATTAAAAGATACCATTCCTGTTGATGTAATGGCAAATTTATTTGAGCCGATACAACAAAAATCTTTAAATGACCAGTTGCAAGGAAATATACAAATTGGTTTGAATGATAGAATTGCATTTGTAAAAAACCTATTTAATGATAGTCAGGAAGATTTTAATAGAGTTGTTTCTCAATTAAATACAATTAAAACAGAAAAAGAAGCAAAAAAGTTTATCAAGAAAATGGTAAAACCAGATTATAATTGGTCTGAGCACGAAGATTTAGAAAATCGTTTTATAGAAATTGTAGAACGCAAATTTATTTATCATAAGTAATTTTTTTTTGAAATTCTAATTACAATTATTCAAACTTCAAACTTATTTTGAAACCCATTTTAATACATACACATTTTCATAAAAGAAGAACAGGTGTTACTAGAAGCATAGAAAATGTGTTGCCTTTTTTTTCCAGGAAGTTTGAAACTTATTTATACGGTTATGGCGTAAATGGTTCACATTTAACCCCTAAACAATTAAGAAAGTTTTTATTTTCTGATAGAGAAGTAGTGGTGCATTGCCACAGAAATAACGAAATTATTAGAATGCTTGTTTATAGAGCTTTGGGTGCAAAATTTATTTTAGTTGCTACACGTCATGCAGAAACAAAACCTTCTGGATTAACTTTAAAACTCTTAAAAAGTGCAGACAGGGTAGTTACTTTAATACAAAGTATGAGTGTTAATTTAGGTGTAAAAAACACCATTGTTGGTCATGGAGTTGCTGCAGATAAATTTGTGCCTAAAGAAAATGTTCAGTTAGAAAATGTTTCGAAAAAAAATATTATTCTTTGTGCAGGTAGAGTTAGAAAAGCAAAAGGACAAGTCGTTCTATTAGAAGCTTCAGAAATTTTAAAAGAACATAAAGATTGGGTTTTGGTGATTGTTGGTAAAGTAGATAAACCAGCTTTTTTAGAAGAATTAAAAGAAATTGCCAAAAAACAAGCAATAGAAAATCAAGTATATTTTATAAATGAAACTTCAGATATAGTTAAGTATTACCAAGCTTCAAAATTGGTGGTTGTGCCTAGTTTTTCTGAAGGTTTTTCTTTAGTTACTGCAGAAGCTATGTCTTGTGGATGTACTGTTATAGCTACTAAAAATGTAGGCGTTCATTCATCATTAATAACAAATAATACAAATGGGTATTTGTTTAACGCTGGTAATGTTAACGAATTGAAAGATTTGTTAACGCAATTTATCACCAAAAAAATACCAGATATAGGAGTGCAAGCAAGAGAGGAAATTGTGTTAAATTGGAGTGCTCAAAAAGAAGCCGAAAACTTAATGAAAGTATATAAATCAAAATCAAATTAAATCAAAAACAAATTTTAAATAATGAAAAAAAGTATCCTTGTATTGTTATTATCAATAATTACACTAACAGCTGTAAACGCTCAAAAAATAGAAATGAAAAAAGTATTTGGTGGTTATACATTTTCTCAGAATGATAAAATGTTAACATTAAACCAAATGCAAGAGGTAGTGAAAGACAATAAACAAGTTTTTGAACTTGTAAAGTCAGCAAAAACAAACCAAACTTGGGGTATGGTTTTAGGTGCATCAGGTGGTGCATTGGTTGGTTATCCTATTGGAACTGCTATTGGTGGTGGAGATCCAAAATGGGTTTTGGCTGGTGTAGGTGCAGCTCTAATTGTAGCTACCATACCAATTATAAAAGGTTTTAATAGAAAAACGAAAGAAGCAGTTGAACTTTATAATGCTGATATGCCAAATAAAACATCTTATTATAAACCAACTTTAAATTTGAATTTCAAAGGAAGTTCTATGAGCCTATCAATGAATTTTTAAAAAAAAATATTTTTTATTTATCCAACCTTCTCTTTTACTGCTGCAACTACTTTTTTACTGTTTCCTATAAAAATTTCATCATCAATAATAAAAACAGGACGTTTTAAAAAAGTGTATTCTTCTAATAAGTATTTTTTGTAATCTTTTTCTGTTAGATTTTTGTTTTTTAAATCCATAGAAGTATATAACCTAGCACGTTTGTTAAACAAAGCTTCATAACTTTTAGAAAGCTGAAATATTTCTTCTAGTTGCTCTTTATTTATGGGATTTGTTTTAATTTCTTGTTCTGTAAAACCTGTGGTGTTTACTTCTTTTAAAATTCTTCTACAAGTATCGCAAGTTTTTAAAAAGTATACTTTCTTCATATTAATCAATTATATTTGTGGTATCAAAAATAACATAAAAATGAAGATACAATTCGATGTTTTAAGAAAATCTCGTGAATTAGTAGCAAAAGAATTAGAGGGTTTATCATTAGATCAAATTCATAAAACTCCAGAAGGATTTAAAAATAATATAGCATGGAATGTAGCTCATTTGGTAGTTACACAGCAATTGTTACACTATAAATTGTCTGGTTTAAATTGTTTGTGTCCAGATGATTTAATAGAAGCTCACAAAAAAGGAACTTTACCTACTAAAACGTTTACAGAAGAGGAGTTTAAAGAGGTAAAAGAATTATTAATAGGTTTGCCAGATACTTTAGAAGAAGATTTTGAAGCTGGTATTTTTGAAAATTATAATGAGTACCCTACAAGTACAGGTTTTGTACTAACTTCTATAAATACAGCAATCGTTTTTAATAATTTTCATGAAGGAATACACTATGGTATTATAAGAGCTATCAAAAAACTAGTTTAAAAAAAGAATGGATTATTTTCTAATTACCACATTTTTTAGATTGTTTATCAGCCATTTTTGACCATATAAATAGAGCGTTAAAAATTGGTGTTATAGATTTTTTTTTACATTTGATTGTTGGTAAAAAAAATGTAGACGATTTGTTAATAGACCTAGACAGCGCATTCCACGCATAAAATTAAAAATACAAAAAGGGGTGAAATTTAAATTTCACCCCTTTTTTTTGTATATAAAATAGTTATTAATAAAATAGACCATTAATTTGAGAATCAATTCTATCTATAATGTAACCTAAATCTTCTTGATTGCTTACAAAATCTAAATTATCTACATTAATAACCAATAGTTTTCCCTTAGTGTATTTGGAAATCCACGCTTCATAACGTTCATTCAATCTGCTTAAATAATCAATAGAAATCGAGTTTTCATACTCTCTACCACGTTTGTGTATTTGCCCTACTAAGGTAGAAATATCTGCACGTAAGTAAATTAATAAATCGGGTGGAGAAACTAAATTTTCCATCAACTCAAATAAAGAAGAATAGTTGCTGTAATCTCTATTGGTCATTAAGCCCATTGCATGTAAGTTGGGTGCAAAAATATGAGCATCCTCGTAAATAGTTCTGTCTTGTATGATGTTTTTACCAGTTTCTCTTAATTCTAAAATTTGTCTGAATCTACTATTTAGAAAATAAACCTGTAAATTAAAAGACCAACGCTCCATTTCTGTGTAAAAATCATCTAAATAAGGATTTTCATCCACAGACTCAAAATGTGGCTTCCATTTGTAATGTTTGGCTAAAAGTTTGGTTAGCGTAGTTTTACCTGCGCCAATATTACCTGCAATTGCAACGTGCATAAATATAATTAATAAGATTAAAAAAGTGAGGTTAAAGGTACACATTTTTTGTAATTATAAAAGTGTTAACAGATTAATTTATAACCAAAACCACGTGCGTTTAAAATTTGTATGTTTTCGTCTTTTTTAAGCTTCTTTCTTAATTTAGTTTTAAAAACATCCATACTTCTTGCATTAAAAAAATCTTTACTACCCCACAATTTATTTAAACTAAATGTTCTGTCTAAAACTTCGTTTTTTTCTAATGTAAATAAAAAAGCAATTGTGCTTCTCTATGCGTAAGTTACTGCTCTATATCAAAAAAAAATAAGGATTTATTTGGTGTAATTAAGGGTGTAATTGCATCTTACTACTACTAATATTATAAATAAAAAAAAAGCAACTAAACTTTTAAGGTTTTTTTAAGTCTTAAGAAAGGCGAATAATACTATTTTCGTACAAAATTAGATAAAAAAATCATGAAACAATTATTTACATTACTCTTAGCCTTTGTTACAGTTGGTACATTTGCGCAGAAAAACTTTCAAGGAAAAGCAACTTATATGTCTAAAACTACCGTAGATATGAGTAGCTGGGGAAGCAGAATGAACAGCATGTCTGAAGCGCAAAAGAAACAAATTGCAGCAAGAATGAAATCGATGTTAGAAAAAACATTCATTTTAAGTTTTGATAAAACAGCATCTATTTATAAAGAGGATGAAAAATTATCTGCACCTGGTGCTAGTGGTGGTATGAGATTTGGAGGAATGACTGGTGGAGGAACTAAATATAAAAACACTAAAGATTTAGTGGCTTTAGAAGCTACAGAATTTTTTGGAAAAAACTTTCTCATTTCTGATACCATGGAAATGCCACAGTGGGAGCTGGGTAGCGAAACTAAAAAAATTGGAGAATATGTTTGTTACAAAGCAACACTTACCAAAGATGTAGATGCTACAGATTGGAGAAACATGAGAAGAAGAAATAGAGAGGATGATAAGAAAAAAGATGAAGCTAAAAAAGATTCTACAGAAACTGTAAAAGTTACAGAAGACATAGAAATACCAAAAAAAATTACAGTTACAGCATGGTATACACCACAAATACCAGTAAGTAATGGCCCAGGAGAATATTGGGGATTACCGGGTTTAATTTTAGAAATTAACGAAGGTAGAACTACTATTTTATGTACAGAAATTGTACTAAATCCATCAGAAAAAATAGAAATAACGAAGCCTACAAAAGGTGATGAAGTTACAAGAAAAGAATATGTAAGTATCATTACAAAAAAGATGGAGGAGATGAGACAAAATTTTAGAAGTAGAGGAAGAGGAAGAGGAAGAGGAAGATTCTAATTAAAAAAAACTAAAAAAACACAATGAAAAAATTACTACTATTAACCATTTTTATGGTTTCATTTATTACTAATGCCCAAATTACACTAACAGGAGTTGTAAAAGATAGTATTGGTGGACCATTAGAAATGGCAAATGTATTAGCCATTAATAAAACCACTAAAAAAATGGCTTCTTATGGTTTTACAGACGCTAAAGGAAGCTATAAGTTAGACTTAGATAAAAATAGCACATTTGATATCAAAATTAGTTACATAGGTTTTAAAACTGCCAATTTTGTGGTAACTACTAAAACTGAAAATATTGTAAAAAATGTTACTTTAAAAGAAGATAACTCTTTAGATGAAATTACAGTAGTTTCTAAAATGCCTGTAACTATTAAGGGAGATACTATTGTTTACAATGCAGATTCTTTTAAAAATGGCTCTGAACGTAAATTAGAAGACGTACTCGAAAAACTACCTGGAGTAGAAATAAACGATGCTGGCCAGATTGAAGTTGAAGGTAAAGTTGTAGAAAAAATTACAGTAGATGGTAAAGAATTTTTTAGTGGAGATACTAAACTAGCCTCTAAAAACATACCATCTAACGCTGTAGATAAAATACAAGTATTAAGAAATTTTTCTGATGTAAATCAATTAAGTGGTGTACAGAATAATCAAGATAGAGTTGCTATTAACATAAAGTTAAAAGAAGGTAAAAAGAACTTTTGGTTTGGAGATGTGTATGCTGGTGCTGGTTTTACACCAAGTGATGATTTATATCTGTTTCAACCCAAATTATTTTACTATAACCCAAAATATACATTAAATGTAATTGGAGATATTAATAATTTAGGAGAAGCAGTTTTAAACAGAAGAGATTTAAGAAGTTTTAGAGGTGGCTTTAGAAGTCAAAGTCCGTCAAATGGAACAAATATAAATTTAGCAAGTGCAGGTATTGGTTTTTTAACTCCAAATGCAAGAAATGCCAATAGAATTGAAACTAAATTAACAGCTTTAAATTTTAGTTATTCACCAAATAAAAAACTAGACTTAAGTGGTTATTTAATTTGGTCTAGCAATAGTAATGGGCAAAGAAATAGAAATATTGTCAATTATAATGATCCTACAATTCCAGATGATGTAACAGATAACACAACAGATCAAACTAGTAATTCTGGATTGTTTAACTTTAAAACAATTTATAAGAAAAATATAAACAATCAATTAAATTATGATTTAAATGGTCGTTTTACAAACGAGTTTAGATTAGATAATGGTACGTCTCAAATAATAGGTAATAATGTACCTATTGTAGAAAACGAAAATGCCACACCATTTACAATCAATCAAAATTTAAGTTACTTTTATACTGCAAACGAAAACAATATTTTTGCATTAGAAGTACAACATCAACTGCAAGATGAAGATCCTTTTTATGTTTCTTCTATAGAGAATTTAGATCAAGATCCAAGCAACAATGCAGATGGTTTTGATGCTGCTGCAGATGTTTTAGGTTTAGATAAAACACAACAGTTTTATACTTTAGAACAAGATAGGCGAGTAAAATCAAATCAATTAGATGCTAAGTTAGATTACTATTATATTATAAATAATAAGAGTAATTTTAACTTTGTAGGAGGTACTATTTTAAGTAAACAAAACTTTGATTCTAGATTTTTTCAATTGCTAGACAATGGCAGTACATTAGACCCGACTTTGAATATACCAAATGTTGCAAACGCAAGTACTACAAATGATGTAGAATATAATTTTTCCGATATTTATGCAGGTATGCGTTATCGTGTAAAAGCAGGTATTTTTACTTTTAGACCAGGTTTTACTGCACATTCTTATAACATAAATAATACTCAAGTAGCTATTACAAATGATTTTAAAGATTCTTTTACAAAAATTTTACCAGAATTAAATATTATCGCACAATTTAAAAAGAGTGAAAGTTTACGCTTTAACTACAGACAGCAAGTTAATTTTACAGACGTAAATCAACTTGCAGAAGTTATAGTTGCTAGAAATTTTAATTCGTTTTTCTATGGGAATAATGATATCATGAATGCAAGATTAGAAACCATGAGCTTAAATTATAGTAGCTTTAATTTATTTAATAATACGTTTATTTTTGGGGGGTTAACTTATAACAAAACTATGGAGCAAATTGCTTCAATTGCAAATTTTGTTCCTGATGTAAATAATCCAAATATTAGATCTAATGTTTCTACAAACACTAATTTAAACTTGCCTTATGATATAGAATCTATTAATGCTTTTGGACGTTTTACAAAAACGTTTAGAAAGATTAGAACCAGTTTAAGGGCAGACTTTTCAGATGCTCAAGCGTATCAATTATTTGGAGCAGAAACAACAAAATTGAATACTCAAAATTATACAATTAGACCTAGTGTTAGAACAAACTTTATAAAAGCACCTAACGTTAGTTTAAACTATAGGGCTTCTTTTTCAGATCAAAACAGAACACAATTAAGCACAGGAAACACCTCTAATTTTAAATCTGTAACACATGCACCTTCTATAAATTTTGATGCTTATATTTGGGATTCACTAACTATAACTTCAGATTTTTCTTACAATGAAGTAAGGCAAAATGGGCAACATCAAACCTCTTTTAAAATATGGGATTTTTCAATGTCATATAGAAAAGATAAAGAGGCAAAATGGGAGTATGAGTTTCAAGCAAGTAACATTTTAGGAACAGAATCTAGAGTTAGTGTTAATAATGGTGCCATTTCAAACTCAATTAATGAGACTTTTATTTTACCAAGGTTGGTAACATTTAGAGTACGTTATCAATTATAAAATTAACAATTTCAATCATAAAAAATGGCTCAATTTATTGAGTCATTTTTTATTTACTTTAGTATTTTAGCACTATGAGTTTATTGGCTTCAAAATCTCCTTGGTATGCAGCAGGAAAAAGTATAGGTTTATTATTCTTTTTTTTGTTAACGGGTTTGTATTTAGATAGTTATCATTTTGTAAAAATAACGCCAAATGCACAATGGTATGCCAATGCAGTGATGTTTATAGTAACCACTATTGTTTTTTTACAAGTAACCAAACGTTGTAAAGAACAAATGATTTCTGCTATCTTAATTGCTATTATTGGCGAGTATTTATTTTCAATTGCTATGGTAATGTATACTTATAGATTAGGTAATGTGCCACATTATGTACCTCCAGGACATGCATTGGTATATATTGCTGTTTTATATTTTTCTAAAGCTAGTGCTATTATTAAATACAGAACACAACTAGAAAAAGTATTTGCAATTTTTATTTTTATATATGCATTGTTGTTTTTAATTTTTAAAAATGATGTTTTTGGTTTTGTAATGACGATTGCAACTCTATTCATTTTAAGAAACAAACCAAGAGAACGTTTGTTCTACTTAACAATGTATATCACTGTCGCTTTTTTAGAAATTGTTGGTACTAACTATTTATGTTGGAAATGGCCAGCTACAGCATGGGGTGTTTTCGATTTTTTACCTAGTCATAATCCACCAAGTGGTATTAGTTTCTTTTATTTTTTACTAGATTTAGGCTCATTATGGTTTTACAAACAACGTCATAAATTAACTTGGGCAAGAGTGAAAAATATCAGAAAAATAAGAAATCAAACGTTGGTTGCTGTAAACTAAAAGCTACTTAGATTCGTTACCATAATATATTAATTGTCAGGTTAATTGATTTAGAAATCTAATTATTTGTAAATATTTAAAATGTCCATAAAAGTATCATCAGTTACAAAAAACTACCAAGCACAAAAAGCGTTAAATAACGTTTCTTTTGAAGTTAATAACGGACAAATTATAGGTTTTTTAGGTCCAAATGGTGCCGGAAAATCTACCATGATGAAAATTTTAACGGGTTTTATAACACCTAATGAAGGTAAGGTTTTTATTGATGATGTTGATGTTTTGAAAAATCCATTAGAGGCGCAAAAAACCATTGGATATTTACCAGAGCATAACCCTTTATATTCAGATATGTATGTTCGTGAATATTTGCAATTTCAAGCAAGTATTTATAGGGTTGATAAAAGCAATATAGAAGCTTGCCTAGAAAAAGTAGGCTTAGTTGCAGAAGCCCATAAAAAAATAAATCAATTATCTAAAGGATATCAACAAAGAGTGGGTTTAGCAGCTGCCATTTTACACAATCCTTCTGTCTTAATTTTAGATGAACCTACAACTGGTTTAGATCCAAACCAATTGGTAGAAATTAGAGCTTTGATTAAAGAGTTAGGAAAAGACAAAACTGTACTTTTTTCTACACATATTATGCAAGAAGTAGAAGCTGTTTGTGATCGAGTAATTATTATAAAAAAAGGCGAACTAATTATTGATAAAAACCTTTTAGAGTTGCAAAAAAACAATCAACAAATCATAAAGGTTATTTTTAATTTAGAAGTAGAAGAATCTCAAATTAAAACACTTAAAAACCTTGTTGTATCAGAAAATATAGCAAATAATACTTGGCAACTTACTTTTAATTCAGAAGAAGACATGCGTTCTAAAATCTTCGATTTTGCTCAAGAAAATGCTTTTAAAGTGTTAGAATTAAGTTCAGAAAATAAAACTTTAGAAAGTTTGTTTACAGAATTGACTTTATAATAAACCAATTTGCTTCTAAAATAAACACCTTACAGTTCTAAAACTTCTGAAGTCTTATTGTGTAAAAAATATCACGCCTTTCTTCAAGCTCAAAAAAAAATGTTTGAACTCTTTTTTTTAAAAAAAAGTCAGTTTATTATGATAAGCTTTAAGATAAACTACAATTTTACATGAAAGAGCGCGCTTTAATAGGTGTTATTTTGTAAATAGTGATAAGCTTCTAACAAGCTTGGAAATACCAATTGACTCCCCGCATTTTTTAATTCCTCTTCCGAATATTGTGTTAAGATTCCTACAGGAACCATACCTGCTAATTTCGCAGCTTCTGTGCCTGTTAAACTGTCTTCAAAAACCCAAAGATCTTTAAAATCCTTTTTATGAAAACCTAAAGCATTTGCTAAAGTTATATATGCTTCTGGTGCTGGTTTTGGTTTTACATAATCTTCAACTCCAAAAACGGTTGTAAAATTTAAGTGTAGTTTTTCTACACTGTTTCTTAAAAATTGTTTGGTTGCGTTACTCGCAATTCCGTAAGAAATATTTTTATCAGTTAAAAATGTTGTAATTTCATGTACACCTGGCAATACATCTGGTTTTGTATAATGTTTGTCTAAATGAATATCTTTTAAGAGAAACAAAGCTTCAGCTTTTTTTTCTTCGCCAATAATACTGCAATAATATTCTGCAATAATCATAGGGGATTTTCCTGAAAGATGTTTGGGAAATGGGGTTATCTCTTTATTAAATAATTCTCTAAAAGCGCTACTCCAAGCATTGCCATGGCTTTTAAAACTGTTTACTACAACACCATCAAAATCGAATAAAAAACCTTTAGGCAGTTTCATTTACTAGCTTTTTTGCATTTACCAATTTAGCTAAATACGGATTTAAAAACTTATTTGTTGGATCTAATTCTGATCTTAACTCTTTAAAAGCTTCCCATTTTGGGTAAATTTTAGATAATTCAGCATCTTTTGCTTTAAAGCGTTTGCCCCAATGTGGCCTTCCACCATGTTTTATAAATATTTTTTCGATACTTTTAAAAGCCTCATAAGTGTCTGCTGTAGCTGCGTTTCTAGATACACAACCCATAGTTACCGTGTCTTGTTTGTAGGCATAACTTAGCCAACTTTTGTCTTTGTACACAAAACGAACATCCATAGGAATATGAATAAAAGACTTATTACTCCACTTATTGATTTCTGTTTTCAACTCTTTAAACACTTGTGGGAATTTATCTAAAGCAATTGTCCATTCTGCTAATTCTAAAGTAGAACCTCTAGATTTTGTAACGGTTGCTTGGTATAAAGTACCTTTGTGCTCTTTTGTAGTGCTAAAAAATCCTTTGTATAAAAGTTTGTTAGCAATGGCCGTTAACCAAGGGAAGATATGGGTGTATTTGTACAAAATTTTAGAAGCTTTACGTCTATGTTTTAAATATTTTGGACCTAAATCTTCATAAACTTTTGTATTTGGGTCAATTTTATCACCAGTTATTACATACCCTTTATTGGTATGTGGTAACCATAAGATTCTTAAAAAATCGTGCTTTTTTAATCGGCTTTTTATTTTTGGTAACCATTCTTTATCACTTTCTGGACCTTCTTTAATGTGTAATGTGTAAGAAGGTTCGCACTGAAAGGTAACAGTAGACATAACCCCTAACATCCCTAAAGAAACACGAACAGCATCTATTAAATCGTCATCTTTTGTTACTGTTTTTACACTTCCATCTGCCAGTACTAATCTACATTCAGTCATATATTCGCACAATAATTTTCCACTTGTGCCATGAGTTCCAGTTGCTAATGCACCCCCAATGGTTATGGTGTTAATGTCTGGTAAACAAGGAATACACCAACCTACAGATTCTATAGCTTCTAATAATTCTTTTAAACTTAAACCCGATTGTACTGTAATTGTTTTTTGATTGTAATCATAAGAAACAATTTTGTTGTAGTTAGTCATATTGATAAGTACATCTGTACCTGCTGCAATATCTGCTGATGACTGTTTGCTTCCAAAAAAACGTATTTTATCTCTGCTAGATACTATTTCTTGAAGTTCTTCTTCATTAGAAATATGATACATTTCTTTAAAATTGTACTTTAAATTTTCATTCCAACTAACCCAAGTTCCGTTTTTTTCTTGTTTCATTATATTTATTTAATGTTAAACAAAATTACAGAATTAAACCAATTTTAGTATTTTTTAAATGTTAAGAAAAACCAAATTGAATTTGTAATAAAAAAAAGGTTTATTTTTATTGAAATGACATTATTGTTCTGCTAATTGCAGAATATCCTATTTTAATTCAACTTATATTTAATTTGCTGACTCTCTAGAGTACTTAATAATTCATTAGAAATATGTATTTTAGTATTTCTACTAGGTAGGCTAACTTCTAATTTCTCTTTTTCGTCCCAAACTGTAAAATTTAAATTTTGTTTACCAGGGTTGTTTTTTAAAATGCTTTCTAAGTTTAAAATGGTATTTGCATTAATATCCTCTAAAGGCAATTGAATGGTTATTTTTTTGCACAATTCGTCCATAATATCGTGCAACAATTTCATTTCTGTAAATTTTAAACGAGGTTCGCCCATAACCCCAGTGTTTTTATTCATCCAACCAGGTTGAATCGTACATCTTACAAACAAGAAAGAATTGGGTACTAAAAAATGTTTCATTTTTAAGTAATCTTCTCCAAAAATTCTAAATTCGTGACTGTCTCCATAATCCTCTACAGTAAACATTGCCCAACCTTTACCAGCTTTAGAAACACGGTGTTGTACATCTGTAACTATGGCTGCAAAAGCCAAATTCATACCTACAAATTTGCCAATATCACCTTTAAAATATTTTAAAGTACCGTTACAAAATTTTAGTTCGTTTTTAAAATCATCTAAAGGATGTGCAGAAATATAAATACCAATTACTTCTTTTTCTTGCGATAATAGTTCCATAGTACCCCAAGTGTCACAATCTGGAATATCCGGTTCTGGAAACTGAATTGTAGAGGCTTCACCAAACATAGAAACTTGCGCAGAATTCTCGTTTTCTTGAAACTTACTTCCAAATTTCATAGCACGTTCTAAAAAGGTTTGCCCTTTTTCATCTGTAGCAAAATATTGTGCTCTGTGTGTGTCTGTAAAAGAATCAAAAGCACCTGCTTTAATTAAGCTATCAAAAGATTTTTTATTGGCAGCTCTTAAATCGATACGTTTTGCCAAATCAAAAATAGACGAATAATTTCCGTTTTCTTCTCTTTCTTTAATAATGGCTCTTACTGCGGCAGCACCTACACCTTTAACAGCTGCCATTCCAAAACGTACTGCACCTTCTTTGTTTACCGAAAATTTTAAGAAAGATTCATTTAAATCGGGTCCTAAAACTTCTAATCCCATTCGTTTACATTCTTCCATAAAAAATGAAACGGCTTTAATATCTTTCATGTTATTTGAAAGTACAGAAGCCATATATTCTGCAGGATAATGGGCTTTTAAATAAGCTGTTTGATAAGCAATCCACGCATAACAAGTAGAGTGAGATTTGTTAAAAGCATAACTTGCAAAGGCTTCCCAATCTTTCCAGATTTTTTCTAATTTATCTGCATCATGTCCATTTGCAGCTGCCTGTTCTATAAACTGAGGTTTCATTTTATCTAGCACAGCAATTTGCTTTTTACCCATGGCTTTACGCAAAACATCAGCTTCCCCTTTTGTAAAATCTGCTAGTTTTTGCGAGAGTAACATTACCTGCTCTTGGTAGACTGTAATTCCATAAGTTTCTGCCAAATACTCTTCCATTGCTGGCAAATCGTACTCAATATCTTCTGTACCATGTTTTCTGTTGATAAAACTTGGAATGTATTCCATTGGTCCAGGTCTATACAAGGCATTCATGGCTATTAAATCTGCAAAAACAGTTGGTTTTAAAGAACGCATGTGTTTTTGCATCCCTGGAGATTCATATTGAAAAATACCAACTGTTTCTCCTCTTTGAAATAATTCGTAGGTTTTTTCATCATCTAAAGGAAAATTTTCTGGATCTAAATCTACATGATGTCTGGCTTTAACAATTTTTACAGTGTCTTTAATTAACGTCAGTGTTTTTAGACCTAAAAAGTCCATTTTTAACAAACCTGCAGATTCTACTACAGAGTTGTCAAACTGAGTTACATACATGTCAGAATCTTTAGCCAAAGCAACAGGTACATAATTGGTGATGTCTCCTGGAGTAATAATTACACCACAGGCATGAATACCCGTATTTCTAACAGAACCCTCTAAAATAGTTGCTTTGTTTACAGTTTCTGATGCCAAATCGTTACCAAAAGAAATGTGGCGTAATTCTTCTACCAATTCTTTTTCTTCAGCGCGCAAACTATCAACTTTTCCTTTGCTTTTTGCATCATCACCAAAAATATTTTTTAGTTTGATGTTAGGAATTAATTTGGCAATTCTATCTGCTTCAAACAAGGGCAAATCTAAAACTCTGGCGGTATCTCTAATGGATGATTTTGCAGCCATGGTTCCGTAAGTAATAATTTGTGCTACTTGATTGGCACCATATTTATCAATTACATAATCCATAACACGTCCACGACCTTCATCATCAAAATCGATATCGATATCTGGCATAGAAACACGTTCTGGATTTAAGAAACGCTCAAAAAGTAAATCGTATTTAATAGGATCTATATTGGTAATCCATAAGCAATAGGCAACTACAGAACCAGCAGCAGAACCACGTCCTGGACCTACAGCAACATCCATATTTCTAGCTTCTCTAATAAAGTCTTCTACAATTAAAAAATAACCAGGATATCCTGTTTTTTCAATAACTTCTAACTCAAAATCTAAACGTTCTTTAATAGCTTCTGTAATTTCTCCATATCTTTTTTTGGCACCTTCGTACGTTAAATGTCGTAAGAAATTGTTTTCTCCACGTTTTCCTCCATCCTCTTCGTCTTTAGCATCTTTAAATTCATTTGGAATGTCAAAAGCAGGTAATAAAACATCTCTTGCAAGTGTAAAAATTTCTATTTTATCTACAATTTCTTGTATGTTGATGATGGCTTCTGGCAAGTCTGCAAAAAGCGT
This sequence comes from Polaribacter sp. YIW18, assembly GCF_057219325.1. NCBI lineage: Bacteria > Pseudomonadati > Bacteroidota > Flavobacteriia > Flavobacteriales > Flavobacteriaceae > Polaribacter > Polaribacter sp. YIW18. The sequence goes on along the minus strand of NZ_JBXVVE010000009.1, from coordinate 67,912 downwards.
TTTCATTTCTTCTGTAGACTTAAAATAATATTCTTCATTTGGCAAACCATATCTATAACCACGTCCTTTTCCTTTTGGAGTAGCTTGTTTTTCGCCATCTTTTACACACAACAAAATATCATGTGCATTTGCATCTTCTTTATGTAAGTAAAAAGTATTATTGGTTGCTACAATTTTTACATCATGCTTTTTAGAAAATTTTAGTAAAGTTTCATTCACAATCGTTTCATCTTGTTGATTGTGACGCATCAACTCTATATATAAATCGTCTTGAAATTGTTCTTTCCACCAAAGTAATGCTTCTTCTGCTTGGTGTTCTCCAAGGTTTAAAATTTTACTAGGTACTTCACCATATAAATTACCTGTTAAAACAATAATATCTTCTTTGTATTTGTTGATGATTTCTCTATCGATTCTTGGTACATAGTAAAAACCATCAACATAAGCGATGGAAGACATTTTTGCTAAATTATGATACCCTTTTTTGTTTTTTGCCAACAAAACTACTTGGTAACCATTGTCTTTTTGAGATTTATCTTTATGGTTTTCACAAACATTAAACTCACACCCAATAATTGGTTTTATGGGGTTTTCTGCATTTTTATTATGTGTTAAAATAGCGTTTACAAAATGAAAAGCAGCCATCATATTTGCAGTGTCTGTCATGGCAATAGCTGGCATATTATCTGCAGCAGCAGCATTTACAATGTTGCCAATTTGCATGGTAGATTGCAGTACAGAAAACTGTGTGTGATTGTGTAAATGTGCAAATTGTACATCTTTTAATTCTGCTAAACCTTCAGAAGTAGATTTTGTATCTTCTACGTCTTTTAATTTATCTAGACGTTTGCGTATTTTATCACTTTCCTTTTTTAGGTTGATGTGTTTTAAACCAATTACCTGAATCGGTTTTGGGTTGGCTTCTGAGAAATTTTTAAAGTAATCATCCTCTGCATCTAGTTCCTCTTTGGTAAATTCTCTTAAACGAATTAATTCTAAAAAACAACGAGTTGTAGCTTCAACATCTGCTGTTGCATTGTGGGCCTCACCAAAACCAACACCAAATAAATGATTGTGTAATTCTGTTAAGGTTGGTAGTTTAAATTTCCCTCCACGTCCGCCAGGAATTTGGCACATTTGTGCTGTTTTTTCTGTACAAGTATCTAAAAGTGGGAGTGTAGTTAAATTATTTTCAACCCCCAATCTATGAAACTCACAACCCATAATATTGATATCGAAACCAACATTTTGACCAACAATAAACTTAGTTTTTTTTAAGGCTTCATTAAATAACTGTAAGCCTTCTTCTAAACCGATACCTTGCTCTTGGGCAAGTTCTGTTGAAATACCGTGAATTCTTTCTGCATCAAAAGGAATATTAAAATTATCTGGTTTAATTAAGAAATCGTTATGTTCTAAAACATTCCCCATTTTATCATGCAATTGCCAAGCAATTTGAATACACCTAGGCCAGTTGTCTGTGTCGGTAATTGGTGCATTCCAACTTTTGGGTAAACCTGTGGTTTCTGTATCGAAAATTAAGTACATGTTTTTTGTAAACCTTGAATTATTTAACTGCTTAAGCGAATTGTAAAAATAGAAATTTGTTCTTAAAAAGCAGCCTAGAGTTATTGGCTTTTATCAACAATAGAAATAAATTATCTTTTGTTTTTATACTGTTTTACCTTTTCGAAAATAAAGAAATCTTATAAATTTGCTTAACAATGTGTTCGCTATTTTATATGACTTCTACTAACATACCAAAGTGACAAATTTATGAAGTTTTGATTTTTGTGGATTTAAAATCAGATAGGGTACTAAGGCTGTTATCGCTTCAGATTTGCTATAATTATAGACCATATTTACCTAATTATATGCTAACGCTTAATCAAATGCACAAACAAAAGTAAATTGAAAGAAATTCTTAGAATAACAAAAAAATAGTGGAAAAATACTAATTTTTAATTTTATAAACCTATTTTAAGATTTCACAAATTTAAAGGGTTGTTTTAAATACCAAGTAAATAAATACGAGATAACCCAAAAAAAGAAATAAGCCCTTAAACCTACTTAAAACAAGTTTCTTTTTCAAGAAAACCAAAGGAAGTAACACCGCTGCAAAACCCAGCATCCAAAAAATATCTCTAGATAGTATTTGCGGTTCTGTAACAGGTATTTGTTTTATTAAAGATGTAAACCCTAAGACAGAGGCAATATTAAAAATATTAGAGCCAATTAAGTTTCCTAAAGAAATTGCTTTTTCTCCTCTAACAGCAGCAATTACAGATGCTGCTAATTCTGGTACACTAGTTCCAATAGCAATCATGGTTATAGAGATTACACCTTCGCTAACACCCATATTTGTAGCAATTTTTTTAGCACCTTCTACTAAAAGATCTGAACCAAAATACAATGAAACACTACCAATTATTAACCAAACAACTATTTTAAAATAACTAGTATCTGCTAATGAATCATCTATTTCTTCTAAAGAAACGTCTTCTTTTTTTGCTGTTTTAATAAGTATATATAGAAAAATAGCTAATGCAACTAAAAGTATAAAACCTTCTGTTTGAGACAAAACATTATCATTAGATAAAAAATAGTAGAGTGAGAGAGAAAAAAGTAGCATAACCGGCCAATTAAGCTTGTAAAAATCTTTACTAACTATAATAGGCCCAATAATAGCTGTAATGCCCAATACCAAACCAATATTAGCAATATTAGAGCCAATAACATTATTTATAGAAATTGCTGGAGAACCATCTAAAGCCGCTTGTAAACTAACCAATAGTTCTGGTGCAGAGGTGGCAAAAGAAACCACTGTCATACCAATAACCATTTTAGAAATATTTAATTTAAAGGATAAGGCTATAGAAGATCTTACCAAAAACTCGCCACCTAGTATTAGTAAAGACAAACCTAAAAATACATATAAAAAACTCATTTATTTTATTTTTTACGAAGATACATTTTTATCAATGTAAGGTAAAAGGAAAAAATAGAAAGCCGAAAATTTATCTTTTACAAATACCAATTCCTTTCTCACTAAAAAACCCTCAAAACAAAGACTTTAAAGCCTAATAGCATTATTTTTTTATAAGAAAATAATATTTTAAGACTTTATGCAAGCAAATATTAAAACTTATTGTATATTTTAGCATCATATGATAGCTTAATTTTTTTAATAGTTTACTTTTATTTAGAAGAGTGTTTACAATTCTGATATATTGAATTTATAATTTTGAAATTATCATATTTATTAACCCCAAAAAAAATTATAATGATACTTATTATTACAAAAATGCTAAAAGACATTGTTGACTTTATTATATCTGTTAGTATTTAATTAAATAGCATTCTAACCCTAGAAATTACTTATTTTTATTAATTTTGAGATAAGATAAGTTTTAATGAAAAAGAAAATATTTATTTTATTAGCAAAAGTAAATAAGGCCTTACTACCCTCTTTTACAAAAAAAGGTTTAGATATTTCTAAAGCAACTAAATTACAATTGGCAATTATTGGTTGGAGAGCTTTTGTGACAAAAAACGCATTACCGTAAAACAATAAATTATGAATATAGAACATATTAAAATATTTTCAGGATCATCTATTATCGTTAAAGGTTTACAAAATCTATTAGATGAAAAGGGGATACACTGCATTATTAAAGACAACTTTGAATCAGCAAGATTAGGTGGTCATGTTCAGCAACTTAATTCTGTTGAGGTATTTATACGTAATACAGATAAAGAAAAAGCACAACCAATTGTAGATGCTTATAAAGCAGAAATTAATTTATAAAAAAGTAACTTTGACTTTCTAAATTAAAAAAACTCTGTTATATTTGCACCCATTTTAAGGCCATGTGGCGCAACTGAATAGCGCACTTGATTACGGCTCAAGAGGTTACAGGTTTGAATCCTGTCATGGTCACTAAATCGGAGAATTGATTCACAGGAATCGATTCTCCTTTTTTTATGCCTTCTATTTTCTTTGATAATGAAGGGATTACAGAAAAAATAGTGTTCACCTTTGTGGTTCGAACTCTATCATTTGGCTTATCATAACCCAAACCGTTAGGAAACACTAGATGTTGGATTTTTTGTTTTTGTTTTAAATCGCCATTTACCCATATATCCTGGAGAGAACCTGATAGTTGAACTGCCTTTTCAATTGCATTATTAAGGTTCGAACTGGTCATAGTAGGATTTTTTATTTTTGATAGTAATTCCTTTCTTTGCCCTTCATATTTATCTTTAAACTTTTGGTAGATATCTGTATCAATTTCACCAAGAGCATAGCGTTCCTCAATCGATTCTATTTTACTTTCTATTTCTGTGAGGTTTTTCTTTAATCCAGCATTCTGATTTCTTGTTTCTTTTGTTGCGCTATCATAAGTATACGCCATTACTTCCTTGATAATATCGTTGTACTTAGTATCCACTTGATAAGCACTTAATCTATCTATAAAAGTTTTGTGTAAAACCTTTGCTGATTTGTTGCACGAACATCCCTTGGTTCTACATTTGTAATAGTAAAGATTCTTTTTCTTTACAAGATAGCCTGTTAAAGGAAGCTTACAACTCTCACAATAAATAAACTGTTTTAAGGGGAGGTTGTCGTTTTCCGATTTATGTTGTTTTGGGTGATGAGTTTCTGCGGAATTAATTTTCAGAAAATTTTCTTTAGAGACAATTGGTTCATGTCTTCCTATTATAATCTCACCAGGAATCATTTTACTGATAAGGATACCACAATAAAAAGGGTTTTTGAATACTTCACTCAACCTACGCTCGTTAATTTCCATACCTAACCCTTTTAACTTATCAATAATTTCCACATTGGTATAAATACCTTTTAATTTCCATAGAAAAGCTTTCTTAAGTAGTTTCCCTTCTTTAGAGAGTGCAATTTCCCAGTCTACAGCTTTGTGATATTTCTTTTTATTTACATAACCGATTGGAGGGTTCCACAACCAATAGCCTTTGCGCAAAAGGTCTGTCATAGCGGTAACGGTCTTGTCCCTTCTGAGCTCGTTATCGAATTGACTAAACATGAAAAATAAATTTTGCTGAAACTTACCAGCAGCAGAAGTTGTATCTACCTCTTGTGTGACTGCCTTGACTTGGATACCCCTTTCAAAGAGCTCTTGAGATATCTGAGCAGCACTGCTACCTGTTCTTGAAAACCTATCGTATGAGTACACGATAATATATCCAACCGAACTACTCTGCTTGACATATTTTAGCATTCTCTTAAACTCTTTGCGTTCATCACTCTTTGCAGACTCGTAAGTTCCTCCAAAATAGCCCACAACCTTATAACCGTTTGATTTTGCGTAGTTCTCACAATACTTTTTTTGGGTTTCAAGGGATGTGTTTGTGTCAGCCTGCTCTTTTGTGGAAACTCGTGTATAGATGATAGCATTTCTATTCTGACCAAGCTGATGCTTCTTAGGTGCAAAATCTTTGAATCTCTCCAGCGTTTTCATGTATAATTATTTAATGGTATTTAATATTATGAGGCAATAGGCCTCTAGCGAATTCAAAATCTCATTGATATCATCATCTTTTCCACAGATAAGAGAAAGCTTTTGTTTTGCAGCCTCTCTTTTCTGTTTGGTAAGTTTATCATCTTCTAATGTATAAGAATCTCTTTGGTCCATAACGAGCTAATGTTAACTCGGGCTGGATTCTCAGGGACCGATAAGGTGATACATCTATTTTCATGATTAATGAATTGTTTATTTGGTTAAAATTGTGAGCTTATAATTATTCTGTGCTCTAGGCTCAATGAGTAGTCTTGCTGTTCTCGGTAGCTTGTTATTTAAAAAGAAAGTTGCCAATTGTTCAGCTTTTTTATGATCTTCTCTAATGATTAGTGGTTTGATAGAATTATCATCAACAAGCAATTCGATATATTTAGGTGATTTAAACATAATAATCTCCCGTATTTGATTTTCCACCTGAGACAGGTAGTCAAGATCTTTTTTAACGTATTTAAATTCTACGCTAACAATACTTTTGATAAATCCCATAAGTGGAATACACAGGTAAGCTTCATCTTTAATCATACCTATAAGCTTTTCACTAATCAGTGAGTTGCCATCCCTGACATAACATTCGCCACTTTTAGGAAAGTAGTAGAAGGACAACGGTTTTTTATCAATTAAAATACTATCTATAACTGCATCGACAAAAGGATTGATTTCCTGACCTAATGTATCTAAAAGTATGGAGTCTTTGATAATACTCTTATAAGCTTCTAAAGCCTCATTAGAACCCTTTTTTCTTTCAAGAGATAAAATGGCCTTCTCAAGTTTTTGTTTAAAGTAGCCTCTTTCACGTGGAGTCTGCCATACCAAACTGGCAAGTTCCGATAGTTTCTTAGTATTGATTCCAAATGCACTTAGCTCTTGGATTAAATGAAGCCAAACAGCCTGAGGAATATTCATGCGTCCGTTTTTACGTGCCTGAAAAAAAGGTAGGATGTGTTTGCTCTTCCAGTAGGTTACCATGCGTGAACTAATACCAAGATGTTTTGGTATTGTATACCGTTGTTCTAGAAGGTTATTTTTAAGAGTAATATGGTCTTTCATTAATTATATTTTACACAAATGTAATAAATAAAATATAAAAAACTAAAACATGTAATTAAAATTAGTGTATTTGTATTGAAAACGCCTTGAAATAGGTGTTAAAAATAAAGAGTTAGATTTTACAGGTGTACCTCATTAATCTAAAGTAAAAAGAGATGGAAAAGGAAATGACAAAATTCAGAAATTTGACACTAAGTCTAAAATTAGCATCTGATGAGAAGATTATGCTCAAACGTATGGCAGAGAAGTATAATGTGTCGTTATCGGAACTGATATACAATTTGGTATTGTGCCGTCCAGACCGCAAAAGCATCTCATTTAAGAGATGCTTTTTTGGTTTTATATCAAGGAAACTATTGCTTTTCAATTGTTTACGGGGTAAAATTTCACTATTTTCTCACAATCTCAAAAACCGCTCGGGGACTAAACCGGGGACTCTTTTTTTCTTGTAACCTAAAATAATTTTTATTTTTAAAATAAAGCAACTGGCTTTTTTAAAATAAAGCGATGTTGACAGTATTTAGGCTGCGTTTTGATTTTTTACTCTAAAAAAAAACAATAGATATCTCGGTTTTTAAAAGAGTTAAAAAATAACTTATTGTAAAGGACGTATTCTAAAGTAAATACATATTGATTTTCATTGTTTTTTTTTTATTTCAAAACCTCTTCCGCAATTGGTTTTACTGGGATTTTCCTTTGGTTGTTTTTCCTTATCATTTTTGATTAATTTTAATAAAATTAAAGCATTTAACCTATTAAAAGTTCCATTGAAAACAATGACAATCATGGTCAAAAAAGGAATTGAATATTTTAAAATTATTCTAGGAGATAATATTTAAGTTTTTATTACCTTTTTTACTTCTTTTTTACAAGGTAAATAATATTTTTTTCATTGTGAATTTCAATATCTTTAAAATCAATTAATTTTAAGCATTGGTTTCATTGAGAACCTTATATTTTATCGTCAATTGGACTATTGATTTTATGGGGGTTTTGCTTTGTTAGTTTGTGCTTGTTATTTTTGATGATATTTTAATAAAATTAAAGTATCAAACCCATTAAGAGTTCCATTTAAAATAATGAAAATGTAGCTTAAAAATTTATACCAAATTTATTAGGTAGTCCATTATTCTCTATGGCTTTGATTAAAAATTTCTGTGCAGATATACGTTGTCTTTTTTTAGTTAACAAAAAGTCTACAGTATTCACTTCTTTATCAACTGCTCTGTGTAAATATCTCCACTCACCCTTTACCTTAATATTGGTTTCATCTAATCTCCACCTTTTTTCAACTAATTTTTTTCTTCTTCTGAATTGTTGTTCTACAAGTGGTGTGAATTTGAATACCCAGCGTTTAATATTAGCATGATTCACTTTGGTTCCTCTGATAGATAAAAGTTCTTCTACATATCTGTAGCTAAGACTAAACCTTAATTTGAAGTAAACAGCTTGTAATATAATTGCTTTAGGAAAACAGTGACCTTTGAACATCTTTTTTATTGTAAATATAAAAAATTGATTTTTTCTTACATTAGATGCGACAGAAACGTATTTATTGATGGTTATAAAGATTCTAAGTTTTGTCCTAGAATGGTTTTGAAACAATTATTAAAATCAATTAATAGGTAAGTAACTACTGATCTCTATAGCTTAATTTTCAGTTTAAATGAAAGAGAAAGTATTTTTTACTGAAATAGAACTGAATTTATTTTCTTTGACATTGCTTATAATTTCTGGGAGATTTTCCCATATAATTCTTAAAAGTTCTGGAGAAATATAGCGGGTCGTCAAAACCAATTTTATAGCTAATTTGTTTTATGCTCAAATCTGTATAGCTAAGGTATTCGCAAGCTTTTTGAACCTTTTTTAATTTAAAAAATACAAGTATAGGGTAACCGGTTTCTAATTTAAATTTTGTGTGTAGGTAAGATTTTGAGTAATTGAACTTAGATGCGATATTATCGAGTGTAAAATTCTTATCTAGATTATTCATTAAAAATTCTTTGACAGAGTTAATTAGATTCTCTTTTGGGTGTGTTGTATTAATCGAATTAAGTTTATGGTAAACAAATGAGCTTATAAAATTCAGACCTAATAAATTTGCATATTCAATACTATTTAATAAATAATTGTTATTTAATAAATCGAAAATTTTATTAAATTTGTCTATAGTGCTTTTTGAGAAAGGGATATTTTTATAGTTATTAATATTGCTTTTTGAGTATCGATTATATATATTTTCGCTAAAAGAACCCTGAAAATGAATCCAATAAATACTCCATGGATCATTATCATCAGCCCTGTATTCGTGTCTAGTGTTTTTTGGTATTATGCAAAAATGATTCGGTGAGATTAAAGTTTTTTGATCCTCAATAATAACTATTCCTTTTCCTTTGGTACAGTATATAAAAATATATTCTTTAGCCCCTTTTTTTCTTAATCTATAATGATGGCTTGCAACAGGGTAATATCCCAAATCACTAATGTAAAAATTTCTTGAAATAGGATTGTTTTTTATATCCACTAAAAATGATTTTGGAAAAGCTATCATTTTTTGTCCAAGAAACCCTTCTTTTAAAGTGTTTTCATCCATTTAATTGTTATTAATGTGTTTTTTAGATTTTAATAAAGTTAATATTACATAGAATAAAGATAACAAAATATATTACATTTTTTTATTTTTTATTTAATTGACTGTTTTTACTTCGTGTTAATTTTTTTTTATTCAATTTTATATTGTGTTTATTGAGGATATTTAATAGATTCCTTTTTTATTAGTAATTCATAAATTTCTAGTCTCTTCAATTCTCCTTTTGGAGTGATATACAACTATTAAAAGTGATATTATCCATATTTGTGCTTTTTTTGTCTATTGTTTGAGTGCTTGTAAGTTGTACTTTTGTAAGATATTCTCAATTTATTAATAATATAATAATCATTTTAATAAAGAAGAGATTTGGTCATTGTAATTAATTAGGTATTTTATGGAGTTAGTTTATAGCTTCTTTTTCTATGCCGATATTAAAAAGAGTAGAACTTAAATTTAAATTAAAAAATGAAAACAGTTAAAACAAAATTACTTTGCATATTCTACTTAATAGTAGTTATAGTAAGTTGTAATGATGATTCTTTAAGGATTGATTCTGAACCAGAATTTAATTCGTTTCTAGAAGATATTTCTTCTTTGCCTGGTGAAGTAATTACTTTAGAAGCAGTAATTTCTGACCCAGCAGGTGTAAAATCTATTAATATTAATTATGATAAATGGTTTTTAGATAAAACAATTGTTAAAGATTCTTTGCCGGATATTTATAATTTGTCTTATCGTTTTAAAGTTCCTGATGACGAAGATGAATTTAGTGTTCATAAAATTTCTGTTACCGTAACTAACGCAGGTGATGTAGCTACTATAAAAGATGTGGTGGTGACTTTAGATAAAGATATAGCTGCACCAGTAATAATGGTTAATAGTCCTTTAGATGCGTCTACCGTGTTAATAGGTAATGGTGATGAAATAAGTTTTGATGTTGATTTAACTGATAGGGAGTTGTCTGAGTTTAAGATTGAAAGTGATATTTTAAATGAAACAATAGCTTTAAATGGTTCGGCTACTTATAGATACAGCAAATCTTTAGATGTATTAACACCTGGTAGTTATACTTTTAATATTACTGCTAAAGATGTTTCAGGCAATGATACACAAGCTTCGGTAACTGTAAATGTTGTTACAGATTTGCAGTTTCCTGCAATGTATTTAACAGATGAGACAAGTGATGCTGCGTTAAATCAAGATTTATTTGGTATTCCTTTTAGTACAACAGCGAGTCAAGCTACAGGAGAGAATGGGTATGTTTTTAAAGCGCTATATTATTCTAAAAGTGCAAATTCTGAGGTGAGATTTATTCCTCAGAAAGAATCATTTTCGCCATTTGCATTTGGTGCAAATGCGAACAATGCAGGTAAATTAACATTAGGAAGCGATGCTACCGTTAATCCAATTGTTGTGCCTGGTGTTGGTTATTATGAAATATCAATTGATGTGAGAGATTTATCATATACAGTTACACCCTATACACCAACAGATGCAACTTTTAATCAAGTATATGTTTTGGGAAGAGGGATATTTGTAGATGCAACTACTTCTACTTGTACAAATAACGCAGATGGTTCTACTCAATGTTGGCATTTTAATTCTGGTAAGCCTCTTGTTCAAGACTCTGATAATCAGTACTTGTGGTCATTAGATGTTACTGTAAAAGATCAACCAGATGATAATGGTGCTAATGGATTTATATTAAATGCTAATCCAAATGGATGGGCTCCTTTTTGGAGAACTAATACCGAAGATCGTTCTATTGCAGTTCCTGGTGGTGGTGGTAATTATGTCTTTGAAGATAGTGCTTTAGATAAAGATTATACCTTCATATTTGATACTCATCTAAATAGGGTGATAATTAAAAATAGATAATCAAATATTGACACAAAAATAATATCAATTAAAAAATATATAAATGAAGCAATTAATTATAATTATAATAAGTGTTCTTTGTTTTAGTTTTTCGGCTACAGCTCAGAAAACTGTTAAAGGAACAATTACAGATGAATTGGGAGAGCCAATACCAGGTGTTAATATTTTAGAAAAAAACACATCAAAGGGTACTTTCTCTGATTTTGATGGTAAATTCACCATCTCTGTTGATGAAAATGCTACCTTGGTATTTAGTTATTTGGGGTTCAAAACACAAGAAGTAAGTGTTAATGATAGGTCTCAAATTACGGTTAAAATGATATCTGATGAAACTCAATTAGATGAAATAGTTGTAATTGGGTACGGTTCCGTGAAAAAAGACAAAATAGCTACATCTATAGCAACTGTAGATGGATCAGAAATTTCAAAACAAGTTGCAAGTAATCCTGCAGAAGCGTTACAAGGTAAAGCAGCAGGTGTTCAGGTTTTGTCTTCTGGAGGTTCTCCAGGTGCATCTCCTAGAATTGTGATACGTGGTATTACTACAGCTAATGGTAGTACAAATCCACTTATTGTAATTGATGGTATTTTGCAACCAGATGGAACATCTTTAAATTCTGTAAACTCTCAAGATATAGATAGCTTTCAAATTTTAAAAGATGCAGCTGCATCTGCAATCTATGGTTCAAGAGCATCAAATGGTGTTGTTCTTATTACAACTAAAAGAGGTAAGGCAGGTAAAACCGTAGTTGGTGTAGATTTAAGTTATGGTGTGCAATATTGGCAAAAAATAGAAAGTGCAGATGCGCAAGAGTATATGAGAATAATGAATACCAGAAGAACAAATGATGGTAATGCACCATTGTTTGATCCTAATAATTTTCAAGGTGAAGGTACAGATTGGTGGAATGAAGTTGTTCAGAACTTTGCTCCAGTTTTAAATGCTAACGTAAGGGTTTCTGGAGGTTCAGAAGATTTAAAATATTCTGGAAGTGTTAGTGTTTTTGACCAGCAAGCAAATTACTCTAAGGGATTTTATCAAAGGATTACTGGAAGGTTTAATGTAGACTATAAGATTTCTGATAAAGTAACTCTTAAGCAGGATCTTAGTCCAAGAATTGAAAAATGGGAGAATACACCAAATTTGTTATTCAATTCAATGAGAATTGATCCTTTAACACCGGTATTTATTCCTCAAAGTGAGCGAGTGGGTAGAAATCAATATAGTATCTATGGTTTATCTCAAAATTTGGTACCAAATCCCGTGGCTCAATTGGCAAGACAGTTTAATGAAAATGATTTTTTTGGTTTTTTCTCTAATACACAATTAGATTATAAAATAGCACCAAGTTTAACATTTAGGTCTCAACTTGGTTTAAATATTTCTAGACAAACCTCACAAACATTTAATCCTGAGTATTTTATTGGTCCAAACCGACAGTTAGAAATTAATAATTTAACCAAAACAGTTACCAATAATTTTGACTATGTGTTAAATAATACAATAACTTTTGATAAAACCCTTAATGATAAGCACTATTTAAATATCACTGGTGGTATTGTGTTTGATTCAGAAAATTGGGATTATTTAAGAGGATATAGTGATGGTATTCCTAGCAATACAAATATGAATCTGTGGCAATTAGATGCAGCTGAAGGGGAGACTATTAGAGCAAATGCTAATAAGGCTACAGATAATATTTTGTCTGGTGTTTTTAGAACTATTTATAGTTATGATAATAGATACTTTTTCAATGGATCTGTAAGAGTTGATAAATCTTCAAGATTCCCAAAAAATGGAAGAACAGGAGTTTTCTCTAGTGTGTCTTTTGCTTGGGATATAGATTCAGAAGATTTTTTCAAAAGTGAGACTATTAATAACTTAAGAGTTAAAGTTGGTGCTGGTGAAGTAGGTAATCAAAATATAAGTCGTAACGGTCAGTTTTTCTCAATTGGTTCTGGCGATTTTGTATTTGGAGGTGATCGTGTTGTAGCTAACTTTTTGTCGCAATTTGGTAACCCTAATTTAAGATGGGAAACTGTGAGAGATAAGAATTTTGGAATTTCAATGGGTTTATTTAATAGTGAAATTACTATTGAAGCAGAGTATTATGAGAAAACTTCAGAAGATTTATTATTTAGTGTAGAAACACCAAATTATACAGGTATACCAGGTACTATAGCTCAAAATGTAGGTAGTTTTCAATCTAAAGGTTTTGATCTAACTTTAGGGTATAATAAGAGTTGGAATGATTTTAAACTAAATGCAAATTTAACATTCTCTACCAATGAAAGTAAAGCAATAGAATTAGCTCCTGGAAACGAAGTGATTTTGGGGCAAAGAAGACCTCGATTAGGAAATAGATTTGTGAAAATTACCGAATTAGGGGAAACTGTAGGTTTGTTTCAGGGTTACCAAACTGCAGGGATATTTCAAAATCAAACTCAGTTAAATTCTCATACCTCAGAAGACGGAAATATAATTCAGCCTAATGCTCAAGTAGGTGATTTGATATTTGTAGATCAGAATGGAGATGGGGTTTTAAATGATGATGATTTAACAACAATTGGTAATCCATTTCCAGATTTTTATGGTGGTTTAAATCTTAATATGAGTTATAAGAATTTTGACTTTTCTATGCAGTGGTATGGAACTTTTGGAAATGATGTATTTAATATAAATACAGAATATATACGTGCTGGTACTCAAAATCTAAATGTATTAGCTGGTTTAGAAAACCTAGTATGGTCTCCAACAAATACAGGTGCACAATACCCAAGATTAACAGAACTTGATAGAAATGGAAATTATCAAAATCCATCAGACATTTTTATAGAAGACGGTTCTTATTTAAGATTACGTAACATTCAGTTAGGCTATAATTTTAAATTAAAAGGTGTTAATAAGTTTAGATTATACATAGCAGGGCAAAATTTACTAACATTTACTAAATATTCTGGTTTTGACCCTGAAGTAAGTAGTGGGGGTATTATTAACGGTCTAGGAGTTGATGCTTCAAGTAACCCTGTGGCAAAAACATTTTTATTAGGATTAAATTTAACATTATAAAATTATGAAAAAACTTATTTTATTTTTAGGATTTTGTATTGCTTTTCTTAACGTAAGTTGCGATGCAGACAAAATATTAGATCAGCCTTTACAAGGTAGACAGCAATTAGATGATTTTTTCTCATCATCAGAAAATGCAAAAGCATTTGTTAATAGTATTTATCAAATGGTTAATGGTACAAATTGGAATCAAGTAAATTTTCAGCGTCAAATTAATGAAATGGCATCTGATGATAATTGGGCAGGAAATACAAGACAGCCAAGACCAGATATTACAGGTATAGCACAATATAATGTGTTTCCAGGTTCTACTTATTTTAACTTATTTTGGGAAAATCATTACATAGGTATAACAAGGGCTAATATAGCTCTAGATAGAGTTCCTGAGGTAGAAATTGATGATGAAACAAAAGCTAGATTAATTGCAGAAGCAAAGTTTTTAAGAGCGTTCTTCTATTTTGATTTAGTAAGAAACTTTGGAGGCGTACCTATTGTAACTACGTACAATGAAATTTTAGAACCAACAATTAATGATAAGGTTAGGTCTTCTGTAGCTGAGGTTTATGAGTTTATTGAATTAGATTTAAAAGATGCCATGAATTCATTGCCATTAAGAAGTCAGCAAACTCTTGGGCAATCAGGAAGAGCAACTAAAGGTGCAGTACAATCTTTATTGGCAAAGGTGTATCTCTTTGAAGAAAAATGGGCAGAAGCTCAAGCTATGGCAAAAACCGTTATGGATTCAGGTGAGTATAGTTTAGAGGTAGATTTTGCTGATGTTTATAAAGTAGGTAATTTAAATGGTGTTGAAACTATTTTTGAAATTCAATATATTAATAACCCAACATTTAATGGTGTTGGTGGTCAGTTTTCCATTACTAATGGAAGTCGTGGAGATCGTGGTTGGGGATGGGCATCACCTTCAAGTGACTTGGAAAATGCTTTTTTAAGTGAAGGTGATAATATTAGGTTAAGATCTACGATTATAAAACACGGGGAACCTGTTTTTGGTGATCCTGCAGTAACTTCATTTGATGGAAAGCCAAGTGAAAATAAATCTGGTCGTACAAATAGAAAGTATTACATTCCAACAGATGAAAGACCAGATCCATATCAAAGAGGTCAATTGCCATTACATTACATTCATTTAAGATTAGCAGATGTTATTTTAATTCATGCAGAAGCTGCTTATTTTAATGGAGATGAGGCAGCTGCTAAAAGCTCTTTGCAATTGGTTAGAGATCGAGTTCAATTGCCTTCTAAAAATAATTTATCTGGAGACGCTTTAAGAGATGCAATATGGAAAGAAAGAAGATTAGAGTTGGCTTTAGAACAGCATAGGCTTTATGATCTTAGAAGACAAAAAATAAATGGAGTTCCTAGAATTGCTTTAATACTGGGGCCAAATGGTTCTTTTGTAAAGTACAATACAGAGGTAAGTACAGATCCTTTTGAGACAACTAATTTATTGGAACCTCAAAATAGTGGAGTATTATTTGATCCTAATATTCACTTATTATGGCCAATACCACCAGAAGAGATTCAATTGTCTAGAGGTAATATCGTGCAGAACCCTGGATATTAATTCGGTTTTAATAAATACAATATGTTGAATAAGTATTTTAATTATTTTTTTGGAGTAGTTTTTAGTTTGGTTTTTGTGGGCTGTAGTCAAGATATGGCTACAGATCCAAATGACCCAAAATTTGATGTTCCTGAAGAAGGTATAATACTTAACATTAATAACACATTTCAAGTTATAGATCATTTTGGTGCTTCAGGTGGTTTTCAAGATCAATGGGTCGGAAAATGGCCTGATGCATCCAAAAATAAAGTGGCTGAATTGCTTTTTAGTTCAGATACTGATGTGCAAGGTAATCCTAAAGGAATTGGTTTGTCTTTATGGAGAACAATTATAGGTGATGGAGCAGCTGATCAAGTTAATAGTGGTTTTTCTGCATCCAATTGGTTTAGAGAAACAGAGTGTTATTTAGACGCTTCTGGAAATTACAATTGGTCAAAGCAGCAGGGAGAGCAGTGGTTTATGAACAAAGCAAGAGAATTTGGAGTTTCTAAATTTACTACATGGGCAACAGCACCTCCTTATTTTATGTCTAAAAATGGTTATGTTTTTAGTACTTCAGATGTGAGTAATTTTAATTGTAAGCCAGAAAATTATGCTAAATATGCAGATTTTTTAGCAACTGTAGTTAAGTATTATGAAGATCAAGGTTTTAATATTACAACTGTGTGTCCGTTTAATGAAACTCAATATCAATGGAATGCAGCTGCAGGTTCTGCTCAGCAATCAGGAACAAGGGCAACAAATGCAGAAATAGCTCAAGTAACTAAAATTATCGATAACGCATTTACTCAAAAAGGTGTAAAAGCAAAAATTATGCTTCCAGAAGCAGCGCAACTAAAATATTTGTTTGAAGGTGGTAATAACACTAGTAATCAGGTAAATGATTTTTTTAGTGAGTCTAGTTCAAATTATATTGGAAATTTAAAAAACTTATCTAAATACATTGCAGGTCACAGTTATTTTAGTAACGGTAATACTCAAGAGTCTTTAAGACAAAGAAAAACGTTAAAAACAACTTTAGCAAATTACAACTTAGATTATTGGCAGACAGAATATAGTCTATTAGGTACTGGTTATCAACAAGGTTTAGATGTTTCAACTTTTTCAGAAATTGATTATGCATTATGGATGGCTAGAATCATTCATACTGATTTAGCTTTTGGAAATGCTACAGGTTGGAGTTTTTGGACGGCTTTAAATCAATCGACTTTTGGAGATCATCCTTTTCGGTTTAATTTAATTTTATATGAACCAAATTCAAATAGCCCTACACATACCGATGGTACTTTTACTTCTAACAAACTTCTTTGGGCGTTAGGTAATTATAGCAGGTTTGTTAAACCAGGAATGGAAAGGTTTGAAGTTATTGATGCAGATTATAATGATGAAACATCGGTTGAAAACTTTATGATTTCAGGTTACAAAAATCAAAACACAAAAGAAATTGTCTTGGTATGTGTTAATAACACCGATACAAACAGAGATTTAAAATTAGAAAATTATAGTACAGATTTTGAAGTTAAGGGAGAGGCTTTTGAGGTATATACAACTTCAAATTCAAGTAATCTTAGAAAATCTACATCCTCTGTAGAGTCTGTTAGTATTCCAAAGAAATCTATAGTAACATTAAAAGCGGTCTTAAAGTAAGTCTAGCTGAAAAAAATTAATTAAAATAAAATTAGTACAACATGAAAAAGCATATCGAATTGAGATCTTTTTTTTTAGTTATAATATTTGGTCTTTTTGTTTTCGCTTGTTCAAGTGAGGGAGGTACAGATCCCAACGATCCTATTTTTGATGATATTGGTGATGAAGGTGGTGTTTCAGGTGATATAGCTTTTGATATAACACTTAAAGTTGATGCAACTGATGGTGTAAATATAAATCCAGATATATTTGGAGTAAATAATGATTGGAGAAGAGTGCCGAATACGGGTTTTTCTACTTTTACAAATACGCTTGAAGATATGGGGTTAAATTCTAAAGTTTTTAGATTTCCTGGTGGTTGGGAGTCAGAATTTTATGCTTGGACAAGTAATACAACTCCAAATTGGAAAGACGCTCCAGCAGAACCTGGGGCATCTGTATCTGCATTAAAAGAGAACTTTAATAACTACAGTATAGTAATACCTACTGTAGATGCTATGAATACAAATCCTGGTTCTTCTCAATGGAACAATGCAATACAAAAGTTAGAACAAGTTGCAGAAAATGCAATTGTAGCATCAGGTATTGATAATGGTATTGTAGAGATTGGTAATGAGTGGTGGTTACAATGGGCAGGAGGTGTTTCTAGAGCTCAGAAGTTAGATAAATATGTAAAAATTGCTATGGAAATAGCAGAGAATTTAGATGAAAAATTCCCAAATCACACCTTTAAACTTTTAGTGAATGGTGATTATACTTTTCCTGATGAGTTTACAACGATGAAGCAGAAATTTACAAAAGCATACGATGTTATTGATGGTGTGGCTTTACATACTTATACAGGTTATACAACAAATACACACAATATAAAAGACTTAGAAAAAAGAATAATAGATTGTGCTAATAACTTCAACTCTAACAAAAATTTCAAGTATTTGTCAGAGTGGATGCCTTCTAGAGACTATAATGAAAGATCGCTTTATATGGAGGTAGCTAATATTATTCCAGATATAATTCATATTTACGCAAGGTCAGGTTCAGAAGCAGCAGCTTATTGGCCTCCAGTAAATACTCCTGTTCCAGGTTTAGGTTTAACTAATTGGAATTTTTCTAAAATTTTCCCAACAGGTCAAATTTTAGGTGAAATGGCAAGTGAATATAAAGGTAAGGCATTAAAAACAACATCTAATACATTTCATATTGCAGCAGCTTTACAAGATGCAAGCACTATGGTTTTATATGTTACAGGAGCTAGAGAAAGTAGTAAAAAAGTTGGAGTCAAAGTAGATGGATTTACCATAACTTCTATAGAAAGTGTTCATCGTTTTGTTCCTTTTGATTATAATGATACAGCCAAAGCAGAGCCATATATAACAGAAGTAGCTTCTGCAAAATTATCTTCAAATAATGAAGTAGTTTTTGATATTAATAAAGAAGGGTTACATCAAATATATAAGATTATTTTAAAGGGTAATTAATTCCTGATTCAAGTGTTTTTGTCCATATTTATACTCTAGCTGTCTATTTTTTTAATTGATTTTTTGTTAATTTTATTTATGAAATAGGGTGGTAAATTAGGTTTTTGTTAATTTTTTACAATAAATGAATAAGAGTAGTATTTTATATGTTTTTATAATTTTTATATTTCTAATAAATTGTGAGTCTAAAGCTCAACAACAAGTTTCAAAAATAAATATTAATTCGAAAGAAATATATCAAACAATTGAAGGTTTTGGTGCGTCTGATGCATGGAGATGTCAATTTGTTGGTAAAAATTGGCCTGAACAAAAAAGAAAAAAAATAGCCAAGTTACTTTTTAGTCAAGAAGTTGACAAACAAGGAAACCCAGAAGGAATTGGATTATCAATTTGGAGATTTTATATAGGTGCAGGAACAACCGAACAAAAAGATAGTTCTCATATAGAAAATGAATGGAGAAGAAGTGAATCTTTTTTAAATCCTAAAGGAAATTATGATTGGACAAAACAGAAAGGGCAACAATGGTTTTTAAATTCGGCTAAAAAATATGGAGTAGATCAATTTTTAGCATTTTCTATTTCAGCTCTTGTTCAATGGACAAAAAACGGAAAAGGTTTTAATGGCGATAATAAAGATGGAGAGATAAATTTAAAACCAGAGAATTTTGATGATTACGCTCAGTTTATGGTTGAGTTTTTAAAACACTTTAAATCTAAAGGAATTGCTTTTGATTATTTAAGTCCAATTAATGAACCTCAGTGGGATTGGGAAAAAAAATCACAAGAAGGTACACCAGCAACAAACGCTAATATTTTAAAAATCTCAAAATTGTTGAATGATAAGTTTAAAGAAAATAGCTTACAAACCAAAATTGTAATTGGTGAATCAGCAGATTTGCGATGGTTGTATTCAGATTTTGGAAAGCCAGAAAGAGGTAACCAAATAAAATATTTTTTCAATACCAAAAATAAAATTGAAAGTTTAAAAAAAACAATTTCAGGGCACAGTTACTTTACAACATGGCCTGTAGATAGTTTACTCTCAATAAGAAAAAAGCTAAATAATAAATTACAAAAACATAATTTAGGTTATTGGCAAAGCGAATTTTGTATATTAGAAAATACAGATGATATTGGAGGAGGTTCAAAGCGAGATTTAGGAATTAATACGGCACTATATGTTGCTCGTGTAATACATGCAGATTTAACAATTGCAAATGCAAGTTCTTGGCAATGGTGGACAGCTTTAACCAATGCAGATTATAAAGATGGTTTAATTTATTTAGATACTGGAGATAATAAAGATTTATTCAATTTAAATAAAATGAAATCTGATGGAGATTTTCATGACTCAAAACTATTATGGGCTTTTGGTAACTTTTCTAGGTTTGTAAGGCCAAAAATGAAAAGAGTAAAAATTGATTTAAATGAACATAAAACACTCAAAGAAAAATATAAAGATTTTATGATTTCTGCTTATATAGATCAAGAAACTTCAAAGTTGGTAATTGTAGCCATTAATTATGGTAAAACAAATAAAACTATTGATTTTTCAGACTATAAAATAAATGCTAAGTATCAAACGTCTA
The DNA here is from genome assembly GCF_057219325.1 of Polaribacter sp. YIW18. Lineage (NCBI taxonomy): Bacteria > Pseudomonadati > Bacteroidota > Flavobacteriia > Flavobacteriales > Flavobacteriaceae > Polaribacter > Polaribacter sp. YIW18. The sequence goes on along the minus strand of NZ_JBXVVE010000009.1, from coordinate 47,470 downwards.
AAGATAAAAATTTAGAATACCATAAAGTAACAAACCAAATAATAACATTAAAAGGACGTACAGTTAATACTCTTATTGGCAGTATATCTAACTAAATAAACAAAGTAATATATGAAACGTAATAGTAATTATTTTGAATTAGTTTTTAGTCTTTGTTTTGCAGTCATATGTATAAGTAGCTGCAAAGACAAAGATGTTGTAAAGAAAAAACCAAATATTGTCTTTATTCTTGCTGATGATTTAGGAGCTCATGATTTAAGTTATTCAGGTAGTAATTATTATGAAACTCCAAATATTGATGCTATTGCAAATGATGGTGTACAGTTTACTCAAGGTTATGCCGCTTGTCAAGTTTGTAGTCCTTCTAGAGCTAGTCTTTTGTTAGGACAATATACGGCTCGTCATGGAGTAACAGACTGGATTGGTGCAGCAACTGGAAAAAAATGGGGAGATTATTACAATACTAAAGTAATGCCACCTGAATACGCTCATGCATTACCAGAAGAGAGTATTACAATTGCGGAAGCTTTAAAACAAAACGGATATAAAACTTTTTTTGCAGGAAAATGGCATATAGGTGATGAACCTTATTCACCAGAGAATAATGGATTTGATATTAATATTGGTGGATGGGAAGTTGGTGGGCCAAAAGGAGGATATTATGCTCCTTGGAGAAACCCAAAATTAGATTATAAATACGAAGGAGAGAATTTAACTAAGCGATTGGCTTTAGAAACTGCAGATTTTATTTCAACTAATAAAGATGAACCATTTTTTGCTTTCTTGTCCTTTTACGCTGTTCATGGTCCTATTCAAACGACCCAAGAAAAATGGAGTAAATATAGAAATAAAGCAGAAGCTCAAGGTATACCTGAGTCTGGTTTTGAAATGGAGGCAAGATTACCTATCAGAAATGTACAAGATAATCCTATTTACGCAGGTTTAGTAGAATCTATGGATGATGCTGTAGGTGTTGTTTTAAAAAGATTAAAAGAATTAGGAATTGATGATAATACAATAATAGTCTTTACTTCTGATAATGGAGGAGTTGCTAGTGGAGATGCATTTTCTACGACTAATTTCCCATTAAGAGGAGGGAAAGGATATCAATGGGAGGGTGGTATTAGAGAGCCTTATTTGATTAAAGCACCAATGTTAAAAAATACACCTAAGTCTGTAGATTATCCTGTTTCAGGTATCGATTTTTATCCAACACTTTTAGACTTAGTTGGTGCAAAGAAAGATCCTAATCAGATTATAGATGGAGTAAGTTTAGTGCCATTATTAAAAGGGAAACCTTTAGATACAAGACCTCTATTTTGGCATTATCCTCACTATGGTAACCAAGGAGGAGACCCTGTAAGTATCATTAGAAAAAAAGAGTATAAATTGATTCATTATTGGGAAGATGGGCATGATGAGTTATATAATTTATCAAATGATTCAGGAGAGAAAAATGATATTTCTAAAAAAGAAGAAGTAATTGCTAAAAGTTTAAGAGTAGAATTAGATACATATTTAAAAAATATGAATGCTAAAATACCTGAAGTTTATGCCGATTATGATGCAACTAAAGCAGCTAAAAAACAAGAGGAAAGAAGAACGAAAATGTTACAACGCTTAGAAAAACAGCGTAAGAACTTTTTGAGTAAAGATTTTGATCCTAAGAATAACTGGTATGACAGTAGCTTAAATACAAAAGATTAACTTTTTTGATAAAGGATAAAAAACAATAAACAATCAAACTAAAATTATGTCTAACACAAAATTTAATTTTACCTACCTACTTTTTTTAGCACTAGTATCTGCTATGGGTGGTTTTCTCTTCGGATACGATTGGGTAGTTATAGGTGGTGCAAAACCATTTTATGAACTCTTTTTTAACATCGGTTCTCAACCAACATTACAGGGTTGGGCAATGAGTAGTGCTTTAATAGGCTGTATTTTCGGAGCTGTAATCTCTGGTTTTGTAGCAGATAAATTTGGTAGAAAACAACCTTTAATTTTAGCTGCAGCTTTGTTTACTTTATCTGCATTTGGTACAGGTTATGTAAATGAATTTACTCCCTTTATAATTTATCGTCTTATAGGCGGTTTAGGTATTGGCTTAGCGTCTACTTTATCGCCAATGTATATTGCAGAAATAGCACCAGCAAAATATAGAGGGCAATTTGTAGCAATTAATCAATTAACACTAGTAATAGGAATTTTAGCTGCTCAGGTTGCTAACCTTTTTATTGCAGAAGCTATACCAGATGGTTTTTCGCCTGAAATGATTTTAGGTTCGTGGAACGGTCAAACCGGATGGCGTTGGATGTTTTGGGCAGAATTGATTCCTGCAGTTTTATTTTTTGGTTTGTTGTTTATTGTACCTAAAAGCCCAAGATTTTTAGTAAAAATAAACAATAATGATACTGCCAAATTGGTTTTATCTAAAATAGGTGGAACTAGTTATGCAGAAGAAGAGTTAGCTAATATTAAGCAAACACTTCAAGAAGGAAGTACTTCAAAAATTAGTTTTTCTGATTTTAAAAGTCCAAAGATTAAACCGATTCTAGTTATAGGTGTTGTTTTGGCAATATTCCAACAATGGTGTGGTATCAATATCATATTTAATTATGCAGAAGAAATCTTTACAGCAGCAGGTTACAGCGTAGGAGATATGCTTTTTAATATTGTAATTACGGGTAGTGTAAACTTAATATTTACGTTAGTTGCAATGCGAACTGTAGATAGTTGGGGGCGAAGAAAGTTAATGTTATTAGGCTCTATTGGATTAGGTGTTGTTTATATTATTTTAGGGGGGGCTTACTATATGGAGTTTACAGGATTGCCTGTATTACTTTTAGTGATTACTGCTATCGCTATTTATTCGATGTCTCTAGCACCAATTACCTGGGTAGTATTATCAGAAATTTTCCCAAATAAAATACGAGGTGTAGCAATGTCTATCGCAACATTCTCTCTTTGGGTAGCGTCATTTATATTAACCTTTACTTTTCCAATTTTAAATGATGCTTTAGGAGCCTCAGGAACGTTTTGGGTTTATGGATTTATCTGTATTGCAGGGTTTTTATTCATAAAAAATAAATTACCAGAAACAAAAGGAAAAAGTTTAGAAGAAATTGAATTAGAACTTACTAAAGACAAAGAATAATGAGTGAAATATTAAAAAAACACATAATTCTGAGTTGTATCTTTTTAATAAGTTTCAATATTGCTTGTGCTCAACAACATCATTTTACTTCAAAAAAAGGTATTACAACTTCTTACTTAGCTTCACTTAAACAAGAATTAAAAGTAAAATGGCCAAAAAATAGAACTATTAATTTAGTCTTTCATGGGCATTCTGTTCCTACTGGATACACTACTAGAGGTGTTTTAGATCGCTCAAATTCTTATCCATATAGAACTTTAAAAAAAGTAAATGATTTTTATCCGTACTCTGTTGTAAATACCATTACAACTTCAATAGGTGGAGAGCATGCAGAACAAGGTGCAAAACGTTTTAAAGATGAGGTTTTAAATCATAGACCAGATGTACTCTTTATCGATTATGGATTAAACGATAGAAGTATTGGTTTAGAAAGAGCAAAAAAAGCTTGGGAGCAAATGATAAAAGAGGCATTAGCTTATGGTACAAAAGTTATTTTAATAACTCCAACACCAGATTTAAAAGAAGACATTGCTAAAGAAGACACGCCTTTGGCAAAACATAGCCAACAAATTAGAGCATTAGCTAAAAAGTACAATGTTGGTTTAGTAGATAGCTATGCACTATTTAAAGCTTTATCAGAAATTCAGCCTTTAAAAGGGTATATGTCTCAAAACAACCATATCAATCAAAAGGGTCATCAGTTTGTGGCTGATGCTATTTTTGAATATTTTAAATTATAAAAGTAAATCAAGAAATCTAAATAAATGAAGTTTCCTAAACATAAATATATTTTAACTATTTGCTTGTCAATATTAGCATTAACAGCTTGTGTAGACCATCAGCAAAAAGAAATAGATTTATCAGGTAAATGGAGTTTTAAGATAGATTCTACAGATGTGGGTGAAACTGAATATTGGTTTACAAAACAATTGGATGAAGTTATTCAATTGCCAGGTTCAATGGCAGAAAACGGTAAAGGAAATGATATTACTGTTAACACAAATTGGACAGGTAATATGTGGAATGACAGTTTGTGGTATAAAGATCCTAAAATGGCAAAATACCGAAAAGAAGGGAATGTAAAAGTGCCTTTTTGGTTAACGCCAGTTAAAGATTATAAAGGGGCTGCTTGGTATCAAAAAACAATAACTATTCCAGAGAATTGGAAAAATAAAAAAATTAACCTTCATTTAGAACGTGTACATTGGGAGTCTACAGTTTGGGTAGATAACAAAAAAGTAGGTATGCAGAATACCTTGGCTACTTCACATGATTATAATTTAGGAGATACTTTAAGCCCTGGAGAACATACTATCTCTATTCGTGTTGATAACAGGATAAAAGATATTGATGTTGGTAAAGATGCGCATAGTATTTCTGATAACACCCAAACAAATTGGAATGGTATTGTTGGAAATATCCAGCTAAAAGCTTCTACAAAAGTAGCACTAGGTCTGGTTAAATTATATCCAAATATTTCTAATAAAACTGTAAAGATTGTTGCTAAAATAGAAAATTATGTTGGTGATGTTAAACCAGAATTAAGTATTAAAGTACAAGAAAAAGGAAATAAAGAAAATATTTTAGAAGAGGTTGTAAGTGATATTCAGTTAGGTTCAAATAATGAGGTTGTTGTAAATTTTAGCATGGGTATGAATCCTAAGCTATGGGATGAATTTAATCCGAATCTTTATGAAATGCAACTCACTTTAAAATTTAAAGAAGGTATTGATAAAAAGCGTATTAATTTTGGAATGCGAGAGTTTAAAGCAGATGGAACCATTTTCAAAATTAATGAACGTCCAATTTATTTAAGAGGAACTTTAGAATGTGCTATTTTTCCTAAAACAGGATATCCACCTACAGATATAGAATCTTGGAAACGTATTTTTAAGATTATACAAGCACACGGTTTAAACCACATGCGTTTTCATTCTTGGTGTCCTCCAGAAGCTGCTTTTGATGCAGCAGATGAAATGGGCGTTTATATTCAAGCAGAAGCCTCTGCATGGTTAGCAAATTTAGGAGATGGAAACCCGGTTGATACATGGTTGTATAAAGAAGGAGAAGCTATCATAAATGCTTACGGTAATCATCCGTCGTTTGTTATGATGACCTATGGGAACGAACCAAGTGGCAAGCATCACAAAGAATATTTAACAAAATACGTAAATCACTTTAAGAATTTTGATAACAGACGTTTATACACAAGTGGTACTGGTTATCCGTATCTAGATAATATGGATTATTATAATCATAGAGGCCCTAGAATTCAAGGTTGGAACGAAAACTTAAAAAGTATAATTAACGCCAAACTCCCTCAAACAGAGTTTGATTGGAGCAAGTTTATAGATAAAACACCAATGCCTTATGTAAGTCATGAAATGGGTCAATGGTGTGTATATCCAAATTTTAAAGAAATGGATAAGTATACAGGTGTATTAAAACCTAAAAACTTTGAAATTTTTAAAGAAACTTTAGAAGAAAATGGTATGCTGCATTTGGCAGATGAATATTTAAAAGCATCAGGTAAATTACAAACGCTGTGTTATAAAGCAGATATAGAAGCAGCTTTAAGAACTAAAGGAATGGCTGGTTTTCAATTACTAGATTTACACGATTTTCCTGGTCAAGGAACAGCTTTGGTAGGGGTTTTAGATGCTTTTTGGGATGAAAAAGGATATGTAACGCCAGAAGAATTTAAACAATTTAGTGGTACTACAGTTCCGTTAGCGCGTTTAGAAAAAAGAACTTTTAAAAATACAGAAACGCTATCTGCAACAATCGAAATTGCTCATTTCGGAGAAAAAACATTGCAGAATGTAACTCCAAAATGGACATTCACAAATACTGATGGGAGTATTTTTTCTGAGGGAGAATTAAAAACAACTAACATTCCGTTAGGAAATGGAATTCAATTAGGTCTAGTAAATCAATCTTTTAAAAAAATTAATAAAGCTCAAAAATTAACGTTAAGTATCTCTGTTAATGAGTTTAAAAATAGTTGGGATGTTTGGGTGTATCCTAATGAAAAACCATCAATAAAAACTACAAAAAATTATATAGTAACCAGTAAGTTAGATAACAAAACATTAGCTTATTTAAATAACGGTGGAAATGTTTTATTGAACATAACCAAAGGAGACATTACTCCAGAATATGGAGGAGATATAGGAATCGGGTTTTCAAGTATTTTTTGGAATACTTCATGGACTAACGACCAAAAACCACATACACTAGGTATTTTATGTAATCCTGAGCATCCAGCGTTAGCACATTTCCCAACAGAATACCATTCAAACTGGCAATGGTGGGATGCTGTGAGCCATTCAAACGTAATTATTTTTAACGAAATTCCAGAATTAAATCCAATTGTTAGAGTTATAGACGATTGGTTTAAAAACAGAAAAACAGCACTTCTTTTAGAAGCAAAAGTGGGTAAAGGTAGGCTATTGTTTTCTGGTATAGATTTACATACAAATTTAAAAGAACGATTAGAAGCACAACAATTATTGTATAGTTTAGAAAACTATATGGTTAGTGATGCTTTTAACCCAAAAGTAAATATTACAAACAACCAACTAAAAAGAATATTAAAAAATTAATACTCATTTTATTAGTATTTAAAAACATCGAAATATGAAAACTGTAAAAGCCTGGGAAGAAAAAGTTATCATTCCTACTTATGAAGTTGGAACACCAGAAAAATATCCTGTTTTTTTAGAAAAACGTGTATATCAAGCGAGTAGTGGAGCAGTTTATCCACATCCTGTAATCGAAAAAATTAGTGACACTAAAGTAGATAAAGAATGGGATGCTATTTTTATAGAAAATGATTATATAAAATTAATGATTTTACCTGCTTTAGGAGGAAGAATTCAAAGGGCTTATGATAAGGTTCGTAAACGTGATTTTGTGTATTACAATCATGTTATAAAACCAGCACTTGTGGGTTTAACTGGTCCTTGGATTTCTGGAGGAATAGAATTTAACTGGCCACAACATCATAGACCAAGTACTTACGACCCAACAGATTTTTATATAGAAGAAAATGAGGATGGAAGTAAAACTATTTGGGTAAGTGAATTAGAACGTATGTTTCGTACTAAAGGTATGGCAGGTTTTACATTGCACCCAGACAAAGCTTTCATAGAAATTAAAGCACATTTGTATAATAGAACGCCACATCCGCAAACTTTTTTATGGTGGGCAAATCCTGCTGTAGCAGTTAACGATCACTATCAATCTGTATTTCCACCAGATGTAAATGCCGTTTTTGATCATGGAAAACGTGATGTTTCTGAATTCCCAATTGCAAAAGGAGAATACTACAAAGTAGATTACGCACCAGGAACAGATATTTCTAGATATAAGAATATTCCTGTGCCAACAAGTTATATGGCAATTACCTCAAAATATGATTTTGTAGGTGGTTACGAAAATGATTCAAAAGGAGGATTATTACACGTAGCAGACAATAATGTTTCACCAGGTAAAAAACAGTGGACTTGGGGTAATGGAGAATTTGGAAAAGCATGGGATCGAAATTTAACAGATGCAGATGGACCATATATTGAATTAATGTGTGGTGTGTACACAGACAATCAGCCAGATTTCTCTTGGATGCATCCTTACGAAGAGAAAAGCTTTAAGCAGTATTTTATGCCTTATTATAATGTTGGTGTAGTAAAAAATGCAACCAAAGAGGCTTTAGTAAACCTAGAAATGGTTGATGGTAAAGCTTTAGTAAAAGTTCATGTTACGTCTACCTATAGTAATAGTGTCATTACTTTAAAAGCTAATGAAAAAGTATTACATGAAGAAGTTTTAAACCTTTCTCCAGAGCTAGGTTTTGAGCAATATATAGAAATTGGAAGTCATACTTTTGATGATTTACAAATTTCAGTAAATGATGCTGCTGGAAAAGTATTGGTTTCATGGGAACCAGATAAAGATTTATCAGAAGAAATTCCTGAACCTGCAAAAGCAGCAAAAGACCCTAAAGATATAGATACTGTAGAAGGTTTATATTTAAGAGGTTTACATTTAGAGCAGTACAGGCACGCTACATTTAATGCTACAAATTACTATGAAGAAGCACTAAGAAGAGCACCAAAAGATGTGCGTTGTAATAATGCAATGGGGCTTTGGTATATGCGCAAAGGGCAGTTAGAAAAATCTATCAAATATTTTAATACGGCTATTGAAACGTTAACAAGTCATAATCCAAACCCTTATGATGGAGAGCCTTACTTTAATAAAGGGTTGGCTTTAAATTTCTTAGGAAAAAAAGAAGAAGCTTACGCAAGTTTCTTTAAAGCGTGTTGGAATGCACAATGGCAAGATGCAGGTTATTTTAATTTGGCTCAAATAGATTGTTCTAAAGGTGATTTAGAAAAAGCGTTAGACCTTGTAGGTAGAGCATTAATTAAAAACTGGCACAATCATAAAGCAAGACATTTAAAAGTTGTTATTTTAAGAAAACAAGGTAAACTAGAAGCTGCTAGTAAATTAATAGAAGAATCTTTAGCTATAGATAAATTTAATTTTGGGGTTTTATACGAACGTTATATTTTATCAAACAAACAAGAAGATTTAGAAGTTCTTAAACATATTTTAAGAAATAATGCTCATAATTATATTGAGTTTTCTCTAGATTATGCTTCGGCAGGTCAGTTTGATGAAGCTATTACTTTATTAAAAGTGCATACAGGAGAAAATTTCAATGTTTATCCTATGGTATACTACTTTATGGGATGGTTTTACGATCAAAAAGGAGATCATACAAATGCATTAGAAGCTTACAAAAAAGCACCTCAAATGTCAGATAAATATTGTTTCCCAAATAAAATAGAAGAAGTTTTAGCGTTACAAGCTGCTTGTAAAGCGAACCCATCTGATGCCAAAGCATTTTATTATGTAGGTAACTTTTGGTATGCAAATAGACAATATAAGGAAGCACAAGAATGTTGGGAAACATCCGTGAAGTTAGATGACCGCTTTGCTATTATTCATCGTAATCTGGCATTATTGTATTACAATAAAACCAATCAAAAAGAATTGGCAGTAAAACATTTAGAAACCGCTTTTGAGCTAGATAATACAGATGCTAGATTGTTAATGGAGTTGGATCAACTGTATAAGAAAATAAATATTTCTATAGACAAGCGTTTATCTCTTTTAGAACAATATATAGATTTAACCAATTCTAGAGACGATTTATATTTAGAGCGAATTTCATTATACAACCTAAAAGGTGACTTCGAAAAAGCTAAAGAATTGATAGAAAACCGCCAGTTTCATCCTTGGGAAGGAGGAGAAGGTAAAGTGCCATTTCAATATTTAACTTGTTATACAGAACTAGCTAAGAAAAACATCAACCTTAAGAATTTTGATTATGCAATAGAGTTGTTAACTGCAGCAAAAACATATCCTCATAATTTAGGAGAAGGTAAATTACATGGTACAGTTGAAAATGATATTGACTATTGGTTAGGTTGTGCATATGAAGGTTTAGGGAATGTTGAGAAAGCTAAGGAATTTTTTGAATTAGCATCAGAAGGCTTAAGTGATCCAAGTCCTGCAATATTTTATAATGATCAACAACCAGATAAGATTTTCTATCAAGGGTTGGCATTACAAAAATTAGGAAAATCTAAAAAAGCAAAAAAGAGATTTGAAAATCTTTTAAATTATGGTATAAATCACATGAATGATGATGTAAAGTTAGATTACTTTGCTATTTCACTACCAGATTTATTAATATGGGAAGAAGATTTAAATATTATCAATAAAATTCATTGTAACTACTTAATTGGTCTTGGTCAGTTAGGAAAAGGTAATGATGCTGAAGCTATTGAAGCTTTTGATAAAGTAAAACATACGAACTTATCTCATATACCAGCAAATATTCATGCACAATTGGTTGGTGTTTCATAATATTACTAAACTTCATGAACTTTAAATATGTAATGTATTACAGTATTATTTTCTTCCTTACGGGAGTAAATAGTACTGTTTTTTCTCAAGAGGATAAACCCAATATTGTCATCATTTATGTAGATGATTTAGGTTTTGGTGATATTGGAGTAAATGGTGCAATTGGGGTAAAAACACCTTATATAGATACTTTAGCAAAAAATGGACTAAACCATACTGACGCACACTGTTCTGCTGCAACTTGTACACCATCTCGTTACTCATTATTAACGGGTAGTTATGCATTTAGAAATAATGCGGCTATTTTAGAGGGTGATGCTCCTTTAATAATTGACACTAAAAAGGAGACGTTACCAAAAATGTTACAAAAAGCAGGATATACAACAGGCGTAGTTGGTAAATGGCACTTAGGTTTGGGTAAAGGAAAAATAGACTGGAACAAGCGTATTCCTTTAGGTCCAAAAGAAGTTGGTTTTGATTATAGTTTTTTAATTCCTGCAACTGGAGATAGAGTTCCTACTGTATTTTTGGAAAATCAAGAAGTTGTTGGTTTAGATATTAATGATCCAATAACTGTAAGTTATGGTACAAGAATTGAAGGCTACCCTTGGGGGTTTAAACATCCAGAATTATTAAAACAACATACAGATCCTTATCATCAAGGAGCTGTAATTAATGGAATTAGTAGAATTGGTTATATGAAAGGCGGAAAAGATGCGCTTTGGGTTGATGAAGATATCCCTTTTGTGCTTTCTGAAACTGCTAATAGTTTTATAGAAGATAATAAAGAAAATCCGTTCTTTTTGTATTTTTCTTTACACGATATTCATCAACCAAGAATAGCTAATATTAAGTTTGTAGAAAGCAGTACTATGGGACCTCGTGGAGACGTTATTGCGCAAATGGATTGGTGTGTAGGTCAAATTACAGAAAGTCTAAAAAAACAAAACCTTTTAGAAAATACGTTAATCATTTTTACAAGTGATAACGGACCAATTTTAGATGACGGATATGTAGATTACGCTAGAGAATTAGTTGGTAATCATAAACCAGGAGGCGTTTATAGAGGTAGTAAATATTCTGTTTATGAGGCAGGAACAAGAATGCCAACAATAGTGCATTGGCCAAAAGAAGTAAAACCAGGCACAAGTTCTGCGTTGCTATCTCAAGTAGATTTGTATAAATCTCTGGCTTGTTTAGTAAAGCAAGATGTTGAAAAAGGTGCTGCACCAGATAGTCAAGATTTTTTAAAATCGTGGTTAGGAAAATCGAATAAAGGGCGTAAATTTTTATTAGAAGAAGCATATACTTACGGTTTAAGAAAGGGAAAGTGGAAATACATACAACCTAAAAAGAAACCTGTACCTAATTGGATTGTACAAAAATTTGTAGATCCTGGATTTAGAGATGAAGTGCAATTATTTAATTTGCATGAAGATCCATCAGAAAAAAATAATATAGCTTTAAATTATCCAGAAGTTGTTGCTAAAATGAAGGCAAAATTAAGTGAAATTTTAGGAGAATAAACTGTTATGAAATACTTATTCTACATATTATGCTGTTTAACAATTTTATCTTGTAAATCTAAAGATAAACCAAATGTTCTATGGATAACCATTGAGGACACCTCTCCACAATTTATGGGTTGTTATGGCAATGAAAATGCTAGTACACCTGTAATCGATAAATTGGCAAAAGAAGGTGTTCGTTTCACCAATGCATTTTCAACAGGTACAGTATGTTCAGCAAGTAGATCTACCATAATTACAGGAGCTAGAACTTTTAGAACAGGTACAGGGCACCAAAGAAGTCAATATCCAATTCCAAATTATATAAAAGGATTTTCTTATTATTTAAAACAACTAGGATATTATACTACTAATAATTCAAAAACAGATTATAATATTGCTAACGAAAGAGAATTCATAAAAGAAGCTTGGGACGAAAGTTCTAATAAGGCAACTTGGAAAGATAGACAAGAAGGGCAACCTTTTTTTTCAGTATTTAATTTTGCTGAGTCACATCAATCAAGAACCATGTCTTGGTCTTTTAAGCAATATGTAAAGCATGTTTGGAATTATCTACCAGAAGAAGATAGAATAGCCGATAATGCTTTTGAAATGCCTCCTTTTTATAATGACACTCCAGAAATGCGTAAGCAATTTGCAAGAGTTTATAATTCTATTAAATTAACTGATAATAGAATTGGTGAATTACTACAAAAGCTAAAGGATGATGGCTTAAAAGATGATACTATTATTTTCTTTTATGGAGATCATGGAGAAGGAATTCCAAGAGGAAAAACTAATGGAATAAATTTAGGATATAGAGTACCATTTATAGTTTGGTTTCCAGAAAAATACAAGCATTTATCACCTTGGAAAACAGGAGGAATTTCTGAAGAACTTTTTAGTTTTGAAGATTTAGGACCAAGTATGATAGATTTATTAGGAGGAGAACCTCCAGAATATATGAAGGGTAAATCTTTTTTTAAAGTTAATTCAAAATTAAAGAATGAGTTGTTATTGCTTTCTACAGATCGAGTAGATAATGGCTTAGATTTAGTAAGAAGTGTAACAGATGGCAAGTATATTTATTCAAGAAACTATATGCCATTTATACCAGAAGTGCGTTATATCAATTATTTAGAAATAGCAGATATAACCAAACACATGCGAAAAGACTTAAAAGACGGTAAACTTAATGCATTACAGTCTGGTATTTTTAATGAACGGCCATACGAAGTATTATATGATATTGAAAATGATATTTGGGAAACCAATAATTTAGCTGGTAATCCAAAGTATAAGTCTATTGTTGATAATATGAGGCAATTTATGGATGCTGAGCTTTTAAAGGCGAAAGACATCATGTTTATGCCAGAATATGAAATGGCTAAAATTTCAGAAAAACAAACACCTTACGAATACCGTTTAAAAACATCCGAATATAATTTTGATGAGATTTACAAAGTAGCATCTTTGTCTGGTAAAAAAGGAAAAGATATTACTAAAGCTCAAATAGCCTACTTAAAACATAAAAATGCTATGGTACGTTATTGGGCAAGCATTGGATTAATGTCTCAAGACAAAGCTTCTTTACAATCTTATCAAAAGCAATTAAATAAATCGCTTTTAGATAATTACCCTCCAGTTTCTATAACGATTTCTGCTTTATTATATCAAAAATTTGATAAAAATAATAAAGCAATACAAGTTTTAAACAAATATTGTAAGAGTAGCAATCAAGATTGGCAGTTATCCTTAATGAGTATAAATTATATGCTTTATTTTAAAGATAGAAAACCATTTGAAATAGCAGTTTTAGAGCTATTAGAAAGACCTAATCTTAAAGGGCATGTTAAGAGTTCGTGCCATGATTTTATCAATAGTCAAAAAATAAAAAACACGATTTAAGCAGTACATAAAAAAACTGAAAAACATATGAGAAAAATACTCCACATTACAATTATAATAGCGCTTTTAATTTTAAGTTCTTGTACTTCCAAGATTCATAAGATAGATATTTCTGGTCAATGGCAAGTAAAGCTAGATTCAACAAATATTGGTAATTCACAAGGTTGGGCCAACAATAAATTTAAAGGAACTTCTATAAACTTACCAAACACTTTAGATGGTGCAGAAATTGGAACACCAGATACGCTAAAGCCTGCTATTAACAATTATGTAATGTCTAATTTAACCAGAAAGTATCAATATATTGGTAAAGCATGGTATCAAAAAGAAATAGAAATTCCAACTTCTTGGAAAGATAAAAATATTCAATTAGGTTTAGAACGTATCATTTGGGAATCATCAGTTTATATAGATGGTAAATTGATAGGAAGCGCAAATAGTCTTGTTAGTAGTCACAATTATAACCTAACCAATAACCTAACTCCAGGAAAACATTTGCTTACAATTTGTATAGACAATTCTAATAAGTTTCCACTGATTAATGTTGCAGGAACAATGTATCCAGTTAAGGTTAATCAAGATATGGCTCATGCTTACACTAATCATACGCAAATAAAATGGAATGGTATTTTAGGCGATATGGAGTTAGTTGCTCACGATAAAGACGAACCAGAAAACATTCAAATCTACCCAAATGCAGCGCTTAATAAATTGAAATTAACATTTACGCAACCTAGTCAAGTTGGAGAGTCTGTAAGCCTAATAATAAAATCTACTGATGGTGTTGAGGTGTATAACAATAAAGTGAAGACCTCTAAAACTGAAGGAAATGAGTTTGTATTAGAAATAAATAAACCTAACGATTTAGAGTTATGGGACGAATTTAATCCTAAATTATATGATGTTGAGGTAGTTACCAATACAGGTACAACTAGTGCTAGATTTGGTTATAAGTATGTGAGCAGTAAGGGTGGAGATTTGTTATTAAATGATAAGCGAATTTTCTTAAGAGGAAATTTAGAATGTGTAATTTTTCCATTAACAGGACATCCCCCAACAAAAAAAGAAGAATGGGCTACATTGATAAAGCAAGCTAAAGATTATGGATTAAATCACTTACGTTTTCATTCATGGTGTCCACCAAAAACTGCATTTGAAGCTGCAGATGAAGCAGGGTTTTATGTGCAAGTAGAATTGCCTCATTGGAGTTTAAAAGTTGGTGAAGACAAAAAAACAACCAAGTTTTTAAAACAAGAAGCAGATAAAATAATTAAAGATTACGGAAATCATCCATCGTTTATTTTTATGGCTTTAGGTAATGAGTTACAAGGAGACATCAGTGTTTTAAATGATATGGTTGCGGATTTAAAACCTAAAGATAATAGACATTTGTATGCAACTACTGCATTTTCATTTCAACAACCAACTGGTACAAGACCAGAAAAAGAAGATGAGTTTTTTATTGCACAATGGACAGATAAAGGATGGATTAGAGGTCAAGGTATTTTTAATGCAAAAGCACCTCACTTTAATGCAGATTACACATCAGGAGCAGGTCATATAAATGTACCTTTAGTATCCCATGAAATAGGACAATATTCTGTATACCCTGATATGAGTGAAATCGAAAAATATACAGGGGTATTAAAACCGTTAAATTTTATTGCTGTAAAAAATGATTTAGAGAAAAAAGGACTTATCGATTTAGCTCCTGATTTTACGTATGCTTCAGGAAAATTAGCAGCATTATTATACAAAGAAGAAATAGAACGCGCATTAAAAACACCAAGTTTTGATGGTTTTCAATTATTACAATTGCAAGATTTTCCAGGTCAAGGTACAGCTTTAGTTGGTTTGTTAAATGCATTTTGGGAATCTAAAGGTGTAATTTCTGCAGAAGAATTTAGTCAATTTAATAGTGAGTTAGTTCCGCTAATTCGATTTGAAAAAGCAGTTTATGAAAATGGAGAAACATTTGAAGCTTCTATAGAAATTGCTAATTTTTATAAAGAGTTAAAAAATAAAACTATAGATTGGGTTATTACTGATGAAGCAAAAAATGTAGTAAAAAAAGGATCTTTAACAGATGTAAACTTAATGATAGGCAACAATACCGATTTAGGTAAAATTGTCCATACTATTAAAATTAATCAGGCTAAAAAATTAACCATAACACTTAGTGTAAACAATACGAAATATAAGAATAGTTGGAATATTTGGGTGTATCCTAAAAATATTTCTACTACAGATGATGATATAGTTTTTACAGCATCTATAGCAGTAGCCGAAAAAGCATTGCAAAAAGGGAAAAAGGTATTTTTAAACCCAAACCCAAAATCATTAAAAGGAATTACAGGTCGTTTTGTTCCTGTATTTTGGAGTCCTGTTCACTTTCCAAATCAACCAGCAACAATGGGAGTATTGTTAGATGAAAAACATCCAGCATTTAATAAATTCCCAACAGATTCTTATAGTAACTGGCAATGGTGGGATTTATGTATCAACTCAAAATCTTTAATAGTAGATTCAATTAACACAAAACCATTGGTTAGAGTAATCGATAATTTTGTAACCAATCACCACTTAACCAATTTATTCGAAGCTAAAGTTGGTAAAGGTCAATTGGTGTTTTCATCTATAGACTTAACTTCAAATTTAAATAAAAGACCTGTTGCTAGACAGTTAAAACATAGTGTTGTCAATTACATGAAAAGCAGCTCTTTTAATCCTTCAAACTCAATAAATATAGAAGATATAAAGTCTTTAAAATTAAGGGGGAAACAATCTAATTTCTCTGCAAAAGATATTTATCAATAATAATATATCACCTAAAAAAATTAAAAATGTACATCAAATTTAATATTCAAAGCAGTCAGTTTTTATTTAGTCTTATTTTATTCGCATTTGTGTTTGTTTCCTGTTCAGAGGGTAATTCTACATCACCTGATGACGAACAATTTAATGATTTAGATGATGATACAGTTGCAGCCGCAAAACCATTGCTTAATTCAGAAAATACAAGCAATTGGATTTTAATGTTCGAAGATAATTTTGATAAATTCGAACCTACTAAATGGACCAAAAATAACTCTGCAAAAAGTAGAGCAGCTCGTCCAGGAGTTGGTATCAATCAATGGTTTTGGAAACCAGAAAATGTAAGTTATAAAGAGGGAAACTTAGTTCTTAAAAGCGAAAAAGTAGCTAATGATGTACTGCATTGTGGAGGTGTTTTTACAAATAATTTATTCGAATTTAAATACGGTTATATAGAAGCTAAAATAAAAATTGCAGAAACTTTTTTTGGCACTCATACCGCTCTTTGGTTGCAAGGAGATAATATGGGGAATATAGATGGTACAGGTAATGACGGCGCAGAAATAGATGTTTTTGAATCTGCTTGGATTGGTGATTACACAAAAAGTGTAGTGCATATAGATGGCTATGGACAAAGCCATAAAGCAAATACAAGACGTTATGAAACTCCTGGTCTTCACTCTGGTTACCATACTTTTGGGTTACTTTGGAACGAAGATAAGTTAGAGGTTTATTATGATGGGCAATTTAAAACACGCTATCAAGGTATATGGGTTCCGCAAGTTGAAGAATTCTTATGGTTATCTACAGGTGCAAGTTTTGGAGGCGCTGCAAATACTAATTTTTCAGAAAGAAATATAGGAGAGTTTACAGAAGCTAAAGTAGATTATATTAGAGTTTGGAAAATGAATTAAAAGCAATGAAAGTGTTTTTGTCTATGTTTTGAAGATATTAATCCATTTAAGTTTTAATAAAATCGACTAGTTTTATACAAATAATTTTAACTAAATACTTTATTATGAAACTAAAAATTACTTATTTATTCATTTTATTAATTGGTTCAACAAACTTAATGTTTGGGCAGACTATGATTAATGACTTTGAAAGTGGAACAACAGAGGATGCACTAACAAATGTTGGTGGTGGTATTACCGCCGAAATTGTAGATAACCCCAATGCTAGTGGAGATAATACCACAGCAAAAGTTTTAAAAATTGGTAGAAACGATACACAGTGGTGGATTTTTGCAGGTATCGATGTTGGAGATATTGCTATTTCAGATGCAGAAACAAAGTTTTTGAGTTTTATGGTTTATGGACCAAAAACTGATTTAGCAATGCGATTTAATGCCACAGCTGATGATAATAACGGAACTAATGGAGGTATTATAAGACCTGCAACTTTACATTCTGGAGAAGCTCAATGGGAACAAATTGTAATTCCAATTGTCGATAGTCAAACAGCTACAAGTTTTACAGGTAGTACACTTTTTAAATTAGTATTTCACCCAGATATAGCTGATGGAACTATCGTTGAAGGAGGTCAGATACTAAATGATTCAGACTCTTTTTTGTATATAGATCAAATGCAAATTTTAGATAGTAATCCATTAAGTATATCAAACTTTGAGTTGAATAATAATATCTCTTTATCTCCTAATCCTGCAAGCAACATTTTTAAAATAAATACTTTTAACAATACTATTATAAAAGAGATTTCTATTTATAATATTTTAGGTAAAAAAGTAAATGCTCTTAACATTGGTGTAAATCAGTTTGATATTTCTTCTTTATCTACAGGAATGTATATGGTAAAAATTAAAGATAGTAAAGGGAGTATAGCTTCTAAAAAACTATTTGTAAAATAAATATTGTTTACTAACTATCTATTTTATTAGATAAAGTTTAACTAGAAAAACAGACGTATTTATATGTCTGTTTTTTTATTTTTTAATTCACGATTATAATGTTCATGTCATGAAGTTTTTCTTAAGAATATTCTTGTTCGCCTTTTTAATGATCTCTTGTAAACAACAAATAAAATTAAGGCCTAAATATACCGCGAAATTGTGGGAGAATCCAGAATGGGAAAATCCAGAAATATTTCAAATAAATAGAGAATCTCCAAAAGCTACTTTTCATAATTACGACAATTTAGATAATGCAATTCTTGGTAAAGACTGGAAATCATCTTCAAATTATAAGTTATTAAACGGCACTTGGAATTTTTATTACTCAGATAGTGTTCAAGGCAGACCAGAAAATTTTTACAAAGAAGATTTCAATTTAGATGGTTGGGATACCATTTCAGTACCTTCTAACTGGGAGATGAAAGGGTTTGGATTGCCTATTTATACAAATGTTGTTTATGTTTTTCCCAAAAACCCACCATTTATTCCTCATAATATAAATAATGTAGGAAGTTATAAACGTGATTTTGAAATCCCCACGAAGTGGAAAAATAAAGATATTTATTTGCATTTTGCTGGTGTAAGTGGAGCCATGTACGTATATATAAATGGAAAAAAAGTAGGTTACTCAGAAGGCAGTAAAACCCCAGCTGAGTTTAATATTAGTAAATATATTAAGTCAGGAAAAAATCAGATTGCAGTACAGGTTTTACGTTGGTCTGACGCGAGTTATATAGAAGATCAAGATTTTTGGAGATTAAGTGGTATAGAAAGAGATGTGTATTTAAGAGCAGACCACCCAATAGCAATTAATGATTTTAAAGTAGGTAGTGATTTGGTAAACAATTATAAAGATGGTGTATTTAGTATAGATATAGAACTTAAAAACACAAAACAGTCTATTGAAAAAAGAAAATTAGAGGTTACACTTCTAGACGATGATAAAAACCAGATTTTTTCTAAAACTAAAACAGTTAATATTTCAAAAACTAAATCAAACATAACCTTTAAAGAAAATATCAAAAATGTAAAACCTTGGACAGGAGAGACTCCCAACTTATATACAGCAGTTTTGTCATTAAGTAATCTTGATGGGGTGCTTTTACAAACTACTTCAGTAAAAGTAGGTTTTAGAAATATAAAAATTAAGAATAGCCAATTTTTAGTAAACGGAAAACCTGTTTTAATCAAGGGAGTTAACCTTCACGATCATGACGAAACTACAGGGCATGTGGTAGATGAAGCATTAACCATTAAGGATCTTAGGTTAATGAAACAGAATAATGTAAATGCCATTCGCTGTAGCCACTATCCTAAAAACGCATTTTTTTACGACTTGTGTGATATATATGGTTTTTATATAATTGATGAAGCCAATATAGAAACCCATGGAATGGGGACAACTAACCAAGGTTTAGACAAAAAACCTGAGATAAAAAAAATACATCCAGCTTATAGAGAAGATTGGAAAGCCGCTCATTTAGATAGAACAATTCGTATGTTTGAGCGTGATAAAAATCATCCTTCAATTGTTACTTGGTCTTTAGGTAATGAGGCAGGAAATGGAGATAACTTTTTTGCAACTTATCATTGGTTGAAAGAAAATGATGCAACACGTCCTACTCAATACGAAGGCGCAACTAAATATGAGAATACAGACATTCAAGCACCAATGTACGATCGTATTCCTCAATTGATTAAATACGCAGAAAACAACCCAAAACGACCTCTAATTTTATGTGAATATTCTCATGCTATGGGAAATAGTTTGGGGAATTTTAAAGATTATTGGGACGTTATTCGAAAATATGATGTGTTACAAGGAGGTTTTATTTGGGATTGGGTAGACCAAGGTCTTTTAACTGAAACAGAAGACGGACAAAAATATTGGGGTTATGGAGGTGATTTTAAAGCTGCTCACTTGCAACATGATGCTAATTTTTGTTTAAACGGAATTGTAAATCCAGACAGAACACCACACCCTGGTTTAGAAGAATTGAAAAAAGTATATCAAAACATTCAATTTTCGGATGTTAACTTTAAGACGGGTCAGGTAAAAATTTTTAATGAATATTTCTTTACCAATTTAATTAACTTTAAAATAGATTGGGAGCTTTTTAAAGAAGGCGAAAAAGTAACCTCTGGAAGTTTAGGAGTTTTAGATATAGCTCCTCAAAAATCAAAAATAGTACAATTAAATTTACCTGAATTAGAAGATAAAAAGCATGAATACCAACTTAATTTTTTAGCAACTACCCATAAAAATTTACCATTACTTTCTAAGGGATTTCATCTAGCAAAAGCGCAATTTGTAACAGGTACTTTTATACCTAATTTCAAAGAAAATTCTACAGAGCATTTAATGCTTTCTTCCACTGAAAACGAAGTTGTTTTAAAATCAGAAAATTTTACAGCTAGTTTTAATAAGAAAACAGGAGCACTATCAAAGTTAGATTACGGAAACGGAAATATTATCCAAAAAGGAATATCTACTAATTTTTGGAGAGCAACCACAGATAACGATTACGGATTCAACATGCTTAAACATTTTTGTGTTTGGAAAAAAGCTACTGAAAAGCAAGAGTTAACCTCTATGCTTTTAAATGATGAGAAATCGACACTTGATTTATTATTCGCAGATAAAATTAGTTTTAATGGAAATACTGTACATCTAGAAATGACTTATAAACTGCCTGAAGACATTGCAGCAATAAAGATGGAGTATGTAATTGATGCATCTGGGCAAATAACAATTAAAAGCGCTTTACAAAACCTAAAAAAAGCGTTGCCTAATTTACCTCGTTTTGGAACTAACTTTATTGTAAATAAAGACTTAAATCAAGTAAATTGGTATGGTAGAGGACCTTTAGAAAATTATCAAGATAGAAAAACATCGCAATTTGTTGGTAATTATAAAGCTTCTGTTTCAGAATTGTATTTTCCATATATCAGGCCTCAAGAAAATGGCTATAGAACTGATGTGCGTTGGGTAACATTTACAAATAGATTAGGACAAGGTATTAAAGTGTTAGGTCCAGAAAATATTGGTTTTAGTGCGCATCATCAATACAATTCAGATTTTGATGCTGGCGAAACCAAACAACAACGCCATACTATAGATATTAAAAAAAGAGACTTTGTAAATATTAATATAGATAATGAACAAATGGGTGTTGGAGGAGACACAAGTTGGTGGACAAGGCCTTTAGAGCAATACCAAATTAAAGCAAAAAATCAATCGTTTTCTTACAGTATCATTCCCATTCAATAGTTATGGCTAATTATTTTTATAAATGAATCGTTTTTTCTCATTATTTCTTTTCTCACTCATTGTTAGCTTTGGATGTAAATCAAAATTAGAGACTCCAAAAGACAAGTTACCTAACGTAATCATTATTTTAGTTGATGATGCTGGTTATGTAGATTTTGGTTTTATGGGAAGTAAAGATTTACAAACGCCTCATATTGATGACTTAGCTAAAAGTGGTGTAATTTTTACTGATGCGCATGTTAGTGCTACTGTTTGTGCACCTTCAAGAGCAGGTTTAATCACAGGAAAATATCAACAGCGTTTTGGTTTTGAAGCCAATGGAACAGGAGGAATTGGTTTAAGTGATGACGTAACCACCATTGCAGATGTATTCCAAAACAATGGTTACAATACCTATGCTTTAGGAAAATGGCATTTAGGAGAAGAAACTTCCGATCATCCAAACCAAAGAGGGTTCGATGAGTTTTATGGATTTCTAGCGGGAAGTCGTTCTTATTTCTCATTAGAAAATCCATCAAAAGAAAAAATGCTACAACACAATGGAAAACGTGTAGTTTTTGATGGCTATATGACTGATGTTTTAGGAGACCAGTCTGTTCAATTTGTTGCAGATTCAAAAGAGAAACCATTTTTCATGTACTTGTCTTACAATGCGGTTCACACTCCAATGCATGCTAAAAAAGAAGATTTAGAAAAATTTATAAATCATCCAAGACAAAAGTTAGCAGCCATGACTTGGAATTTAGATAAGAACATAGGTAAACTTTTAGAAAAACTTGAAGAACTAGGTAAAAGAGAAAACACATTAATTTATTTTTTAAGTGATAATGGAGGGGCTCATAATAATCAATCTTCTACAGGAGTTCTAAAAGGGTGGAAAGGAAATAAATTTGAAGGTGGTCATAGAGTTCCATTTGTAATCAGTTGGCCAAAAATGGTTAATGGAAATCAAAAATTTGAAGGATTATCATCTTCATTAGATATTTTTACTACCTCTTTAAGTGCTACTAAAATTAATAAACCCAAAATATTACAATTAGATGGCAAAAATTTGTTGCCTTATGTAAAAGGCGAAAAAAAAGGCAATCCACATGAAACATTGTTTTGGAGAAAATTGGAAGAATCTGCTGTTAGAAAGGGTAATTTTAAAATGATTAATTTACAGAACTATGGAGTTGTAATGTATAATTTAAACAAAGATTTAGGTGAAATAAATGATATTTCTAAACAAAATAAATCTCAGTTAGATAGTATGTTTCTTTCTTATCATATTTGGCAACAAGAAATGAAAACTCCACTTTGGATAGAAGGAAAAGATTGGATGAATGTTACTTATCATATTCATCAAAAGCTTATGCAAAATAAGATTCCAGAATACAAAGATATTTGGAGTCCTGCTTTTAAGAAAAAAAAATATAAATAATTCAACATGAAAAACACCCTTACTTCAGTCTGAAATGACAAGTAAGGATGTTTAGTTAACAAAAAATCCAAATAATAAAAATCTAAAAACTATTTACTTTAAAATTCCATATAGGTCCATTGGTCTCCGCACCTTTATCATCTTTAACGGTTACTTGCCAGTAATAAGTGGTTTGAGGAGTATCAGCAGTTACTTGTAAAGTTGTTTGTTCTGTATCCTCTAGCATTAAGGTAAGAGCATTTTTATCTTTACCAAAATACATATCATATTTTAAAGGATCTTTATCTACATCAGAAGCTGTCCATTGCAGATCTATAGTATTTACTCCGTCAAAATTTTGTCCAACAAAAGGAGTAGCATTATCAGGAGAAAAAGGTAAGTTGTTACTGTTGGGGATTTCTTCTGTGTAGAATTGAGAAGTAGGAGAATAATCACTTTCTATACCTTTACTACTTTTTGCTTTTACTCTCCAGTAATAAGCAACTCCTTTCTCGAGTGTTACAATTTTTGACAAAGAAGTTTGTATTTCAGATGTAATTATAGTAGAGAATTGATTGTCTGTTGCGATTTCAAAGATATACACTACAGAACTTCCATCATCATTTGTTGATGTATTCCATTTAAACTCAAGAGTATTATCTATACACAATTGATTTTGAGCAGGATATACTAAAGAAGGAGCAGAAGGAATACTATCTGTACTTTGACTTAAACCACCGTCGTCACTTTTAGAACATGATGAATATATAATGCTACAAATAAAAATATATAATAGTTTTCTCATATTTATTTTTTTATAATTTTAATTGTTTTCGGCTTTTCTAAATTTAATCTTGCAAAATAAACTCCAGAAGCTATGTTTTTAACGTCAACCCTTACTTTATTATTAATTACTGGATATTGTTTTTTGGATATTAGACCAGATTCTAGAGAATATAACTCTATAGTTATTTGCTTATCATTTGCAGGAATTCGAACTTCAAAAAAGTTG
This sequence comes from Polaribacter sp. YIW18, assembly GCF_057219325.1. Classification (NCBI taxonomy): domain Bacteria; kingdom Pseudomonadati; phylum Bacteroidota; class Flavobacteriia; order Flavobacteriales; family Flavobacteriaceae; genus Polaribacter; species Polaribacter sp. YIW18. The sequence goes on along the minus strand of NZ_JBXVVE010000009.1, from coordinate 23,550 downwards.
TCAGTAGGGTTTGGAAATGCCTTTAGTTTAATCGTTTCTCCTATTGTTTTTGTGATTTTTCCTTCGCAAGATGCTTTTGATGCTACTTGAACAAAATCGCCTTCTTTTACAGGTAAACTAAAAGATGTACTATGCGTTTCTAATACTTTAATTGTGTTTATATACACTGTATATGGTGCAGTTCCAGATTTTAGATCAATATTAATTTTATTAGATTTCACAGAGGTTTTACCTGATAAAAGTTCAGATTCTTTAATTTCTAAAGTAGCACAATAATTATATGTTGTATTATCTATACCAATGCAAATGTTGTAAGATCCAGGTTCTAAGTTTGGTACATTTAAAGTGTTGTCAAAATCATATTTTACACCAGAAATGGTTACATTATAATTATGTCTAAATTTTGTTTCAATTTTTAATTTCCCGTTTTTACCTGCACAGGTTTCATCTACAACTTCAATTTTAAAATTATCTGGAGCTAAATAAATAGTAGAAAAATCTTCATTAATTCTAAAATCTAAAATACCACTTCCATAGGTTCCATACCTTACTAAATTTTCATCCTCTATAAACTGTACTGCAGAGTATCTAATTTCTTTTGGAAGTTTGTTGCTTTCCATTTTAAACCATTTGTCTTGTTGTACAGAAAAGACCCAAGCACCATCAAAAACACAGGCTGCAAAAATAAATTGGCCATTTGGTGAGGCAGCTAAACCAACTATTCTATCTACGTCTAATCCATTATTGTGATTTGTAAATGTTTTTCCACCATCAGTAGAAATTAAAAAATTATTACCTGCTCCTGCATAGTATACTGTTGCTTCATCTATAGGGCTTGTTGCAATTGCAGGTGATCTTTTTCTAGAAGTGCTGACACTACCTTTTGGCCAAGTACCAGGGTAATTGGATGGTGAGAATGAGTTTCCACCATCGATTGAATACATAACTTTACCAGACGCTAATCCTACATACCATCTATTTGTGTTTATTTTAGAATATGAAAAGCTGAGTACTGTTTCTGGAAAAGTATAGGAATGTATAGTTCTACTAATTTCACTCCCGTTATAAGATATTTTTTGTAATTCATTGCTCCAGGGAATATAGACAGCATCCTCCGAAATGTTTGGAGAGGCAACCATCATGGTTGCTTGCCAATTTCCATAAAAATCTTTTTTTGTTACAGCGCCAAAGTTACCACCACCAACTACAGGACTTCTTCCAATTGAACCATAATAATACCAATACCATGCAGATTCTCCACCCTTTGCTGTAGCTACTCTTAAAACATCAGTATTTGCTTCTCTTAATGCTGGTGAAACAAAACCTTCTTCTCCTTTGTCATCTCCTAATATACTTTGAGAGCCTCTATCTTGATTTCCACTATATATTCTATTGTGTTTTTCACTAGTTGCTGAATCATAACTCATCATTGCAGGTGTCCCTTTGTTAATTGGAATCCATGAATCCCATTGTTCTGGAGTCGAAGAGTAAAAAGAACCAAAATCAAATCCACCAAATGTAAGGAAAGTTCCATCTTCTTTTTGGTAAGACCTCATGTGTTGTAGATCCCAAACATGATCTATTGGTGGGAGTTTATTTCCGTTATTAACCCAAGTATTACCATAGTCAAATGAAATATTTAACCTAGTAAAACCAGAAAAACAAATGTTTGGCTTAGTGGGGTGTATATCTGTAATGTCTCTATCTTGTGGGGTACTTCCGGTTTTTGCCCAAGAACTACCTTCATCTTTAGAATAGTAAATTGTGTTATTATTATAACTAACATAAATAGTTGTTGTACCATTAACAGTAGTACCTTTTAAAGAGGTTACACCGTCTATATTAGGGTATGTTTCGCTTAATAAAGTAAAATCTGAATCATTTTCTTCCATTTTATAAATTGATAACCTTTTATCACTAGTCCTTAGGGCGAAATAATATATGGTGTTACTACCATAAGGTTTAAGTATGTTAGTATCGTAAGCAGGAGAGTATACAACAACATTAGATTCACGATAATTTAACCCATAATCATTAGATATATATACTACATCTTTCCAACCTGTTGTGTTTTTTTGATTTCCAAAAGCAACAATTTTTTTGCCAGTTGCTGTTTCTGTTACTAGAGTTTTGTAGTTATTACCATTTGTGAAAAATGCTCCATTTGCAGTTATCCATGTTCTTCCCTCATCATCAGAAAACTCCATACCACCGTTTTTCTGTTGATGTAGTAATCTAAACGAACCATCTGGTAAATTAACGCCATTAAAATGTAAACCTGAAAGTCTAAAATTATTATTTGAAAAACTTTTTTGATCATTTCTTAAAAGCCACTGATTTTCGGCGTCTTCATCTATTTTATAGAGATGACCAGCAAATGAAACAATATAAAAATCTTTATTTACGGGGTCATAAACAGAACCATCTGCTCTAAAACCACTCTTATCAAATAAGGTAAATTCTTTTTGATCCCAAAAACCAGATAAGGTATTGTTAGCATAAGAATCTTCTGTAGCTAAAGAAGATGTTTGCATATTTTTTGCAGCTTTTTTTCTATAAGCGGCAAAATCCTGTTCACTATTAAACTTAAAACCTGAAGCATTTAGTTTCGTAAACCGTTTATTATAGTCTTCTAATTCTTTACCTTGAAGTTTAGAAGGATCAAAAACTTCTGGGTGACCATCTTTTTCCATTGCCATTTCAAAAGCAATTTCTTCCTCAGTTTCTTCGTAGTCTTCACCATATTCTTCATAATATTCATCAGCCTTATGGGTTTTATTTAAACCTAATATGTTCTTGTTTATAAGAATTAGTATTAAGAAAGTTGAAATAGAAATAAAGCTTAGAATCTTAAAAGTATTTTTTTTCATACATTAGAATTTATTTCAAAAAGTAAACTTATCATAAAATATATCTGTAAATATTAAGAAAATTACTTTTTTTATGGATATTAGTGCAGAGTAAAACTTATATTCCTTTTACTAATTACCAAACCAAAAGATATAGCTGTTGTTAATAAGGTGAATTTATTTTTTTTGAATTCGTCTTAAGCTTTTACCTTGTACTTCTTAAAATCTAAATCATCTTTATAATGTAAAGACTTAGAGCCTTAATAAGGTTTTATGAGAACATTAAAGTTGGTTCTGTCGGTTCTGTCGCATCTGCTAAAATTAAGCATCAAGTTTTAAACTAATTTAATTTTTTAAGAAGCTAATGATATAAATGATTTGTAGGTTGAACTTTCAGGGTTCTTCAGTTGATTTTTCTTTATCATTCTAACTACTTCTATTCCTGATATGGTTCTCTTTGCTGATTCAAATTCTTTAAAACCTAGACCTAGCATAATACGCCACTTTATCATTCGATGGTCTTGTTCTACAATATTATTGAGGTATTTGCATTGCCTTATTTTTATGTTTGAATAGTTTCTTCGATTGTATAGTTTTATCGCAGCTTTATTGGCCCCACTCTTATCGATATTTATAAGTTCTGGATTAACATTATTCTCTATGGCTTTGATTAAAAATTTCTGTGCAGATATACGTTGTCTTCTTTTAGTTAACAAAAAGTCTACAGTATTCCCTTCTTTATCAACTGCTCTGTATAAATATTTCCAATCACCCTTTACCTTAATATAGGTTTCATCTAGTCTCCACCTTTTCCCAACTAATTTTTTTCTCTTTCTGAATTGTTGTTCTACAAGAGATGTGAATTTGAATACCCAGCGTTGAATCGTAGCATGATCCACTTTGACTCCTCGGATAGATAAAAGTTCTTCTACATCTCTATAGCTAAGACTAAACCTTAATTTGAAGTAAACAGCTTGTAATATGATTGTTTTAGGAAAACAGTGACCTTTGAACATCTTTTTTGTTGTAAATATAAAAAATTTGATTTTTCCTTACATTAGATGCGACAGAACCCAGGATTAAAACCATAAACAAAAGAAACAGGGATTACAATACAAATAGATATAATTAAATGAATTTTTTGTTGTATAGGTTTTAGCTTTCGGTCCATCTACTAAAAAACCCTTACAATATTAAATCCGAAGACTAAATCACCTTCAGCATAAGATATAAAAGCAGGCTCGTTCGTAGATTGAGCATTGGTAAATAATAACTGAAAAACATGACCACCAGTTTCTATGTCTACTCCAAAAGCAAAAGCATCAGAAAAAGGAGAGTTACTTGGTCTACTAAAGTTGTGAATATATTCGGCATTTAAACTCATTCTTTTACTCATCTTTAATCGCCCACCAAACCCCATAGCAAATTGATTGTGCTGCGCCTTAGCAACTATATTTAAATCTTGGAGGTTTTGTCTTACATAACTAGGGGCCAATTCAAGAGAAAAGTTGTTAGAAAAGCGTCTGGAAATTAATAGTTGATTTGCATAACTATACCTATCAGAGGGTTGTAGCTCAGGAAAATTATTTTTGTCCAATAATGTATTTATATTTATGGTGCTATATCCGACTATTGTTAAAGGAAAACGATTTGATTGCTTTACAAGCATAAATTTTAAGGCACTTGCCAATGTTCTATTGTAAGATTCTCTACTAACACTCAATTGAACACCATTCCAAAAACTATAGGCAAGTTGTATTTTTGTAATTGCATTGTCTAAACCAAAAAAAGTGTCGAATCCATTTTTTAGAGGACCAAAACGATGCGATACATAAAGATATAAATCTCCTTTATCTCCAATTTTTGTAGATTGTAAATTGCCAATTTTCATTGCTTTGAATGCTGGAGGATCAAATGTCAAATTCGTTTTTGTCTCTTCATTTAATTCTTCCATTAAATCATTTTGGGCTAAAAGCGGATATGAACACACAAATAAAAGGTTCAAAAATACTAGGATACGTTTCATAATGTTGGAATAATTTTTATGCATTGGTCTAATTTTAACTCCTCTAGTACATCATCATAACCAATGATGCGACCTTTTAAGCTAATTAATGTATTTAATTTAAAATTGGCAACGTCTTGTTCTTCTTTAAGCTGACAATATATTTGGTTTTCTAAAGTAATCCCTTTGGAGCCAATTGCAGTTATTACCCCTTTTAATTGTACAATTTTAGAAGACCAAACAGTATCATTTTTTTGAACATTGAACAATAGGTCTTTGGCAGAAGAGCTAAAAAAAACGGCTTTAGTTTCAATTTTTTCTGGAGCTTTCGTTAAAAAAGTAAAACCTACATAGCAAGTAATACTACTTATTAAAAGAAGTAAAATTATAATTTTATGCTTTTTTTTCAAGGACATAGTCTAAAGAGATATCAACTTTTTTAGCAATTTTTTTTCTTACAATAGCAGGGATTTGAATTTCAAAATCTTGGGGAGTAACAGAAAAATTTGCTTTAAAAGTTAACTGTTTCTTCTCTTTCTTTAAAGAGGCAGTAGTTGTTATTTCTTTAGAAATACCTTTTATTGTAAGGATGCCTTTTAATGTGTAGTTAGATTTTTCTTCAATTGTAGATAAATTAAAATCTACTAATTTTCCTTTAAAAGTTGCTTTCGGATAGGTATAAGACTCCATATAATTTTCATTAAAATGCTCTTGCATAAGTCCTATTTTAAATTGGAAAGCAGTCATGAAAAGTTGGGCAACAATCTCACCTGTACTTGTTTTTAGGAGCACTGAAGTACTCTTGTTTTTTGCTTCGATAGGCTCAAAAACATCTACAGAGGCTTTAAAGTCGGTGGCACCTGTTCGCGTAAAATATTTTTGTGAAAAACAAGAGGTACCATATATTAAAAGTAATAAAAATAGTATTTTTTTCATAAGTAGTTTAATTTTCTAGAAAACCATCGGCCTCCCATTTATCAATAAGTGCTAAAATAGCTGCAGATAATCTTCCAGAAGATGGCATAGGGTTAGTAGTACTGTTCATTCTTTGAATAAGGTTCCCAAATTCTGCAGAATTCCGAACTTGAGTATAGTTTACCAAAGGTAAAAAACTTGCTTGTCCACCGTTAATATGACAATTAGTACAATGAGATTCCATTATTGTTTTAACATCCTTCTCATAGGTCACCAATTCTAAAATAGGAGTGACTTCTTCTAAAGGAATAACCGTTGTTGTGCAATCGGATAGTGAAAGTACTAAGGTACAAAGCAGAATGATTTTATAGGTAGAAATTTTCATTTTGTATGACTGTGAATTTTACATCCTAAGATACGGATTATATCCGAGTTTTTTCTACTTTTTTATTGCTTTTCTTTTTGATGAATTTATATCAAAGGTACATTGTAGATAATTTACAAATAATGAATAAAATGAAAGTTTTATTAGCAATGGGATTTTTTACAATCTATTAAAGCACTCTTTTAAATTATTTTAATTTTAAGCAATTTTAAAAAGTTATTTAAAACATAGTCTATGGCTTTTACTAAAACACAAATTATTACACAAATTGAACATTTAATGCAGCAAAAGTTTACAAGTCCAAAAGAAGCTTTTGATTTTTATGATACAAACAAAGTATTTATCTTTTACCTCTCGGTTTTCATAGGTGTTTACAATTTCTTCTATATGCTCTGGTAATAGTTTATTGTCTTTCCCTTGTTTTTCAAAATGATTAGAAGCATCAATAAATAATACATCTTCGTTAACTTCTCTACATTTTTTTATGACTAAAATATAGGTTGGAATACCTGTACCAAAAAAGATATTTGCAGGTAAACCAATTACAGCATCTATATAGTTTCTATCTTCTATTAAATAACGTCTAATATGAGCCTCTGAACTCCCTCTAAATAAAACTCCATGAGGTAACACAGTTGCCATTATTCCGTTTTCATCTAAATGATGAATCATGTGTTGTACAAATGCAAAATCTGCTTTTGTTTTAGGTGCTAATTTGCCATACTGACTAAATCTATCATCTGTATTTTGCACTCCACTTTGCAGAAAATGGTGGATTTGCTACAATAGCTTCGGCTTTTAAGTCGATAGTCATATGTTGTGGTTCTTCTAAAGTATCTTCTTGTTTAATATCGAACTCACGATAATTTACATCGTGCAATATCATATTCATACGTGCTAAGTTGTACGTTGTACGATTTAATTCTTGACCGTAAAACATACCAACATCGTCTACTTCTTTCGCTACACGTAATAATAATGAGCCAGAACCACAAGTAGGGTCATATACTGATTTTAAACGCTTTTTACGAGTGGTTACAATTTTTGCTAATATGGTAGATACTTCTTGAGGCGTGTAAAATTCCCCTGCTTTTTTTCCTGCACTTGCCGCAAACTGCCCTATTAGAAACTCATACGCATCGCCCAATAAATCGCTTTCATTATCTTCTAATCTAAAATCAATTTCATCTAAATGGGTTATGATTTTTGCAATGGTTTCATTTTGTGCTTTTACAGTTCTTCCTAACTTACCAGAAGTTAAATCTAAATCTTCGAATAGTTTTACAAAATCGTCTTCTGATTCTGTTCCCATTGTACTTTGCTCTATATTGGTAAGAATACGCTCTAAATCTTCAATAATAAAGAATTGTTTTGCTTCATCATTATCATTGGTTTCTTTGGGAATATTTTTTTGTACTATATTTTAGATAGTCAAAAATCTAAGGATAGAATATAATTTAAATCTTCAATAAAGTTAGAAGAGTCAACAGTGGAGGTCACTTTTTATTCCCAAGAATATTTTTTTATTCTTGGGAATAATTTTTTATGCTAGATTTTAAATAGTCAAAAATCAAAGGATAAAATATAATTTAAATCTTCAATAAAGTTAGAAGAGTCAACAGTGGAGGTCACTAAATAGGAGAATTGATTCACGGAAATCGATTCTCCTTTTTTTATGCCTTCTATTTTCATTGATAATGAAGTAGTTACAAAAAAAGCTCATTTATTCTTCACTACCCTATTAGAATTATATTAAAAAAAGTCCTATAATTTTTTAGAATATTTTCAAAAAAAACTTACCATTTTTTGTAAGTTTAGTCTAAATATTTTCTTAGTGCAATTCTATGTTCTGGAATGCTTTTATTATAGTCTACAACTACTGTTTCTAATATTTCAGGAGGTTTTAAGCCAATGTCTTTTTTTGACTGGTATTTAGAAACATATAAATTATACGTATTATTTTCTTTTTCGAAAATTAAAAAATGAGTTGCATTTAAAGTGGTATAAGAAATTGTATTTCCAGAAAAAGTGTTAGAATTATCTTTAAAAAAATCTGAAAATTCATAATATTTTAAAATATTTTCCATCTTTTAAACCAATTCTGCAGATAACCCCAACTGTAATAGTTTAGAACATCTTGGTTCTAAATCTTTATATTCGCCAGATTTTACAGTACATTTCCCTTTGTAATGCACTAAAACTGTACATTGTTCTGCTTGCTCTAAAGTATGATCGCAAACATTCATTAAAGAATCTATTACAAAATCGAATGTATTTACCTCATCGTTATGCAAAACAATTTCGTGCTGATGCGTTTCTTGCTCTAGTACATCTACTTCTTCTTGTATTTTTTCTTTTGTACACCTCATTTTATAAAAATAAAAAATAATTTTTAGTTATTGTATTTTAATGCCACCCAATTGTTTCTTTCTATGTAAGTATCTAAATTTAAATTGTATTTTGATACTTCTGCATCTATAATTGGAATATCTTCTTGGTAGAACCCACTTAAAAGTAAGATTCCGTTTTCTTTTAAACAGTTTATATACACCTTCATATCCATTAATAAGATATTTCTATTGATGTTTGCAATAATTACATCGTATTTTTTGTTGATTAACAGAGAGGAGTCTCCTTCATAAACGGATATATTTTTACAATTATTGCGTGATACATTTTCTATAGAGTTTTCATAACACCAATTATCGATATCTATGGCATCTATTGGCTTTGCGCCTTTCATTTCAGCAAAAATGGCTAAAATACCAGTACCACAACCCATATCTAGCACTTTTTTGTTTTCTAAATCTAATTGCAATAAATGCTGCACCATCATGTGTGTGGTTTCATGGTGTCCTGTACCAAAACTCATTTTTGGTTCTATTACAATCTCGTATTTTAAATTGGGATTTTCATGAAAAGGAGCACGTATACTAACTAAATCATCAACTTTAATAGGAGTAAAGTTTTTTTCCCATTCTGCATTCCAATTGGTTTGTGCCACTTCATTTTTAGTGTATTTTATAGAAAATTCTTCTGAATTTAAAATATAAATATCCTCTAAAATATTCTCTTTATAAGCTTCTTTTTGAATGTAAGCCGTTACGCCGATTTCGTTTTCTACAAAACTTTCAAACCCAACATTACCCAGTTCTGCAATTAATATCTCTGAAGCTGGTTCTTTGGGCGAAACTGTAAAATTGTACTCTATATAAATATTGTCCATAAAAAATGCATCAAGATTATAAATCTTGATGCAAATTTATTGGTTTTCTTTTAATTTTCTACTACTCTAGCTAACTTAAATCGCTGCAATAATTGCTGTAAAGTCGTCTACTTTTAAAGCTGCACCACCAATTAAGCCACCATCTACATCTGGTTTAGAAAAAATTTCCTCTGCATTTGCTGGTTTTACACTACCACCATATAAAATAGATACTTTTTCTGCTACTTCTTTATTGTATTTTTTTTCTATAATACTTCTAATAAAAGCATGCATTTCTTGCGCTTGTTCTGGGCTTGCAGTTTCTCCTGTACCAATTGCCCAAACTGGTTCATAGGCTAAAATGATGCTTTTCCAGTCTTTTGCTTCTAAGTGAAACAATGCATTTTTTAATTGGCTTTCTACCACCTCAAAATGGTTATCAGATTTTCTATCTTCTAACAACTCACCAAAACAGAAAATAGTTTCCATCCCTTTTTCTAAAATCGTATTTACTTTTTCAGCTAAAGCTTGGTCTGTTTCATTAAAATAAGTTCTTCTTTCTGAGTGTCCTAAAATAACTGTATTTACACCAACTGCTTTTAGCATATCTGCAGAAATTTCTCCAGTAAAGGCACCAGAAGTTGCTTGATGCATATTTTGTGCAACTACTTCTATATTCGATTTTTCTACTTTTTCAACAGCAGAAGATAAGTTTACAAATGTAGGTGCAATAATTACTCTAGTATTCTTTAAAGGCAACTTATCAACCGATTTCTTTAAGCTTTCAATAAACTTATTGGTTGTTTTTTTATCGTAATTTAATTTCCAGTTTCCAGCTACAATCTTGGTTCTCATAATTATATATTTTAAGCTTTTTAAAGCTAATTTTTAAACATTTTTTAATGTCGTAAAATTAAGAAATGGAAAACTATTTTAATAGACTAATTAGAAATAGTTACTAAAACGATTTATAAGCTTTTATTTAAAACATCTTTAATAGCAGAATCTGATACTCTTGTAGCTTTAAAAAGTATAATTTTTCCATTTTCATCAACTACAACATATCTAGGTATCCATCCTAAATTTAAAAAATCTACAAAATCACCAGATTTCATCCCTTTGGGTAAAATATAGTGTTCTCCTTGTATTTTAAATCGGCGAATGCCATTTTTCCAAGCAGCTTTATTTGTATCAACAGAGAGAAATAAAAAAACTACCTCTGGGTACTTTTTTTGTAAGTTTTTTACACTTGGTAAACCTTTTATACAATCTCCACACCAAGAAGCCCAAACATCTATGAACACTTTTTTGCCTTTATAGATTTTTAATATACTATCTATAGAAATTTCAGAATCTTGTATCGTAAATGCAGTGTCTTGTAATGCTAAGTCAGAAAATTTTGTAGGTTTTTCTATCGAACAACTTAAAAATAATACAACAAAAAATAAAATGGCTAATCTCATATAATAAAGTATTTAAAAATTTTGTCTTCTTTGGTTTTCATAACTTACAAAATAAAGTATTTTTGCTATACTTTATAAATGATTATGACTACACAAGAATTAGTTGCGCAAATTAAAAAGAAAAAATCTTTTTTATGTATTGGTTTAGATGTTGATTTAACTAAAATTCCACCACATTTATTAGATGAAGAAGATCCTATTTTTGCTTTTAATAAAGCGATTATAGACGCTACACATCAACTTTGTGTAGCCTACAAACCCAATATTGCTTTTTACGAGGCTTATGGTTTAAAAGGTTGGCTATCTTTAGAGAAAACAATTAATTATTTAAACAAAAACTATCTTGAAATTTTTACTATTGCAGACGCAAAACGTGGTGATATTGGTAATACCTCTACGATGTATGCAAAAGCGTTTTTTGAAGATTTAAAATTTGATTCTGTTACCATAGCACCTTATATGGGTAAAGATTCTGTAGAACCCTTTTTAGCCTTTAAAAATAAAAATACCATAATGTTAGCTTTAACTTCTAACAAAGGCGCTTTTGATTTTCAAACAAAAAAAATTGATGATAAAGAATTGTATAAACATGTTTTAGAAACTTCTAAAACCTGGGAAAACTCTGAAAACTTAATGTATGTTGTAGGCGCTACAAAGGCTGAGTATTTTAAAGAAATTCGAAAAATTGTACCCAACTCTTTTCTTTTAGTGCCAGGTGTAGGTGCACAGGGGGGGAGTTTACAAGATGTTTGTAAATATGGCTTATCTTCAACTATTGGTTTATTAGTAAACTCTTCTCGAGGTATAATATATGCCTCGAATGAAAAAGATTTTGCAGCAAAAGCAGCCTTAGAAGCTGAAGTTTTGCAAAAAGAAATGGCAACTTTTCTATAAATTACAAATTAAAAAATGTTAATTTTAAATATTTACATGACCTATAAAATATAAAGAATCTATTTTTACTAAAAGTAAATTTTAAACAAAACTATCTGTTTTTTTATCATACCCATAAGGGCAATGTTTACAACCACTTTTACAGCAATAACCTCTTTTTAAATGATATTTTTCTGTAAAAACTTTATAACCCTGTTCGTTTAGGTAATAATCTCCTTCCTCTAAAAGTATTCTTTTATGATACATACTGCAAAAATATTATTTTTATGCACAAAAAAAGCGTTCTAAAGAACGCTTTTTTAAATATTTATTTTTCTTCTCCTGGTGGAAATCTAGAAACAATTTCTTTTACAAATTGTTTTATTCTAATTTCCTTTTTTTCTCTGTTTTGAATTCTTAAAGCACCTGTGCCTAATCCTTGCCAAACCAGTTCTTTCTTTTCTTTATCAATAAAGTCTACAAATAAAGTACCTTCTGTGTATTGAGAAACATTTACATTATTGTTCATTCCTCCCCACATCCAAGGATTCCAACCCCAACCAAAACCATAGCCAAAATTACTTTGATTTACATTTACTCGTTCTCTAGACTTGGTAAAAATACTTACTAACATATCTGGATTTTCAGATTTAGAAAATCCTTTAGCTACCAATTCTGCTTCTATAGCTCTTAAAATTCTTTTTTTATCTAAATCAGAAATTTCTGCTTGATCTATTCCTTTTTTATAGAAAGCAAAAGTTTTATACTTATTAAAATCTACTTTGGCATCATAATCTGTAGCAACTTTTACACTACTACAAGAAGACAGTATTACAATACTAACCAATAATAAGGTTTTTATATATTTCATGGTACTTATTTTTTAGTGATTACTTTAATAAAATAACAATAATTGTGCCAATAAAGAAATAAAAATCATTAAATAAATATTAATAAAAAGTTAAAGATTTATATTAATTTTTAAGATTTCCTTAAATTGCATGCCAAAAAAACAACATTTATTACGAATGAAACAAATACAACCTTATCAACCCAAGCACAAAGTACGTATTGTAACTGCAGCATCTCTTTTTGATGGACATGATGCAGCTATAAATATTATGAGACGAATTATACAAGCTACAGGGGTAGAAGTAATTCATTTGGGACATGATAGGTCTGTGGAAGAAGTGGTTAATTGTGCCATTCAAGAAGATGCAAATGCAATTGCAATAACTTCTTATCAAGGGGGACATAATGAGTATTTTAAATACATGTTCGATTTACTAAAAGAAAATGGTGCTACACACATCAAAATATTTGGTGGTGGAGGTGGTGTTATTCTTCCTGAAGAAATTACAGCATTGATGGAGTATGGAATTACAAGAATTTATTCTCCAGATGATGGTCGTGAGTTAGGTTTACAGGGGATGATTAATGATTTGGTGAAAGCCTCCCTTAATCCCTCCAAAGGAGGGAAACACTCAAATGGGAAAGTTTGTAATGAAGATGGAGATTGGTTGTTGGAATTGGGTGATGAGAAAGTTTTAGAAAAACTTAAAAATAAAGACGTAAATACAATTGCAAGATTAATTTCATTAGCAGAAAATAATCAGGAAGCTTTCGCTAAAATTTTCAACAAAGATTGGAGCTCCTCCCCTTTGGGGAGGTTGGGAGGGGCACCCGTTCTTGGGATTACTGGAACTGGTGGTGCAGGAAAATCATCTTTAGTAGATGAGTTAGTTCGTAGATTTTTGATTGATTTTCCAGAAAAAAATGTAGGATTAATTTCTGTAGATCCTTCTAAAAGAAAAACAGGTGGTGCACTTTTAGGCGATAGAATTCGTATGAATGCCATTAATAATTCTCGTGTTTATATGCGTTCTTTAGCAACACGTCAATCTAACCTAGCCCTTTCTAAACACGTTAATGAAGCTGTAGAAGTTTTAAAAGCTGCTGAGTACGACTTCATAATATTAGAAACTTCTGGAATTGGACAATCTGATACAGAAATTATAGAACATTCTGATATTTCTTTATATGTAATGACGCCAGAATTTGGCGCAGCCACTCAGTTAGAAAAAATAGATATGCTCGATTTTGCAGATATTGTGGCCATTAATAAATTTGATAAAAGAGGCGCTTTAGATGCTTTGCGCGATGTAAAAAAACAATACATGCGCAATAATAATTTATGGGATATTCCTCAAGAAGATTTACCAATTTTTGGAACTATAGCATCGCAATTTAACGATCCTGGAATGAATACTTTGTATAAAAGTATTATGGATAAATTGGTAGAAAAAACCAATCTAGGTTTAGCTTCCTCTATCAAAATCACAAAAGAAATGTCTAAAAAAATATTTGTAATTCCTCCTGCAAGAGTACGTTATTTATCTGAAATTGCAGAAAACAATAGGGCTTATGACAAAGATGTTGATGAACAAGTTGTAGTTGCCCAAAAATTATATGGAATTTATCAAACCATATTATCTTTAACGGATATCATTTCTACTGAAATAAAGAGTTCTTTTTTGATAAAAACAGGCCTCGATAATGAAGAAATTCTGAAAAAAATTCAGGATGACGATTTGCAATTTTTTAAATTGCTAATCTCACAATTCGAAAAAGTAAAATTAAACCTAAATCCTTTAAATTGGGAAATCATTTTGAATTGGGAAAGCAAAGTAAAAAAATACAAAGACCCAATTTACACCTTTAAAGTTCGTGACAAAGAAATAAAAATAGCAACACATAGCAAATCCTTATCACAAACAAAAATACCTAAGATAAGCTTACCTAAGTACAAAGCTTGGGGAGATTTATTACGCTGGAATTTACAAGAAAATGTACCTGGAGAATTTCCTTACACAGCAGGATTATATCCGTTTAAAAGAACAGGAGAAGACCCAACAAGAATGTTTGCTGGAGAAGGTGGCCCAGAAAGAACAAACAGACGTTTCCATTATGTAAGTTTGGGTATGGATGCCAAGAGACTTTCTACAGCTTTTGACTCTGTTACCTTATATGGCAATGATCCTGGAGAAAGACCTGATATTTATGGGAAAATTGGAAATGCAGGTGTTTCTATTTGCTGTTTAGACGATGCTAAAAAACTATATTCTGGTTTCGATTTAAGTCATCACATGACCTCTGTTTCTATGACTATTAATGGGCCAGCACCTATGTTACTTGGCTTTTTTATGAATGCTGCTATAGATCAGAATTGTGAGAAATACATCAAAGAAAATAATTTAGAAGATAATGTTGAAGCTAAATTCAAAGAAATATATGATTCTAAAGGTTTAGAAAGACCAAAATATCATGGAAAGTTACCTGAAGGAAACAATGGTTTAGGTCTAATGTTATTGGGTTTAACTGGAGACTTAGTTTTACCATCAGAAGTTTATCAACAAATAAAAAAAGACACTTTAGCACAAGTTAGAGGTACTGTACAAGCAGATATTTTAAAGGAAGATCAAGCACAAAATACCTGTATTTTTTCTACGGAATTCGCTTTGCGTTTAATGGGCGATGTACAAGAATATTTTATTGAAAAGCAGGTTCGTAATTTCTATTCGGTTTCTATTTCTGGGTATCATATTGCAGAAGCGGGTGCCAATCCAATTACACAATTGGCTTTAACTTTAAGTAACGGATTTACGTATGTGGAGTATTATTTAAGTCGTGGAATGGACATTAATAAATTTGGCCCTAACTTATCTTTTTTCTTTTCTAACGGCATTGATCCAGAATATGCTGTAATTGGTAGAGTTGCAAGAAAAATATGGGCAAAAGCCATGAAAAATAAATATGGTGCCAACCCAAGAGCGCAAATGTTAAAGTATCATATACAAACTTCTGGACGTTCTTTGCACGCTCAAGAAATTGACTTTAACGATATAAGAACCACGTTACAAGCTTTATACGCAATTTACGACAACTGTAACTCTCTACATACAAATGCTTATGATGAGGCCATTACTACACCTACAGAAGAATCAGTTAGAAGAGCCATGGCTATTCAGTTAATTATCAACAAAGAATTAGGCTTGACTAAAAATGAAAACCCAATTCAGGGGGCGTTTATTATAGAAGAATTAACAGATTTAGTAGAAGCTGCTGTTTTAGAAGAATTTGACAGAATTACAGAAAGAGGTGGTGTTTTAGGTGCTATGGAAACCATGTATCAGCGTTCTAAAATACAAGAAGAAAGTTTGTATTATGAAACTTTAAAACACAATGGAGATTTCCCTATTATTGGGGTAAATACATTTTTAAGTTCTAAAGGATCGCCAACTGTACAACCTGCAGAAGTAATACGTGCCACAGAACAAGAGAAACAATTTCAAATTGAAACCAAAGAATTGTTAAATAAGGCAAACCCACATAAAGTACAAGAACAACTTGGAATATTACAAAAAGCTGCCATACAGAATGAAAATTTATTTGACAAATTAATGGAAGCTACCAAAGTATGTTCTTTAGGGCAAATTACAAAAGCATTATTTAAAGTTGGTGGCCAATATAGAAGAAATATGTAAGCAGAGTAACAAAAGTTAAAAGCTTTATTTTGCAAATCGCTTATGCCTTAACGGCTAAATACCTTTAATGTCAAAAATTTCTATGGATGTTCTTTATAAATCGCTTCGTCTACTCTTGTAAAAACTTATAAAAATTCATTAAAGTATAGACTTAAAATCCAACTGTACAATCTAAAAGTTTATAGGGTAAAAAAAGCTAATTATCTCCTTCTTTTTTTAGAGGTAGCTCTTCTCACTTTCTTTTTTCTTCTGTTAAAAGGAACAGCATCGTCAAAAGTATTTTTTACCTCTTTTGCTTTTTTGTTCTTTTTCCAAGAATTATTTTCTGGCAATAATACCTTTAACAAATCAGGTCTTCCAACTTTATTTAAGGTATTTCTAATCCACGCTTTATTTTCTTTTTTGTACCAAAAGAAAAATTTGTGCTGGTCTTCTTTCTCCTTTTTTGTTTTTGGTGTTTTAGTAGGTTTTAAGGTATAAGGATGATATCCTGAATAATAAATAACGGTTGCAACTGTCATTGGCGTAGGTGTAAAACCTTGCACTTGCTCTAGCTGAAAGCCCATGTTTTTGGTTTCTGCAGCTAAATTTGCCATATCTTCTACCTCACTTGCTGGGTGACTAGAAATGAAATATGGTATCAATTGTAAGTTGAGCTTTTTCTTGATATTAATTCTATCAAAACGCTCTTTAAATTTATGAAAATAAGTAAAAGACGGTTTACGCATCAATTTTAAAACAGGATCAGAAGTATGTTCTGGAGCCACTTTTAAACGCCCTGATACGTGTTTGGTCATGACCTCTTCTGTATACGCATCCAGCTCTTTAGCATCTGCATTTTTATTGAATTCTGGCACCAACATATCGTGTCTAATTCCACTTCCAATAAACGATTTTTTTACTTTTGGATGTTTATCAACTGCTTGATACAGTTCTGTTAACGGTTTATGAGATGTATCTAAATTACTACATACTACTGGCGAAATACAACTAGGCGCTACACATTTGTCGCAAATAGATTGCACCTTACCTTTCATTTGATACATGTTTGCAGAAGGACCACCAATATCAGACAAATAACCTTTAAAATCTGGCATACTTGCCACTTTATCTACCTCTTTTAAAATAGATTCCTGACTCCTACTTGCTATAAATTTTCCTTGATGTGCAGAAATAGTACAAAAACTACAGCCACCAAAACACCCTCTGTGAATGTTTATCGAGAATTTAATCATTTCAAACGCAGGAATTGGCCCACGCTTGTCGTATTTTGGATGGGGTAAACGAGTATAAGGCAAATCAAAAGAGCCATCAATCTCTGCTTCTGTCATCGTAGGAAAAGGTGGGTTAATCATTAATAATTGCTCTCCTACTTTCTGAAAAATTCTTCTTGCTTTTAATTTATTAGACTCTTGTTCTATGGTTTTAAAGTTAGAAGCAAACGTTTTTTTATCTGCCAAACAAGCTTCATGAGAATTAATTGTTACATCTTCCCAATCGTTTATAACTGGTATTTTCTCCTGTTTTTCATCAATTAAAACAGCCGTTTGTTTTATATTTTTTAAGCTAGAAAAAGGCACACCTTTTTGCAATAATTCTACAATTTCGCGCAAAGGTTGTTCTCCCATTCCATACACCAACATATCTGCCTTAGAAGTTTCTAAAATAGTTGGCATTAATTTATCAGACCAATAATCATAGTGTGTTACACGTCTTAATGAAGCTTCAATTCCACCAATTAAAACAGGTACATCAGGAAATTTTTCTTTTAAAATTTTACTGTACACAGAGGTTGCATAATCGGGTCTAAAACCCTTATCACCATTTGGTGTATAAGCATCTTTATCTCTTCTCTTTTTACTAGCCGTGTAGTTAGAGACCATTGGGTCCATACAACCCCCAGTAGCTGCAAAAAACAAACGTGGTTTCCCTAATTTTTCAAAATCTTGTAAATTATCATTTACATTGGGTTGTGGCACAATTGCCACACGTAAACCATAACTCTCTAGAATTCTACCAATTACTGCAGGCCCAAAAGAAGGATGATCTACATATGCGTCTCCGCTAAATAAAATTACATCCAACTCTTCCCATCCACGAATTTTAACTTCTCTGTTTGTGGTTGGTAACCAATCTGTTAATTGATGTTTTTTAGTTTCTTGCATAGTTTGCAAAAATAAGGAGAAAATTTTTGAAGTTTTGCCAGTTTGAGTGATTTTTTAAAAGCTATTTCCAGCTTTTTTAAAACAAAAATCATTTTAACAAAAGAATTTTTAACAACTGTTTTTAGTTTCGTAGATTTAACGCTACAAATCAATTTTCATTATGAAAAAAATAATCCTTTTTACACTTATTAGTTTTTTAGCTTTTACTGCTTGTAAAAATAAAGAAAGTGAACCTAAAAAAAACACTTATGTTGCAGATAATTACACCAAAAAAGAGGTAGATATAATTATGAGAGATGGTGTAAAACTGCACACGACTATCTATTCTCCTAAAGATACTTCTAAAAAATATCCTATTTTAATTCAAAGAACTCCTTACAGTTCTGCACCTTATGGAGAAGGAAAAATGAAAACCAAAATTGGGCCTAACATACATTTAATGAAAGAGGGAAACATTGTGGTTTATCAAGATGTTAGAGGACGTTGGATGAGCGAAGGTGTTTATGACAATATGCGTGCTTACATTCCCAATAAAAAAGAAAACGAATCGGATGAAGTTTCAGATACCTATGACACTATTGATTGGCTCGTAAAAAACGTAGCAAATAATAATGGTAATGTTGGTACTTGGGGAATTTCTTACCCTGGCCATTATGCCACAGTTTCTACTATAGAAGCGCACCCTGCTTTAAAAGCTGCTTCTCCACAAGCTTGTATTGGCGATTTTTTCTTTGATGATTTTCATCATAATGGCGCTTTTTTATTAAGCTATTTTAGAGCTATTTCTTTATTTGGAACTTACAAAGACACACCAACAGACTCTGCTTGGTATTCTTTTCCTAAAATGAAATCTCAAGATCAATATCAATTTTTCTTAGACAAAGGTCCTTTAAAAAATTTGAACGAATATTTTCAGTATGATAAATTAGATGTTACCAATTCTGCTAAAAAAGACAAAATAGACGATTTTTTCTGGAAAGAAATTGTAGAACATCCAAATTACGATTCTGTTTGGCAAAGCAAAGGAATTATACAACATTTAGATAAAGTTCCCTCTTCTGTAGCAACTATGATTGTTGGTGGCTGGTTTGATGCAGAAGATTTATATGGTCCTTTAGAAACTTATAAAGCGATAGAAAAACAGGGTAAGAATAATTATAACACAATGGTTTTTGGTCCTTGGGATCATGGAAAATGGTCTAGAAATACTGTAAAAAATTATGTAGGTAACTATTATTTTGGAGATTCTATTTCCTTAAAATTTCAATCAGAAATTGAAACAAAATTCTTTAATCATTTCTTAAAAGGAGAAGCTGATAAAAACTCTGGTTTGCCTGAAGCGTATGTTTTTGATTCGGGTAAAAAAGAATGGAAATCTTACAATACATGGCCACCAGAAAATACAGAAACTCAAAATTGGTATTTATCTGAAGATCAAAATTTAACTACCAATCAAAAATCAACAAAAGGAATTAATTTTATAAGTGATGTAAAACGACCTGTACCTTATTCAGAAGACATAAAAACGGTTTTTACACCACGTAAATATATGACAGACGACCAACGTTTTGCTGCAAGAAGACCTGATGTTTTAGTTTTTGAAACAGGGATTTTAACAGAAAACTTTACATTGGCTGGAGATATTTTAGCAAAATTAAAAGTAGCAACTACAGGTACTGCTGCAGATTGGATTGTAAAAGTAATCGATGTGCATCCAGCTGAACTAAGTGATGACAATGAAAATGATAAATTACAAGATCATTTAAAAATGAGTAACTACCATTTAATGGTTAGAAGCGAAGTTTTACGTGGACGATTTAGAAATAGCTTTGAGAAACCTGAGCCTTTTATTCCAAATAAAAAAACAGACGTAAATATAAAACTACAGGATGTTTTTCATACATTTAAAAAAGGACATAAATTACAAATTCAGGTGCAAAGTACTTGGTTTCCTTTAATCGATTTAAATCCGCAAACCTATGTAGACAACATTTACAAAGCAGACAAAAAAGATTTTAAAACCCAAACGCATACGGTATTTACAGATTCTTTTATTGAATTTTCTGTTTTAAAGTAATACTACATAATGAAAAATACAGTAATCTTATTTTACTTTTTAGGTTGATTTCTTTAGGACAAAGCATTAAAAACCATCAATATAAACAAAGAGTGCTTCTTGTTTTTACAAATAATTTACAAAATGATGTTTATAATAATCAACTATTGCGTTTATAAGAACACCAAAAAAAACTTTTAGAAAGAAAATTGATGGTGTATTGCTTTACCAAAAGTAATTATTAAGATAACTTTGAAGCTGATTAGAAACCATCAACAAAATTTAAAAATGAAAAAGCCAGTTTTAAAGTATTGTTAATAGGTTTAGATGGAGGTACAAAACTAGAGCTAACTCACTATTTATCAACAGAAAGATTATTTACAATTATAGAGGGTGTGCCTATAAGAAAAAGAAAACTTAAAATACAAAAACAATGACTTCTACAGAAATTGCACTGCTTTTAAATAATGATGCAGAAAAAATTACTAGAATTGGAGAAATTATTGGAAAAAAAATTCCTGAAAAAGATAATTTTAAAAATTTAAATGAATTCGAAAAAAACTTTATTTATATAGATATTTTAGAGAATAATGTTACAGAAGGTGGTTTTGTACAGTTCTTTTTTAATTCTTCTGGGCAATTTACACACGAAGTTTTTCAGGCATATTTAGCTATAAAAGCGACAAAAACAGTAGACCTATTAACAAAAGCCATTTTTCTGTTTCCAGAAGTTCCAGTACCTAAAAACACGCACCTTCGTAGAAATATTTTAATGGAACAAGAATCTAATATTGATTTATGGGACGATTTAGATAGAGAATTTGATAAATATGAAGACAATATTATTGCACTTACTTTAGAGTATGTAAGAGATAATATTGCCTTTTTTGATTGATATTTATTCTTCTAAAATTTTAGAAATATTAGGTTTAAAGTAATTTGGTCCTTTTAAAACTTTACCATCTTCTCTGTAAATCGGTTTGCCATCTTCACCCAATTTACTCATATTACTTCTTTGAATCTCGTTAAAAACCTCTTCTATTTTATCTTGCATACCATGTTCTATAATTGTGCCACAAAGTATATATAACATGTCTCCCAAAGCATCTGCAACTTCTACCAAATCGTTATTTTGTGCAGCCTCTAAATACTCTTCATTTTCTTCTTTCATTAAATTAAAACGAAGCAAGTTTCTTTCTTCGCCAATATTTGCAGTGGGTGTGTATTTTATGCCTGCTCCAAAAGCTTCATGAAATTCGTGTACTGCTTTTATTTTATTTTTCATCTGTAAAGTAATTATTAAAGGTTATTTATTTGTAATTTTGTTGCGTTATTTTATTTATGTGATTTTAAAAGACAATATAGTATAAGTGTGTAAAATTAAAATAACTTTTACAAAGATTTAATAAAGAACTTATTAAGAATAAACCATATGTTTTTAAGTGCATTTTTTACAACAGGAAGAATTGTTTTCATGATTTTTTTCATTATCGCTTTTATATCGTTAATGGTTTATAGTTATAGAAAAGACATAAAAAACCACGAAAGATATTATAAAAATGCAGGTAAAAAAGTATTAATTTATGGTGGATTAATTGTGATAATATTTATGGCTATCCGTTTTTTTTCAGGACATTAATCTAACTTTTCTACCTTTCTTAGTTTTACGCAATTTAACATTGTAAACCCTTCGTCATCAAAATTGTAAAAAGCCTTGTGTATTACAATGCTAGAATTATTCTCTTTAATACTATTTTATATATTTTGTTTTGTCTTGTAATCAAAATCTAGGTCTTTTACTTTTTTTGGCATATTGTTTTTTTCTAATGTTTCTGATATTCTTTAAACGTGACCATGCTATTTTATGTCTATTAATGTATATAAAAAAACAACCCATATCTAATAAAAAATAAAAAAGGCTAATACCACTTGGTGGGTTATTACTAGGCAAAAGTTCAAATACTTGAAACCCTATTTTTGGCCATTTCCAAGATCCAAAAGCAGTACCACCAATTTCTAAAATAGCCACTAACAGGTCATAGAAAAAAAAATACAATCTATCCTTGGGTCTTTTCCATAATAATAAAAACACTCCAATTGTCATTACAAAACCAAAAACATCATTAAATAATAACAAATAGCTTGTTGCAAAAAGAGCGATAATTAATCCAAATAATTCTTCTATTAAAAATAGAAAAACTAGCTTTTAAATCTTTTAAAGGTACTTTTGTTATTTTCATAAAACAGAATATTTAAAACAGTCTGTTGTATGATCATTTACCATACCAATTGCTTGCAAATACGCATATACAACTGTAGATCCTACAAATTTAAACCCTCTTTTTTTTAAGTCGTTAGATATTTTGTCTGACAATGCTGAAGTAGTAGGTACATCCTCTTTTGTATGAAATTTATTTACAATTGGCTTGCCATCTACATAGCTCCAAATAAATTTAGAGAAAGAACCAAACTCTTTCTGAATTTCGATAAATAATTGTGCATTAATAATGGCACTTTTAATTTTTAGTTTATTTCTAATTATACCAGTATCTTGCAATAAAGAGTTGTGTTTAACTGCTGGATAGTTTGCAATTTTTTTATAATCGAAATTATCAAATGCTTTTCTAAAATTTTCTCTTTTGTTTAAAATGGTAATCCAACTTAAACCTGCTTGAAATGTCTCTAAAATTATAAATTCAAACAAAGTTGCATCATCAAATACAGGTTGCCCCCATTCGTTATCATGATAATCTTTGTATAATTGACTATCTGTAACCCAAAAACATCTATTTTTCATTTCGTTTGGTTTTATTGCTTTATTGATGGCATGCATTAGTCTATTTTCTAAAACTGAATTGTTATGGTTTTCTTCTTTGTTATTACAATAAACAAAGTATTATCATTAATAGAAATAAGAGATTTTTGTACATAATTATTCATTTTAAAGACTTAAAAATAATGTTAAATAACCCGTTGTGCATTATGATTTAAGATAAAAAAGTTGCTCATATTACTGAAAATCAGTAAATTGATTTAACCACAAATCATTAAATATGAACAACTTAAATGCAAATTACGAAAGAATTTTGG
>NZ_JBXVVE010000008.1:0-178100 GCF_057219325.1 Polaribacter sp. YIW18 | reverse complement strand
TACTAATTTCTTGTCTAATATTGTTGCAGGGCTTATTGCCTATAGCTTTTTACCTAAAAAGCCGTCCATAAAATACCAGACAGTCAAAACAAATCAACTTGCATTTTATTAATCGAACTCAGGTTTTTTTCGTACGCTGCCTCAACTTCTAATTAAGATAAGTTACCACTTATACCGCTATTAGACCACTTATTGTTTTACTTTATTAAATAGTAGTAAAAAGTATGAAACTTGCAGTATATCAACCATTTAATCAACAAATTAATCTAATTATTTAAAAACAATTAAATCAAATAAATTATGAAGAAAATTATATTTTCAATTTTTACTGTGTTTATGAGCTATGTTTCATGGTCACAATCATTAAATGTAGCCTCTGGGGGCTCTGTTTATATTTCTCCTAAAAGCTTTATGCATGTAGAAGAAAATATGGGGGTTGATGCCCAAGGCGCACTTACGGTGCAATCAGATGCTACAGATAGTGGCTCCGTTATTGTAAACGGTACTGTTACTGGAGATATTAGTTATGTGCGTCATATAAATAGTACAAATTGGCATTTTGTATCTGCGCCAGTCATTGGTCAAAGTATCGCAGATTTTGCAGCTAGTAAAGATGTAGGTTCTAGTACCTATACCGTTGATGGTGTAGCTGTTGTTAATGATGTAACTAGAAGTGGTACTGGCGAAACAGGAGATAATTATGGGGTATCTATATATGAGAATGCAAATAATGCAGGTACTCGTTGGGAGTATTACACAATACCTGGAGGAAGTAATCCTGCATCAGGTAATTTTGAAAACGGAAAAGGATATTCTATGAAAAGATCTTCTGTAGGTACCTATTCATTTCAAGGAACAATGGCCACAGGAGATGTTACAATTACAATACCTGCTAATGCTATTACGCCAGAGGTATCTGCAAACCATTTATGGAGTGCAGTTGGAAATCCATATCCATCATTCCTACCTGCTAACGACCCTGATAATCAAACCACCAGTATTTTAGATCTTAACATAGCCAATTTAGATCCAAATAATGCGTATTTACAAGTTTGGAACGGTACAAGTTATCAAATTATAAACAATGCAAGCCCTCTAACTTACTTAGCGCCAGGGCAAGGTTTTATGGTAGATCCTAAGGGTAATAATATAACTTTTACATTTCCAGAAAACCTACAAGTGCCACAGGTAAGTACACCTGCTACGTTTTATAAAACAGCGGTAACGCCAACTTTAGTAGTACGTATGTCTAGTGATAAAAAGACAGCACATACCACCCTAAAGTATTTTAGTAAAACTACTACAGGTTTAGATATTGGTTGGGATGCTGGTGCGTATGTAGATATAGCGCCAACTTTTACGCTTGATACACATTTAGTTTCAGACAGTAAAGGGGTTAATTTTACATTACAATGTTTACCCAACACCAACTACGAAACTTCTATAGTGCCTCTTTCTGTAGTGGCAGCTGCCAAAGAAACACTTACATTTTCTTCAGAGGCGGCTGGTTTGCCAGAAAACATAAAAATTTACTTAGAAGATAAAATAGAAAACACCATTACAGATATTACAACCACGGCTCATCAAGTTAATATGAATACCGCTTTAAACGGTATAGGTCGTTTTTATATACACACAACAAGTAATGTATTAAGTGTAGAGGAGCCAAATATGGCAAATACGTTAAGTATCTATAAAACAAGTAATGCGAATGTAAGAATTACCGGTTTACAGCAAAAAGGCACTGCCACTGCAAAAATCTATTCCATTACTGGTAAAGAGGTACTTTCTCATACATTTTCTATGCAAACAGTTTATGATATAGCCTTACCTACCAATTTAAGTACAGGGGTATATGTAATACAATTAAATACCAATAATTCTAAACAATCTAAAAAGATAGTAATCGAATAGTAATTCATACTAAATATTTATCAAACAAGATGAAAACAACAAAGAAAACAACTGCACAAGAAGATATAACTCGAAAAGAGGCTTTACTAAAACTAGGTAGCTATGGTAAATATGCAGCTTTAACAGCCTTGGGTACCTATATGATTTTAAACCCCCAAAAGGCGCAAGCTTCTAGCCCTGCAGATAACCCTGGTACAGGTTTTGGTTCTTAACCAAACCATAATCATATAAAAATTAAAAATTAAAACAACAATTTAAAAGTCAATCCTGCGAAGGCAGGAATTTAAAACTATATAATTATGAAAAAAATACTAGTAAGCGTTGCACTTATTGCAGCAAGTTTTACAACCTTTGCCCAAGTGGGTATTGGTACAACCACCCCAGAAGGGGCTTTAGATGTCGTATCTACCAACAGTGCACTTATATTGCCACGTGTGGCAAATACAGCAGCCGTAGCAACACCCGTAAATGGTATGGTTGTGTACGATTTATCTACCAATTGTTTTAAAGGCTACCAAAATGGTGGTTGGTCAGATTGTGGTTTTGCACCATCTGCAGCAGCCGTAGCAGCAAGTACTAGTGTTTTGTCCCAGATAGGGAGTCAGGCAGATAGCCCAGATACAGAAAACGCGGTTATAACTGCAGCAGATTTAAGTACTATTTTACCTGCAATAACAGGAGTAGAAGCAGCTAACCAAACAGCTTACCAAGATTATATAGATGCCAATCCAGGTGCTTTTTCATCACCTGCCACACAGGCCGAAGTACAAGCCATGGTAGATGTGGTAAATAATATAGGTAAAGATACTACAACTGCAGTAGTAGATGTGGTTTCTACCACAGGTAAAATTTGGATGGACAGAAACTTAGGAGCTACACAAGTAGCTGAAAGCAGTGATGATGCAGCTGCTTACGGAGACATGTACCAATGGGGTAGAGCTGCAGATGGGCACCAACTTAGAACAAGCGCTACAACAAGCACATTGGCCACAACAAGTACCCCAGGGCATGGAGATTTTATAATATCCACAGCAAGTCCTAATGATTGGTTAACAACCAAAGACGATACTTTATGGCAAGGTGTTAGTGGTACTAACAACCCTTGCCCAATTGGTTATCGTTTGCCTACAGAAACAGAGTTAGAGAATGAGCGTTCATCTTGGGGATCTAACAATATAGCTGGCGCATTTGCAAGTGTTTTAAAACTTACCCTAGGGGGGTACCGTAATGGCGGTGCTGGTACAGTTTTCTTACTAGGTGAAGGGGGTAATTATTGGTCAAGTACAGTGAGCGGAACTGATGCACGCTATCTATATGCTAATGGTTCTAGTTCTGAAACAGGAAGTAGCGTTCGTTCGAATGCAATTTCACTGCGTTGTATTAAAAAATAAAAAAACAATTTAAAAGACAATCCTGCAAAGGCAGGAATTTAAAACGATATAAGTATGAAAAAAGTTTTATTAAGCATTGCATTCATTGCAGCATGTTTTACAAGTTTTGCCCAAGTGGGTATTGGTACAACCACCCCAGAAGGGGCTTTAGATGTCGTATCTACCAACAGTGCACTTATATTGCCACGTGTGGCAAATACAGCAGCCGTAGCAACACCCGTAAATGGTATGGTTGTGTACGATTTATCTACCAATTGTTTTAAAGGCTACCAAAATGGTGGGTGGTCAGATTGTGGTTTTGCACCATCTGCAGCAGCCGTAGCAGCAAGTACTAGTGTTTTGTCCCAGATAGGGAGTCAGGCAGATAGCCCAGATACAGAAAACGCGGTTGTAACTGCAGCAGATTTAAGTACTATTTTACCTGCAATAACAGGGGTAATAGCAGCTAACCAAACAGCTTACCAAGATTATATAGATGCCAACCCAGGTGCTTTTTCGTCACCTGCCTCACAGGCCGAAGTACAAGCCATGGTAAATGCAGTAAATGCAGTAGCAAGTGATGCTGTTTTGACGCAGATAGGAAATGAGGCAGACAACCCAGATAACGTAAATTCTGTAGTAACTGTAGCACAGTTAGGTTATATTTTACCAGCGTTAACGGGTATAGAATCAGCGCATGAAGCATCTTATCAAAATTATATAGATGGTAATCCAGATGCTTTTTCATCACCTGCCACCCAGGCAGAAGTACAAGCCATGGTAGATGCTATAGCGCCTCAAGATGTGGTTTCTACCACAGGTAAAATTTGGATGGACAGAAACTTAGGAGCTACACAAGTAGCTGAAAGCAGTGATGATGCAGCTGCTTACGGAGACATGTACCAATGGGGTAGAGCTGCAGATGGGCACCAACTTAGAACAAACACTACAACAACAAGTACATTGGCTACAACAAGTACCCCAGGACATGGTGATTTTATAACTAGCGTAACATTACCTACTGATTGGTTAGCAACCCAAGACGATACTTTATGGCAAGGTGTTAGTGGTACCAACAACCCCTGCCCAAGTGGTTACCGTTTACCTACAGCAACAGAGTTTAATAATGAGGTTTCATCTTTCGGGTCTTTGAATCTGGCTGGTGCATATGCGAGTGTTTTAAAACTTCCTGCAACTGGCTCTCGTAGCTATGGTAGTGGTTCGATTAACCCTCCGGGTGGATCGGGCAACTATTGGTCAAGTACGGTGAGCGGAGATTACTCAAGATCGCTAGGTTTCAATAACAATTCTGCTTCTGTTGGAACTAGCAACCGTGGATTTGGTTTGTCAGTGCGTTGTATTAAAGATTAGACATTATAGTACTTTATCTGCCATCTTAAAGGATGGCAGTTTTATTAATATAAATACCGCTAATACCATAGCAAATTCTAAAAGCACTGCTGCTATAAGTTCTTTTACAGGTATTCATAGAGAACTTAAGAATTAAAATTTAGGGTTTAGCACTAAATTTGGTGATAGGTGGTTTCTAATAATTGTATAGAAATTCATAGATATTTACTGATAGACATCATTTATAAATACGAATAAAAAGTTATTGCGAGGTACAAAGCAATCTCTTTAATGATAAACCAAAAAAGTAATGATATAAAAATTAAAACAACAATTTAAAAGTCAATCCTGCAAAGCAGGAACCTAAAACCATATAATTATAAAAAAATAGTAGAGAGAAACAAAAAAAACAATCATAAAAATGAGAAAAGTAGGGATGCTTATTACACTCATGTATAGTGTATTAACAACAGCACAAACTCTAAAAGGCACACTAAAACAACACAAAGGGCAAATAATAACCTTAACAGGTTTTAACTATTACCAACCTACACAACTGGCAAAAGATACTATAGATGCATCTGGGAATTTTACGCTAAACTATCCAAAAAAATATAAGGGTATGGCTGTATTAAATACCCAAGATAATAGTAGCTTGGTGTTTGTTTTAGCAGAACCAACATTACATTTAAAAGGCACTCATTTAAATGAAAGAGATAGTTTGCAATTTACAAATAGTACAGAGAACAGCAACTTTATACAATATGCTAAAGACCAAAGTTTGCGAGGCAATGCCTTATCTGCGCTTGCTTTTTTGCAGCCATTGTATAAAAACCAACCTTTGTTTGCTAAACAAAAAAAGCTATTAAAGCAACTAGAAAAAGAGCAAACACGTTTGCAACAAGAAGATACCCAATTTATAGCTAGTTTACCCAAAAAAAGTTATACACGTTGGTTTATACCTTACCGTAAAATGGTACAAGAAATGCCAGTTATTGTTAGAAAAAAAACTGCCCAAATACCCAATGCTATTTCTTTTTTTAGAAATACCAATTTTAACCACCCTAATTTTAAAACCAGTGGTTTGTTTAAAGAATTGATAGAAGGGCATTATTTGTTGTTAGAAAACATGGGGCAATCTTTAGATAGTAGTAATGTGCAAATGAATTTAAGTTCTAAATATTTAATAGACAATTTACAAGAAAATGATAGTTTATTAAATAAGGTTGCAGATCATTTATATACTTATTTTGAAAAACGTAGTTTAATTAGAGCTTCTGAATACTTTTCTATAAATTTATTAGAGCGTAGCCAATGTTCTTTAAAAGAGGATGTAGCTGCAAAACTAGAAAGCTACAGAAAAATGAAACTAGGCAATAAGGCCCCAGAAATTGTATTTGCAAACAATAAAAAATTAAGCGATCTAAAAACCCATAAATTAGTAGTTTTTGGAGCTAGTTGGTGTCCACATTGTACAAAAGAGATTCCTAAATTGATAGAAAATTATAAAAAGTGGAAAGCTAAAAATGTAGAAATAGTATATATAAGTTTAGATAAAGAATCAGCTGCATTTACTACAACCTATAAAAATATGCCCTGGCAACAAACTCATTGCGATTTTAAAGGTTGGGATACCCAAGCTGCAAAAGAGTATTACATTACAGGCACACCTACTTATTATTTATTAGATGCTAACAATACTATTTTGCTACGTCCAAATTCTGTAGAGCATGCCAATGTTTGGATTATGAGTAAGTTGGTTGCAACATCACAAAACACAAAAAATTGATAAAATTTACAATTCTTTTTAAAAGTAGCACATAAAAAAGGCAACATATATCTTAGAAACAATCTTAAAAATAAGATATTATAAAGTTTTTGGCGTCATCATTAATAAACTAGGCTAATAAGCAAGTTTTAGAACAGATTTAAGGCTTTATCAAAATTATCTTTTAAAAAACCAGGTTAATGGTTGTGCCAATTCCAACAGCGCTATTTATTTCTAGTTTACCATTCAATAGCTCAATAAATTCGTAACAAACCATTAAGCCTAAGCCAGTACCTTTTTCTTTATTTGTTCCTCTAACAGATTGTGTAAGTACATTTTTATTAGATAAATTTTGTATAAGTTCTTCAGACATTCCTACGCCAAAATCTTTTATTGATATAACGTTCCTTTTATTTTCGTCTATAAAAGAACTTATTATAATTTGCTTAGTCGCATAAGAAAATTTTACAGCGTTCATAAAAAGGTTAGCAATAATGGTTTTTAAAAGTGTACTATCAGTTTCAATTTCTGTTACTTCTAAATTAAAATTAATTGTATTTTCTTTATTTTTTGCATAGAACATAAAAGGGGCTATTGCATGCTCTACTAAATCTTTAACATTATAGTTTTTTTTATCTACAGTTATGCTATTTTGTTGGGTTCTAGCCCAATCTAATAAATTTTTTACAAGATGATACGTTACTGTAGACGATTTGTTTATAGTAGCAATAATTTCTTGTCTTTGTGTTTCACTAAAATGAGCATAATCACTTGCTAATAAATTGGTATAACCAATAATAGCATTAAAAGGATTAATAAGTTCATGAGAGATTACACTAAAAAGTTTGCTTTTTGTTTGGTTGGCAATATCAAGATTTCTTTTTTGTTTAGTAATTGCTTTATTCTTAATTGTTAACATTCGAGCTAATTGACGTTTCGAATAGTATTTATAAAACAGAAAAAGAGCAATAAGTGCAAAAATAACAGTAGTTGCTATTAATATATTTCTGGTGTTTTTTTGTTTTTGTATAATTAACTCATTTGTTTTAATAGTTTCTTTATCTTTTTGTTCAGATTCATATTTAATTTTTATTTCTGCACGTGCGTTGTTTTCCATAAAAATAGTGTCTTCGTATTTTTTGTCAATAGAATGATGAGATACAACACCAATATTTTTTAGAACTTTGGCTTTGCCTGAAGGATAATTATTGTCTTTTGTACCTTGCAATGCGCTTTCTGTATAAACTTTTGACGTATCTAAATTGAGACACCAATAGTTTTCTGATAAGTTGTTATGTTTATTTATGTAATTGTTTTTTGGCAGTTTTTTGGTTATATCGATTTTTAAGCGATTTAAAGCAACATATTCTTTTTGTGAAAATAAATTAAAACTAAGTAGATTGTTAAAAAGTAAAAGAGTAATAATTAACCAATTTATTCTACAAAATTTAATATTTGAGTTTTTCATTTTATTAGCAGTAATGTTTGTTAGATTAATATCAAAAAAGATATATATTGCGCAATACTTTTAAAGTACAGGGCGTTTTGGGTTCATTTATGTAACCAAAATTAATCTTCAAAAAAAAGTACAGATTAGCTTATAAAGTAAAGTTACTTATAATTCTGAAGTAAAAAAAATAAGTATTTTAAAAGGCATGGTGTAAACACCTTTAGCATCAAAATAAAAAAACCGATTAACTTATATATTTACCGTTTATTACAATAATTTGATGTTTGTTACAAAAAAAAATGAAAAATAATAAGTGTATTATAATTTAATTTTTCTACTTTCGTCTTTATAAATGTAGTATTTTTTTTGTAAACCTACACTGATCCTTCCCCCATTTTATAGTTAAGCATTAATTCATATTCAATTTTTAAAATTGAGTTTGAAAATAATAATGTTATTCTAAGACGATACTTTTAAATAAGTTTCTCTTAAGGTTGTGTTATAATGTTTTTATTACAATTCATAAAAAAAATCAAACTGAATTAGTGTATTTTTTAAGAAAATAGATGTATTGAATTAACTTTATAATGATGATAAAAAAATTTACAGCAATAGTAGTTGATGATGATTTAGATAATTTAAATATTCTAAAAATATATTTGCAAAGATATTGTCATAATATAGAAGTAATCGGGGCTGCAACATCTATAGATAAAGCTATAAGTTTATATAATGATCTTCAACCAGAAATACTTTTTCTAGACATAGAGTTAGACAATTCAAATGCATTTTATTTAATTGATCATTTAGATAATCTCTCCAGTCAAATAGTATTTGTAAGTTCACATGAAAAATTTGCTCTAAAAGCAATCAAGTATCAGGCTGTAGATTTTGTAAAAAAACCAATTGAAATAAATGATTTAATTGCAGCTTCAAACAGAGCTGTTTCAAGAATTTTAAAGAACTCTACCATAATAGAAAAACCTTCTGTAAAATTAGATTTTTTAGCTATTGCAAGTACAAAAAAAATTGAATTATTAAAATTATCAGATTTAGTTTATTGTGAAGCAGATGGTAGATATACCAATTTTCACCTCTCAAATAATGAAAAAAGAGTTTCCTGTAGAAATTTAGGAGAGTATGAAGCCTTACTCTCAAATAATAAAAACTTTTTTAGAATACATCATAAGTATATTATCAACCTAAAAAAAATAAAAAATATTAATAAAACTTCAGGGAATTATTGTGAGTTTGAAAACAATCTTTCTTTACCAATTGCTAAAAGGCGTCAAGAAAAGCTTATAAGACATTTAAACCTTAAATAAGGTTTTAAAATATTCTATTATACTGATATCGGTTGACCTTTTTTTAGGTTTAATTAATACATTCAAACGATATTTTTAAGCCGTTTAGAAGGCAAAAAATAGCTTGAACTGCTTATTGTTTAAATTTCGAGTTCAGTCAAATTTACATTATTTTTTCTATACGATTTGTATTTTATATTGGGATTGAGATGTACTTCAGCAGGTTTTCTTAAATCAAGGCTAAAATGGGTTCTTAAATTATTATAAATATATACAGCTTGTTTAGTTATTTTATGAGCTATCTCTGTATTTTTAATAGATTCTAAAAGTCCATATTCATATTTTAGGGTTCTATTAATTCTTTCAGCAATAGCATTTTCATACGGGTCATATTGTTCAGTCATACTCATCATAATTCCATTTTTTTCAGCGAATTTAGTGTACTTAGGATTGCAGTATTGGAATCCCCTGTCAGAATGATGAATGATTTTTTTATTAGGATATTTTCTATTTTTAATTGCCATATCCAAGGCGTCTTTACAAAGCGATGTTTTCATATGATTATCAATTTTATAGCCCATAATTTGTTTAGAAAAAGCGTCTGTTACAATAGCTAAATAGTTGTGGCCATTTTCTGTTTTGATATAAGTAATATCACTTACCCAAAGCTGTTCTGGACGAGTTGGGATTTTATCTTTTACAATGTTCTTATATTTTCTAAATATATGATTAGAATTGGTAGTTGTGAGGTAGTTTTTTCTTTTCGGGATTAATAAATTATTGAGCCTTAAAAATCGATAGAACTTATCTCTTCCTATGTTTATGTTTTGTTCAATCATTTGAGATTTGAGTTCATTATAGAGTTTAATTCCACCCGTTTTAGAGCCTACTTTTTTACGATACTGGCACCATTAAGCTTAGTTTTTTATTGTCTAATTCTTTTTTATTAGTGTTTTGTGTCTTTTGTAGAATGCTTGTTTAGAGATCCCAAAACATTTATAGATCCATTTTGTTTTAAAATGTTTTTCTTTTTTAGTTCTATCTCTTTTGCTAATGTTTTGGACAACGACTTTTTTGCTAAATCGACACCAGTAATGATTTCCATATCCGCAATAATATCTTGCTGAAAGTCTTTTTCAAACTCCAATTCTTTAATTTTTTCCTTTAATTTTTTGATTTCATCGTTTTTACTCATACCATTATTTTGTTATACTAAGGTACTATATTTTTTAATCCAATACCCAATAGTAGTTTTAGGAACATCATATTTTTTGGAAGCGAAGTTTGTTGATATTTGACCATTTTGAATTTGGTCAACGACGAATAATTTGGTTTCTAAAGTTACTTTTTGGTACTTTCTTTTCTGCCAGTGTTCATTTTGATTTTTCATAAGTGACTATCATTAATTGATAAATTTTTAGTCAACCTATTTCAGGAAAGTACAGTTCTTAAATTACTTACAACGTGTTTGTATAAGATTAGTGGCGTGTTTAAGAACCTAATTTAGCAAATATAAACTGAATAGAAAATCCGCGAGAATTTTCGTAAGTAGACGATAACTAGCCATTAATTTTATACGGTGTTGTGCCCAGTTATTTCAAACGATAGATTGTTTTATTTTTTTCTCCTATTTTTTCAAATAAATTCAATTCTGCTCCATTCTTTAAATCTCTACTTGCAGTTGCTGAAGAAATATCTTTAAAAATATCCATATAATCTTTTCTTGTAAATTCAGTTTTATTTAATGAAATATAGTATTCTAATCTATCTTTTTCATTTAATGTTCGATTATTAAAATCTAATAGTTGACTTATTGAAATGTCAATAACGTTTAGCATATATTCAATAAACTTAGTTGATTTTCCAGATTTATCACTTTCAGCCAAAGCTTTGTAATATTTTTCTTGGTCATTACTGATTAAGGTTTCAAAAGGTAAAAACTCAAATATTGGATATTTTTCCATTAAAATTAAAGTTTGCCATAATCTTCCCATTCTGCCATTTCCATCCAAGAATGGATGTATAAATTCCATTTCGTAATGGAAAACACAACTTTTAATTAATTCAATTTCATCAGACTTTTTCAAATATTCAAAAAGGTCTTTCATTAAGTATGGCACATTTTCAAATGGTGGTGCTAAATGCTCAACTTTAGAGCCTTTTACAATTCCGACACTTTGAGTCCTATATTTTCCAGAATTTTCAATTAAACCTTCCATTAGTTTTTGATGTGCTTCTAAAAAGGATTTTTCATTAGAAGGATTGAAATTTTCTAAATTTTCATAGATTTTGATTGCATTTAGAACTTCAAGAACATCTTTTTTAGGACCAATAACTCTTTTGTTTTCAAGAAGTGCTGTTATTTGTTCTTCTGTAAGTGTGTTTCCTTCTATTTTTAATGAAGAATGAATAGTTTTAATTCTATTCTGTTTTCTCAATTTAGGTGAAGGTCTGTTTAATAAATTAGCATTTACTTCTCCTATTTTCTCTGAAATAGAGGTTATTAATTTTAAAATAGAAGATGTTATTTCGTAAGGTGGTTTCATTTTCTTGATACTATCATTTGATACTATCAAAGATACAATCATTTAATCTGAATTATGTTATGAAACGGGATTTTTAGTTAGGCATAACGGTTTTGTGTTATGGAAAGTTGCGATTTTGTGCCATCGTTATTTTCCGCAGGAAAATATAAGATTGCAAAAAAGCAACCAACTTTGATTAAGCTAAAAGTAGCAATTTTTTATACACGGTGTTGTAACCAGTTATTATTCTATTATCTTTTCAGTACTTGCTCCAAGCCAGTATTCAATGAATGAATCAAAACTGAAAATTAATACAATAAATAGAATAGTAATTCCAAAAGTGATTAATCTTTTTTTAATAGGAATTCTAGTTTTTGAATGAAAGCTAGTAAGCTTAATGACAATATCTTTTACTATTTCTCTATTGAAAAATAGAATTAATAATAACATTAAAAGAACTATTATGGCATTTGCTAAAGCTGGATATACATCAAGAAAAATAATATCGAATACAATTATGTTTACCATTATAGGTAATAAAATCAATACTCCTATCAATTTTGTTTTATTCCATAATAGAAACCAAGCTCCTAAAAGTTGAAAAATACCAACGAACAAAATATAAGTATATGAATGTCCCATAAATGTCCAAGCCAATGAAAATCCACTTGCCTCACCTAAAGTTGTATTAGCAATTTCAGTAGGTAATTTTCCTTTCATATAAAATTGACCACCTAATAATTTAGATAGTCCATAAATATTTATGATAATAAAAACACATTGGCGTAAGACAAGTTCGATAGTCGCTTTATAATAAAATTTATTCATAGTTGCTTTTTAAAGAAGAGAAATTCAGTTGAGATTAACTTAAGAATTGAAACACTGATGTATACTTTACGGATTTCCCATTATGATATCTGAAAGTATTAGATATTATAACTATAAAATTTATAAAATACATTACGCTGATAGTTATTAGTATTCCAGCAAAAGAAATAGTTGTTAGTTCAAGCTTTGAGGTAAGAAAAAGACCAATAACTAATAAAAACAAAAGTAGTGTCCAAGATATTTGAAAATTTAAAATGGATTTTCCGACATAGTCTATGTCTTTTATCTTATCTTTTTTAGAAGTCCAAATAATTAATGGAATTAATATACCAAGCAATGGAAATGCTATAAAACCTAGTTGGGATAAATTCAATAGTAATAAAGCTTTACTATCTTCAATAATTTGCCAATCTATTAATTCGTTAGGTGTAACATTTAAGGCGCTAGATAATCTTTTAATAGAATCTCCAGTAGGTTGGGTTTCACCATTTTCAATTCTTTGAACTGTCCGTAAACTTAAACCAGAATTTTCAGCCAAGAGTTCTTGTGACATTCCGTTTCGCTTTCTTAATTCTTTTACTCTTTTTGCTAAATCTTTATTCTTCAATTGTGTGATGTTTAATTGTTGAAAGCAAAGCTAAATAAAAGCATTGGCATTGGTGTCGTCATTTATATGACATCTTTACGTCATCTGTGTTTTAATTGGTTACAACGGATGGGTATATGAAAAGTTGGGCAATACGGAGCGAATCACTGTCAAACCGCACAAAGTTAAATGCGAGCTACACACTTGAAATTTAGCACTATCTGCCCAATGTTTTATATACCGTGTTACAAGCTGGCCGTTCTTGTCATTCCTTAATCTGTCTTTAATTTTTGCTGCATTGTCTTTCTGTCCGTGCGTTGGAGTGGGATGGGCTTGAAGGCTCTTTTGGCATTTTAGGATTGAGGGCAAGCATTGCGGGAAATACAAAGTATTCACGAACTCCATTGAAATTAAATAATTTGTGAGTAATGCCAAATGTGCCTTAAAGCGAAGGGATGCCGTGTGATTGGATTTTACATTTCTAACCATTGTCTGAAAATATTTACTCTCGCTTTGCTTATCAATATTTGCTCTTTTGTTTTTGGTTTTGTGTTCAACAACAATCGCCTGTTAAAATAATTGCTTACTTCAATTATCGTTTTTCTTGATGAAATAAACTGTCGGTTAGCCCTGAAGAAATCAGATTGATTTAGGTTTTTTTCCAAATCATCCAAAGTCTCGTCAATAACATATTTTTCTTCTAGGTGGGTCAGACCGTAAACAATGCCGTTTTCAATATAGAACAAAGCAAAATCAGAAACAGAAACAGGTATGAAACCATCATATTTTTTTATCAGAATAGTCCTTTTTTCATTGTCTGCTTTCTTTGTTAAAGTATGCAAAACATCTAAAAGTTTTTTGTCATAAATGGTTTGCTTTTGTGAATGCTGATATTTGTTAAGGGCAAATTCAACATCTGATTTTTTAATCGGTTTTAAAATATAATCAATACTGTTCACTTTGAAAGCTTTGATTGCATATTCATCAAAAGCGGTTGTAAATACCACAGGAAATGATACTTCTGTTTTGTCGAAAATTTCAAATGAAGTACCGTCTGCAAGCTGAATATCAAAAAAACCAAGTTCGGGTTTTGGGTTTGATTCTATCCATTTAACGGCATCTTCAATGCTTTCAAGACAAGCCAATACATTAATCTCAATATCCAATTCCTTAAAAATGGCAAGCATGTTTTGACTTGCACTTAACTCATCTTCAACCAGTATTACATTCATTTTATAATTGGTATTTTAACACAAAATTCGTTATTTTTTTCAGAAATTTCGATTTCCTTCCCGCAAATCATCTGATACCTTTTATTAAGGTTACTTAATCCTGAACCGTGACTCGCAACATTTTCTTTCTTTCTCAACTCATTTTTAAAATAAATATAATCATCCGTGTTTAATATTGATATTTTCACAGGACTTGAACTAAGAAGTTTATTGTGTTTAGTTACGTTTTCAAACAATACATGTAATGCCAATGGTGGTATCTTATTTTCCAATATTTTACTGTCTATCTTGTTATCAATGCTAAAATTATTGCCAAATCTTTTATGCAATAAATAGGAATAATCATTTAAAAAACCAATTTCTTCTTTTATGCTCACAGTGTTATTATCTCCACTATCAAGAATATAGCGGTAAACCTGAGACAACTTCTCCACAAATTCAAGGCTATCACTTTTCTCGGCAGTTCGAATAACAGCACTTAGAGAATTCAGTGTATTAAAGAAAAAATGAGGGCTGATTTGTTCTTTTAGACCTTGAAGCTCAGCTTTTTTGTTTTCAATTTGCAATTGTACCATAACCTCCTTATTCCGTTTTGCGGTTCTATTTGCTATGAGCAAGGACGCTATAATTAGCGCAGAAATTTCAGCTAAAATGAATTTTTCCAGAAAAAAGACTATCGAATATACTTCGACATTATGGGGAAGAGATCTAAATAGAATATAAGCTAAAAGGGAAAGAAGAAGATAAAGAAAAATGTTGGTGGTAATGTTTACAAATTGTTTATTCCATCCTTTTAAATTTTTTCTGATAAAACTTTCTTTCCATGAGTAGTTGAAAAGGATTACACAATAAACAACAACAAAAACACTAAAAATCCATGCCAAAGCATGTATGAATTTAATGTTTTCATCTGTGGTGAATTGGATAAATGAGGTAGTTTGGAAGAGTTCGTAGAGATTAAATAAGAAAACGAAATTATACAAGCATGAAATTCCTACGGCAGAAACTGCACTAATGAGATGTATTTTATAAGCTTTTAAAAGCATTATTTATAAACCTTTTGACTACAAACAATAACTTCATATAGGAATGCTATTGCTTATAGTTGTTGTTGTTTTAATGTATTTATTCTTTATCTCAAACCATTTATGTCAAAGCGTGATACGAAGTTCCAAACCAATTCAGATGTATTTTGACCTTGAAAAGTTGAATTAAACCAAACATGGTCTCCTCCAATATATTTGTAATGTTCCACAGAAACTAAGCTATCTCCTTGATCATAAACATAATGTTCAATATTGTTGTCACTTATTACAGTAGGGGTTAAAACTGTATTATTGAAATTAATCCAATGCTCCAATGTACTTTGTGCAGAGTTCCAACCATCACCACCATTATAGGGTAGTACACCATCAGAAGTTCCGTGAAGATGCACTACTGGCATTGGATGACTTGTAGGTCCAGTACAATCTAACATTACACCGGAAACAGATGCTACCGCAGCAATTAAATCACTTTTATAATTCGCAAGTCCATATGCCATCATGCCACCGTTTGAGTATCCAGCAGCATAAATTCTTTCCATATCTATGTTGTATTGCGATGAAATCTCATTAATCATGGATTCAACAAAGCCAAAATCATCAGCATCACTTTTATTGTCTCCACCAGTTGGACAAGCATTCCAATGAGATGAACCGTCTAAACAGCTTCCTTGAGGATAGGCTAAAATAAAAGTATCAGTTTCTGCTATTGAACGCATATCAGCATAGCTCATAAATTCACTTGCACTACCTCCAAAACCATGGAAATTAACTAACAAAGGAACTGCAGAAGTCCCATCATAAGAGTTTGGTATATATAATACATATTCCCTGTTAATATTGTCATGAACTAAAGTCTGTGCATTAGTATTTGAATAACATTCTTCTGAATTGTTTTTAACATCATCCTTTTTACAACTACTTAGTATTGTTATTAGAATAGTAAAAAATAAAATCGGACTTTTCATTGCATTTTTTTTTGTTATTGTTATCATTATTCTAAAATTATTCTTCATTTAATAATGCTTTAATTGTTTGATAAGTCAAACATAGAATATGTTATTCTAATATTTCTCGGAAAATTGAGTGAAGCTGAAAAAATTAGGTTTGAAATGACTTTTAATAGAAGTGATTTTCAATTCGAAAGTTGGGGTGAAAAAGCATGTGTGTGGCTGCGAAGTGACGGCTGAAGGAGAAGAGCAGCTAAACTCTTGCTTTTGTGGGCTGGCTTTTCCTTTTTCTTCTTTGTCTTTATGCAACAAAAACTTTCCTTTCATTCTGTCGTTGGTTTGTTTCTTCGGCTTACTTGTAACGTTTATGTATAAGATTAGTTGCGTGGTTTAAGCACTAAAGTTAGTGAATAAATCACAGATAGAAAGTCTGTGAGGACTTTCGTAAGTAGGCTAATACCAGCAATTAATTTTATACCTTGTTGACTACAGTTTTTATTTTCTTCAGTTTTATATTTCATGTAAATTTTTATTATTCATTCTTTTCGGCAAGTCGTTTGATTTACCAAAAAAAACTTTTCTGATTTCCTTAAAAAATTGGAGCCTTTCACTTTCGGTATTTGTTTTTAATTGAGCTTTATGCTTATTTAACGATATATCAAATCTAAAAGGTTGTTTTTTATTCAATTAAAAAAATCCAGTGTAAATCCACACTCCAAAGTACTGATTGTAGTTTTTAGTTCCTTTGGCTATTTTCTGAATTTTTATTTTTTAACACTTTGATGTACTTTTAAAAAGTTATTTTTATTGTTAACATTTAAAAACAGAAGTGTTTTTTAAATTCTTACATGCCCATCACCAAAAACATAGTATTTATTAGTAACTAGTTGCTTTAATCCTAATGGACCTCTATGATGAAGTTTATCTGTACTGATTGCCAATTCTGCACCAACGCCCATTTGTCCACCGTCTGTAAATCGTGTAGAAGCGTTATGATATACAGCTGCACTATCAACATTTTGCATAAAGTTCATAGCTTCGGTTTTGTCTTCAGTAATTATTGATGCTGAATGTTTGCCAGAGAACTTATTGATAATATCAATAGCCTCATCTAAAGTGTCTACTTCGCCAATTAATAATTTTAAAGCTAAAAACTCTTCGTACCATACATCTATACTTTTAACTTTTTCTTTTTTAGAAAGAACATCAGAAACTTTATCGTCAACTAAAATTTCAACATTGTGCATTTCTAGTTTTTCTTGAAGCATTCTCAACTTTATTGCATATTCTGGAAGGTTTTTATTTATTAAAACTTTGTCTAATGCATTACAGCCTGAAATTTTATCTGTTTTAGCATTAATAATCACATTAACTGCTTTGCTCCAATCTGCATTTTCAGAAATATATAAAAAGTTATTTCCTCTACCGCTAACTAATACCGCGCAAGTTGCGTACGTTTTAACAAAATTAATTAATCGTTCGCCACCACGCGGAACTATTAAATCTAGCGGTTCTGTTGGATTTCTTAAAAACTCCTGTGTTTCTTCACGTTTGAGGTGTAATAGTTTTATCCAATCTTTTGAAAGACCATTCGCTTCTAAGGCTTCGTGCCAACATTTTTCTAAAATACCATTGCTGTTAAACGCTTCTTTACCTCCTTTTAATAAGATCTTATTATTGGCTTTAAAGGCTAATACCGCAGCCTCTATGGTAACATCTGGTCTAGATTCATATATGATAAGAATGGTGCCAAAAGGTGCTGTGGTGTTTACAATGTTAAGATTA
The DNA here is from genome assembly GCF_057219325.1 of Polaribacter sp. YIW18. Classification (NCBI taxonomy): domain Bacteria; kingdom Pseudomonadati; phylum Bacteroidota; class Flavobacteriia; order Flavobacteriales; family Flavobacteriaceae; genus Polaribacter; species Polaribacter sp. YIW18. The sequence continues at coordinate 159,995 of NZ_JBXVVE010000008.1, read as the reverse complement.
TTTTTTAAGGTTCTATTAGATATTTCCTTATCTACTGGATCGTCTTGTTTCATAACATCTTCCACCGCTCTAATCATTTCATCTATTTTCTTGTCGTTAACGACAAGTCTGTCGTAAAGTGCTTGATCTTCTCTTTGAAAAGCATCTAAATCCTTTTTGTTTTCAATAATGATACGTTTTCGTTTGTGCTCTAAAATCTCAGTCATAGATTTTAAAACGTTATTTTTTATATCTGTATTTAAAAGTTTCATTTATTTGTTTTTTAGAGATTATTCTAGGCAGTAATAAACTTGGTACCAACTTTTTTATCGTTTATTATATCTATAATTACATTCTCTTGTTTGCCATTTGCTATATAAGTTGTTATGTCTTTGTTCGCAGTGCCTTTGGCTATTTTTAATTTGGAGGCCATACCACCACGCCCTTCTCCTTCTGTTTTTTCAGAGGATTGTACGTATTTTTCTACGTTTTCATTTGTTCTTACTTCGCTTATAATTTTAGATTCATCATCATCTGGATGTCCAGTATATAAGCCATCAGTATCCGAAAGAATAATTAATAAATCTGCATCAAGAAGTTCTGCAACTAAACTAGCCAATTCATCATTATCAGAAAACATAGACATTGTTAATGATACTGCATCATCTTCGTTAGCAATTGGTATAATTCCTTCAGATAGTAGTCCTTCATAGCAGTTTATCAAATTATCGCGGTGTTTGCCAGGATCAAAATCACGTTTCGTAGCCAAAATTTGCGCGCATCGCATTCCATAATCATGAACTATCTCATAATAATGACGCATCATACGTGGTTGACCAACAGAAGAATACACTTGTCTCCTAATAGATTTATCTTTTATCTTTATATTTCCCAATATTTCTTTTCCTGCTATAACTGATCCCGACGATACAAGGATTACACTAATACCATCATCATGTAAAATGCCAATTTGTCTTACTAGTTCTCTCAGTACAGATCCTACTATCCTGTTATCTTTATTTGTTAATACGTTGGTTCCTACTTTTACAACTACCCGTTTTATTTCTTTACTCATTCTATTAATTTTCTTTACCTAATTCTACAGCTCTCTCAAACGCAGCGTAGGCTGCATCTTTAATAAGTTGGTTTACATTATTACCTTCCATCGAGTCAATGGCAGCACGTGTTGTGCCTCCTTTTGAAGCGACACGATTAATCCATTTTTCTGGCGAGAGATCAGCTTGGTTAAATAATTCTATGGCACCCTCAAAAGTGTTAGTGACCAATATTTTTGAATCGTAATCTGAAAACCCCAGTTTTAAAGCTGCTTCTAACATAGACTGCATAAAATAAAACACATACGCAGGTCCACTGCCAGAAATACCTGTTGAGGCATCAATATAGTTTTCGGTTTCTACATGAATTGAAGTCCCTGTGGTATCTAATAAATTACGAACAAGAATAAGTTCTACTTTTGAAATTGCTTTAGATTCTGTGTAAGAGGTAACCCCTTTACCTACCTGAGCTGGTAGGTTTGGCATAGTGCGAATTATTTTTTTTGAGCCTAATTTTTGTTGAATAGTATCTATTGTAACACCAGCCATTAAAGAGACAAAGATTTGTTGTTCATTTAATATTGGCTTCATTTGCTCAAACAAAGTATTACTATGATACGGTTTTACAGCAATAAATACAATATCTGCTTTGGATAAACAATCGTCTAAATTATTATACACGTTAAATCTAACGTCTTTGCTTAAACTTTTAATTTTATTTGAATCGGTGTCATATATCATTAACTTATGTTTGCTAAGTAAAGGAGATGTTGACATTCCTTCAGCATATGTTAAGCCCATATTACCGGCTCCAATTACTAATACTTTCATTTTTTTATTTTTTATATGAATAGGTTACAATCATCATAATCTTTTACTTCTCCATAGTATGTTTCTCGATATTTATGAAGCGTTTTAACTGAAATACCAAGCACTTGTTTTTTTATGTATGTTACACGAGTTATTAGCACTCCCATTTTAGGGGAATACCTGCTTTCTGTTTTTGTTCGTCTTTTTATAGATAGAAATTTCATTTTTAAATACTTTATAAAAGTTATTGTTTGCTGTGAAAACTGATGTTTCACAACATATAGTTTATTCGTCTGAATAAAGACATAATGTTTTACAGACGCTTTTAATTAGATAAGAAAATTTTTTAAGAAGAAATTAAATGGGTAGGAGGAATAAATTTATCCGACTGATTTCGGAAAATAAGAAAGTTAAAACTGAAAATTCTTTTGTTCTTTTTGTCTTTAAGTTTTTTTACCATCTTAGGCAAAGGTAAGTTTTATGAAATTATCTAACAAGGATTATGCATTTATTTAGGACTGGTCAAAATTGTAGCCAACGGTTTTGTATATGGCTCGTAGCGTGTAAATTAGCGATAATTATTCGGTTAAGCACGAGCCGAATTTTTTAATTTTTCTTATTATCTTTTTTCTCAATAAGCCAAATTAAAAAATTTGGCGGACTAGCAAATATGCCTTAACTTCGATTAATCAACTAACTAGCTATGAGCTATATACGTTGTTGTAAGTAGTGCTTTTTTCATTCACTTACTTAATTTCAAAATCCGAAACGCTCCTTGAATTACCAACGTAAAAACGATTGTTCCGATAATTAAATCAGGTTTACTCGAACTCAACCAATTTACCAAAATTCCAGCAATTATTACTCCTAAATTGATAATCTCGTCATTTGATGTAAAAATCATACTCGCTTTCATATGAGCCTCTTCTTTGCTTTTTGACTTTTGCAAAATGTAAAGACAAATTCCGTTTGCGATAAGTGCAAAAATCGAAACTATAATCATTGTTGAAAAATCGGGAAGTTTCTCGTCTCCAAAAAATCTTCTTAAAACTTCCACAAATCCAATAATCGCAAGTGTTATTTGAAAATATCCAGCAAGTTTTGCAATCCGCTTTTTCTTAACTATAGTTCCTCCAACCGCAAACAAACTAATTCCGTACACGAAACTGTCGGCAAGCATATCCAAACTGTCTGCAACAAGTCCTATTGATTTTGAGATAATTCCCGTTGTCATTTCGATAAGGAAAAAGGCAAAATTGATTGCAAGTACAGACCAAAGTAGCTTTTTTTGATTATCGTTTTCTTTAAATTCCGTTTGGTCGGTCTGTTCGGTCGAGATTTTCTTTCCGCCAAGATTCAGTTCTATAACAGACTTTTCGATTTGGTCGATTTCTCCGCTGTGAAAAACGGTCAATTTTCGGTTCGGAATATCAAAGTCCAAATTTGCAATACTTGAAATTCCGTCCAATTTCATTCGGATAAGATTTTCCTCTGAAGGACAGTCCATTTTGGTAATTTCAAATATCGTTTTATTCACTCGGTTTCTGGGTTTTTCGGCATTACTTACAACGTTTTGGTGTAAGGTTTGTTGCGTAAATTTAGCTAAAAATAACTAATAAATACAGACATTTACGTTTGCGAGGTTTTTCGCAAGAAAAACCTTAAAAAGCAATAAATTTTACACGGTGTTGTATGTAGTAATTTTAACTTCATAATCTCTCATATCTTTTAGTTCTCCATTAGTTTCTATTATTTTCATTTCAGACAATTTTTTTAATCTCCAGTTTAAATACCATTCTGAAATACTAAAATCACTTTCTATAAGTGTTTTTCCTACAATTCTTGCTGGTTTTTGAAATTCTTTTTGACAAAATGATTTTAATATATTATCAAAGTAAGATTCCTTTTCAGATTTAATATTTCCATTGTTATCAAGAATCCTTAATGAAAAATTTTCATTTTCAATTTTTTTCCATAAACTCTCCCATTCAATAAATTGTTCCTTTTCTATTTGCTTAAAATACTTAAAAATTTCATTAATATGAGAAGAATTAACTTCCACAAGACTTTTGGGATAAAACGGATTACCTTTTTGATTTTCGAGAGTAATTTCGTTATAATCTATTATAAAGACAGTAACTTTAAATTCTATTAATTTCGCAATAAGTTTTGCTGTATTTATAATGTCTAGAGCGTTTTTAAAAGTCCATAGATAAAATGTTTTGTGTTTTTTATTACTTAATATTCTATCTATTTTTTCAATATCTTTCTCAACGTTTGATACAATTTTTTCAACCGTAGTTGTTTTTTTCAAGATGTTTGATAACCATTTTTTTCTGTCTGTTATTTGATTTGAATTCAAATTAGAAATTGGTCCAATTCTTAAATCATCTTCTAAACTTATAATATTATTGTTTTTTATATTTAGTTCTTTATTATTTATCAGAGTATTTCTTGAATATTCACTAAAGATAATGTGGATGTTTTCTGGTTTATTTTCCATTTTTCAGGTTATTACATACAACGTTTTATGTGTATGAAAAGTTGCGATTTTGTCAACGAGGAATTTCCAACGGAAATTCAGAAGTTGGCAAAATTGCAACTGCTTTTGTTTAAGCTAAAAGTAGCAATTTTTTATACACGGTGTTGCCAATAGTGCTTTTTTTTCGTTCAATAATTTCCATTTTTTCCATTTTTCCAAGAATCTAACTTTTTGTCAAAGTGATATATTCCTTTTTTTCATATTTATCTTAATTCCACAAACTTGTTAAATTTCACGTTTGCTTGGAAATTCCGCAATTTTGGTTTTTCCTTATTTTGCTCAATTCCGCAGTTTGTAATTTTCCAGTTTGATTTGATTCACACGTTTTACAATTCCACATTTTGCAAAATTCCCACGTAGAATTTTGCAGGCGAGAGAGTGTTCAGCATTCTAAAATTCCAGCAACAGAATTAGTCACATTTTGAATTTCTTTTTTCTTTAAAAAACTCACTTTTTTTATTCAGATATTTCTTCCCACAAACTTGCTCACGCATTATTGGCAACTTGTTATATCCAAATAAATATATTTGTTTTTAGTTATATTATTCCGGATAATACAAGTTTATTATTGGTTTTATTTTCTTTTTTTAATTTCTGTAATGCAATATCTAATGGATTCTGTATCTCCATTAAATCTTTTCTTCTAACATGTGTGTAAATCATAGTGGTTTCTGGTTTGGCATGACCTAGCAAAGATTGTATATACCTAATATCAACTCCGTTTTCTAGCAAATGTGTTGCATAGCTATGCCTTAATGTATGTGGTGTTACCGTTTTTTTAATATTAGCCTTTACACAACTTTTCTTTAAAAACTGTCGTACACTTTCAGTACTGTATTTTCCACCTTTTTGACCTTCAACAAAATAAAATTTAGGTTTGTAAGAATGGTAGTAATTAGAAAGTAACGGAATAAAACTATCCGCTAAACTTACATACCTGTCTTTTCTTCCTTTTCCGTTTTTAATAACTAATTGTTTTCTTTGAATATGAAAATCAGTCAATTCTAAATTAACCAATTCACTAATTCGTAAGCCACAAGAATAAATTAATACTAAAATGGCTCTATGTTTTAGGTTTTGGGTGCTACTTATAATTTTTAATACTTCTTCTTGAGATAAAACACTGGGTAATTTTCTAGACTTTTTAGGTCTTTCTAAAACCAAATCATTAATTTCTGTATGAGGATAAAAAACAATAAAAATCTTTAAAGCACTTATAAACTGCCTTTGCGTGCTAATAGAATAGTTGCGTGTTATAAATACGTTTTCAATAAAAAGCTCTACAGCTCTATTGGTTAAATTATTTAAAGGTGTTTTTCTGTAAAAATTTATAAAATCAGCAATAAAGAAAGTATATGTTTTAATAGTACTTTGGCTGTAACGTTTTCCTTTTAAAAAAAGATAAAAATTATTTAAAAGGTTTTTCTGCTCATTAGTTAAATTTCTTGTAAAAAGTTCTTTTTTATGAAGTTTAGAAGTGTCAACTATTGTAATATCTTTAAAAAAAGTAAGAATAGTTTGTAAATTTTCTTGAGAATATTTTATGTACCAAGTATTTAAGCTTTTACTCCAATGAGACCCTTTTATAGACCTTACCAATGCAATCAATTTCTTGTGATAAGAAAACTGAATTAAAAGTTGATTTTCTTTTCGGTGAGTTTTTTGTTCTAGAAAAATTTTAGGTAGCTTTTCCAATTTTTTTTTTTATTATAGCACCATAAATATAGTAAAAATTGTTAAAACAAAGGTTTTTTAATCTGTTAATTATCAGTTATTTATTGTTTTGTTGGTTCTTTATTGATAGAATTCATGTTTCATTAGTATATAATACAAACCCCATTTGCAGGTAATATTGGTTTCTTTATATTGATGCAGCACGTCTAGAAAAGTAATTTTAATGCGCCTCTAACCAGTTTTGGCCAATACCAATTTCTACATCTAATGGAACCGTCATTTTAAAGGCATTTTCCATTTCGTATTTTATAATCGGTTTGATGGTTTCTAGCTCGTCTTTATGTGCGTCAAAAACCAATTCATCATGCACTTGTAATAACATTTTAGATGTAAAGTTTTCTTTTTCAAATCGTTTATGTATGTTAATCATTGCCAACTTAATAATGTCTGCTGCAGATCCTTGTATGGGCGCATTTACGGCATTTCTTTCTGCACCAGATCTAACCATAGCATTTCTAGAATTAATATCTTTTAAATACCTACGTCTGTTTAAAACGGTTTCTACATAGCCTTTTTCTCTAGCAAAATCTACCTGTGCAGCCATGTATGCTTTTAATTTTGGGTAGGTTTCATAATAGGTGTCAATCAATTCTTTGGCTTCACTTCTAGAAAGATTGGTTTGGTTGCTTAAACCAAAGGCAGAAACACCGTATACAATTCCAAAATTTACGGTTTTTGCGTTGCTACGTTGTTCACGCGTAACTTCTTCTAAAGGAACATTAAACACTTTTGCAGCGGTAGAAGCGTGAATATCTTCGCCATTTTTAAAAGCATTAATCATTGTTTCTTCTTTGCTTAAAGCAGCTATTATACGCAATTCTATTTGGCTGTAATCTGCTGCTAATAACACATAATTTTTGTCTCTTGGTACAAAAGCTTTACGTACTTCTTGACCACGTTTTGTTCTAATAGGAATGTTTTGTAAATTGGGGTTGTTAGAACTTAATCTACCAGTAGCAGCCACAGCTTGTGCATAAGCAGTATGTACTCTACCTGTTTTAGAGTTTACTTCATTTGGCAACGCATCTACATAGGTGCTTTGTAATTTTTTATACTGTCGATATTCTTGAATATCTCTTATAATTTGATGGTCTTTTGCTAAGTAAGACAAAATGTCTTCGCCTGTTTTGTACTGTCCTGTTTTTGTTTTTTTTGGTTTTTTAACCAATTCTAATTTTTCAAAAAGTACAATTCCTAATTGCTTAGGCGAACCAATGTTAAATTCTTCTCCTGCTTGCTCATAAATACTTTTTTCTAACCAGTTGATGTCATCCGTTAAGGCAACAGATAATTCTTTTAGAAAATCGGTATTTAGATTTATACCTTCAATTTCCATAGCTGTTAAAACCGAAACGAGTGGCAATTCAATTTCGTTAAAAAGTTGGGTAACGTTGCCACTTTCTAATTCGCTAGTAAATAGGTGTTTTAATTGTAAGGTGATGTCTGCGTCTTCTACAGCATATTCAGTCTGCTCTGCAATAGGCACTACTCTCATAGAAAGTTGATTTTTTCCTTTTTTACCAATTAGCGCTGTAATAGAAACAGGTTGATAATTCAAATATGTTTCTGCCAAAACATCTATATTATGGCGCATATCTGGATTGATTAAGTAGTGTGCAATCATTGTATCAAACAACTTGCCTTTTACAGGCATGTTATAATTAGACAAAACTTTGATATCATATTTTAAATTGTGCCCAATTTTTTCGATATCACTTTCAAAAAAGGGTCTAAACTCTTCTAAAATAGCTTTGGTTTCTGCTTGATCTTCTGGAAACGAAACATAATAACCTTTGCCAGCTTCGTAAGAAAATGCAATGCCAATTAACTCTACTTCTAAGGCTTTTAAACCTGTAGTTTCAGTATCAAAACAAACCGAAGTTTGTTCCATTAATTTTTTTAATAATAATTTTCTAGAAAAAGCAGAATCTATCTGTTGATAAAAATGATTGGTGTTTTCTATGGTTTTAAAACCAGCAGCTATATCTGCTTCAGAAACACTTCCAGCTCCTGGAGCTGCAAATAAATCAAACTGACCTTCTGGGTTTGAAGGTGCTTTTTTGGGAGTCTTCTGAACTGCGCTCGAAGTATCATTTGTTTCATTTTTTATTTCGCCTGTGGTGCTAGCATCAAAGGTTTTTAAGAAATTGGTTAAAAGATTTCTAAACTCAAGCTCGTTAAAAAGTTCGGTTACTTTTTCCATATCTGGTTGCACTAACTCAAAATCATCTGCATTAAAAGTTACAGGAACATCTAGCATAATGGTAGCTAATTTTTTAGAAAGAAAGCCCAATTCTTTATTGGCTTCTACTTTTTCTTTCATTTTTCCTTTTAACTGATCTGTATTTTCTAGCAACGCTTCCATAGAACCAAATTGCGCTAAGAATTTTTTGGCAGTTTTTTCGCCAACTCCAGGTAAACCTGGAATGTTATCTGCAGAATCGCCCATCATTCCTAAAAAATCAATTACTTGTAAAGGATCTGTAACTTCAAATTTTGCTTGTACTTCTGGAATACCCCAAACATCATAACCACCTCCAAAACGTGGTTTGTACATAAAAATATTATCAGAAACCAATTGTGCAAAATCCTTATCTGGTGTAACCATAAATGTTTGGTAACCTTCTTTTTCTGCTTGTTTAGAAAGCGTTCCAATAACATCATCTGCTTCAAACCCTTCTTTAACCATAATAGGAATGTGCATGGCTTTTAAAATTTCCATAATATAAGGCACAGCCAACTTTATGGCTTCAGGTGTTTCATCTCTATTGGCTTTGTAAGCTTCAAATAATTCTACTCTGTCTGTACTGCCACCTTTGTCAAAACAAACGGCTAATTTATCTGGTTTTTCTCTTTTAATTACGTCTAAAAGTGAGTTCATAAAGCCCATTATTGCAGAGGTATCTAAGCCTTTAGAATTTATTCTTGGGTTTTTAATAAATGCATAATATCCTCTAAAAATTAATGCATATGCATCAACTAAAAATACTCTTTTTTGATCTGACATTTTAATAGATTTATTTGGAATGCTAAAGCTACAAAACTTTAACATCCTATTAAAATTCATTCATGTTTTAACAAGTATATTTGTTAGGTTTTTTTAAATATTTCTATTTTATGCGTTGGTTTATTAGATTGGTAACTTTATTAGCGATTATACTTTTGTTAGAGTTTTACGCATTTCAGGCTTTAAAAACAGTTTCCAAAAGTAAAATTTTAAAATATTTTTGGATTTTTACAAGTATAGGTGCCTATCTAAATTTCTTTTATGTTGCCTTAACTTATGATAGAAGCCAAGGCCAAACCCCACAATTTCAGATGGCAATGGGGGTAATGTTAACGGTTTTAATACCTAAAATAGTTATTTTACTAGTGCTTTTTGGAGAAGATATATATCGATGGATTGCAAAAGCAATTTCTGTACTTTCTCCAGAAGAAACAAAAGCCTTACCAAGTAGAAGAAAATTTATAGCACAACTTGCTTTAGGATTGGCTGCAATACCTTTTGCAGGTTTTATTTATGGTATTGTTCAAGGAAAGTACAATTATAAAGTTTTAAAATATCAACTAGCATTTAAAGATTTACCAGACGCTTTTGATGGTTATACCATCACACAAATATCAGACATACATTCTGGTAGTTTTACCAACAAAGAAAAAATACAATACGGGGTTGATTTAATTAATCAACAAAAATCAGATTTGATCTTATTTACAGGAGATATTGTAAATAATAAAGCGGATGAGATGGATAATTGGATTGCTGTTTTTGACAAGTTAGAAGCTAAAGAAGGTAAGTATTCCATTTTAGGAAATCACGATTATGGAGATTATATGGATTGGAAAAATCCACAAGATAAAATAGATAATTTTCAAAAAGTAAAAGACATTCACCAAAAAATAGGGTTCGAATTGTTATTAGATGAACATCGGTATTTAAAAAAAGACGGACAACAAATTGCGCTTTTAGGTGTAGAAAATTGGGGTAAAGGTTTTAACCAAGCTGGAGATTTAGACAAAGCTGCAAAAGGAGTACATAAACACGATTTTAAAATATTAATGACTCATGATCCAAGTCATTGGGAATATCGAGTAAAAGAAGACCCTTTTCATTATCATTTAACATTAAGTGGGCACACGCATGGTTTGCAAATGGGTATAGAAATACCTGGTTGGTTAAAATGGAGCCCATCTAAATATGTGTACAAGCAATGGGCAGGTTTGTACCAAGAAGCAGATAAATTTATCAATGTAAATAGAGGTTTTGGCTATCATGCTTTTCCTGGTAGAGTAGGTATTTGGCCAGAAATTACAGTGATAGAACTTAAGAAAGCATGATAATTATTTCATTTAAAAGCTTTTAAGTATATTTGTGTATTAACTAAACTCATTTTTTTACGTTATTCCCCTTTAAAATAATTATGTTATGACTAAATTTGGAGAAATAATTAGTAAACAAAAGCCAGTTCTTATAGATTTTTATTCAGATTGGGATGATACAGAAAATACTTTAGATACGCTTAGAAATGTTGCAGCTGCATTAGGAGACAAAGCTAAAGTAATTAAAATTGATATTAAAAAGAACGAAATACTTGCAGACGCTTTGCATGTAAAAGGAAATCCAACTTTTATTATTTATAAAGATGGCGAAATGAAATGGCGGCAAACAGGTTTTCAAGATGCAAAAACTCTTATTGGCTTAGTAGAGGAGTACCTTTAATTTTTAAGGCTGAATTTGTTTTAGTTTTTTTAATAAGTAGCTATTCCTGCTTTCATTACTCGCTTTTTTTTCGTTCCTCAAAAAAGAGCTCAAACACGCCATTCAATCAGGGCTAAACTTGTTAGCTAACTTATGGTATTGCTTTAAACACAAAGCCTTGTTGGGTAAATTGGGTTAATACTTTGGGCAAAACATATCGAAGTTTTTTACTGGCTTTTACACTATCATGAAAAACAACAATACTTCCATTTGTGGTGTTTTGTAGAACGTTTTCTAAACATTCTTCTTTGGTAATGCTGGTATCAAAATCTGCAGATAAAACAGACCACATAATAATTTTGTAGCCTTTTTTTAGTATTTTTTGGCTTGTTTCTTTTTTAATTTCCCATAAGGAGGTCTAAATAGTTGCTGTTTTTGACATTTCTGTATTGCGTTTGAAATTTCAGATTCGCACTCTAAAAAATTTTCAACATACTCTTTTTTAGAAGATTTCCAACCACTTAAGTGGTTTTGTGTATGGTTACCAACGGCGTGTTTTTCGGCAATAATTCGCTTAAAAATTTCTGGTTCATTTTTAATGTTTTTACCAATACAAAAAAAAGTAGCTTTTGCCTTGTATTTTTGTAATTCGTCTAAAACAAAGTTGGTAATTTCGGGTGTTGGTCCATCATCAAAAGTTAAATATATTTCTTTTTTTTCTAAAGAAAAACGCCAAATATATTTAGAGAATAATCTCATAATACTATTTGGCGTTCTGGGGAAATATAATTTCAACTTATTTTTTAATTAGCTCTAAATCTTCTGTGCTATCTTCATCTGGCATTAAATATTCAAAACGCCTAATAGTTATCATAAAATCATCTTGAATTTTAGATATAAACTCCTTGTTATTACTACCCTGTTCTACTTGGTCTATTAAGTTTTTAAACATGTATAAAGAGGTGTCTATTTCATCAAAAATAATATCAGAATCTTCTTTATCAAAGGTACTTAACCAAACTAATTTTTCGGTAATTAAGCGTTGTAAGATTTGGGCAGTTTTTTCTGCTTTTTCTTGCTCACCTAAACTGTAATACATTTCTGGATAGCCTAAAGATAGGCTGTAATGGTCAAATTTTTCTATCGGCATTTTATCAATAGATAAATCTAAAACTTCAACAGCTTTTAGCGTATCTCCTTCTTTTGCAAAGGCTTCAGACAATCGCATTAAGCTATTTCTTAAAGAAATGGCATTTCTTTTGGTTTGTTCGTCTAAATAAATTTCGCCACTATTTATGTTTCTCCACTCTAATTTGTTAATATTTGCATACATTTTTTCTGGATCAATTCTACCTATATCAAACAAACTAATTTCTCTAACTCTACCACTTTGATCTTTGTATTTAGAAGGTGTTCTTATTGGTACCAATTTAAACGCCAAACCATCTAATTGTAAATAGTCTTTTAACCAAATATATTCTTCGTCTGCATTTGCACCGCCCGTAAAATAAATGGGTCGTTCCCAATCATTATTTGCTAAAATATCTAACATTAAAATACGGTTTTTTGTAATGCCTCTATCATCTATTTCAATGTCTATATAAGGTACAATTTTGTCTGCATCTTTTGGAGCAACAATACCGTTTTCTAGTACGTTTTTTTTGTTAACAGGAATTCTAATTCTGTTGGTTGGATAGTATTTTTCTTTAATTCCATTCTCTTCATCTATATAATACGTTGCATCATTATCAGAAGCAATCCAACGCATAAAATCTTTAATATTTATAATAGAATCTTTAAATCTTGGGTGTTCTATATGATACGCAATATCTAAACTTCCATATTTATATTGGTCGTGTGTTAATTGACTTGGTATTGGAGCAGCTTCATAGGTAGCTCGTTTCATTTGATCTATGTACCAATCTGTGGCAAATAAACTGGTATTTACCAACTTTATATCGGTTCTAATACCTTCTACTTCTTGCATGTACCAAAGAGGAAAAGTATCATTATCACCAATGGTAAACATAATGGCATTTTCATCTGTACTCTCAATATAGGCTTGCGAGTTTAAGCGTGTTGTAAATCGGTCTGATCTATCATGGTCATCCCAATTTTGAGAAGCCATTAAAGTTGGCACTGCTAAAAGTGAAATTACAGAAATTGCAATAGCAATGGTTTTCTTGTTGGCAAATTTCTTTAAATATTCATATAGGGCTAAAACACCAAAGCCAATCCAAATGGCAAAAATGTAGAAACTACCTACCACTGCATAATCTCTTTCTCTAGGTTCAAAAGGTTTTGGGTTGGTATAAAATATGATGGCAAAACCTGTAAAAGCGAAAAATAGAAAGAGCACAAAAAAGTTTTCTTTGTCCCATTTTATCTGAAAAAATAAGCCAATAAGCCCTAAAATTAGCGGTAAAAAGTAATACGTATTTCTTCCTTTATTTTCTAAAGCTTGTGTTGGCAATTGTTTTTGAGAACCCAATCTCATTTCATCAATGGCGTCAATGCCACTTAGCCAATTTCCATTAAAAATATCTAATCTACCTTGTATATCATTTTGTCTTCCAACAAAATTCCACATAAAATAACGCCCATACATATAGCCAAATTGATAGCTAAACATAAACTTTAAGTTTTCGGCAAAAGTGGGTCTTCTTTTACTATTTGGTGGTATGCCAGCAATGGCTTTGTACATTTTTTCTGATGTTGGATCTACCATCCTTGGAATAAAACCTTTGTGTTTATCAGAATAATTAGGTGCTACGTTTTTGTATTTATTTACAATTACATATTTACCATTTTTCTTCTCGTATTTTGGTTTATCGTCTTTATATGGATTGTCTGTATCTTGTTCCCTTTGGTAAGAATTAGAGTAATAGGTGTCGTAAAAAACATTGGCATCTCCATATTGCTCACGTTCGTAATATGCTAATAATTCACGTGCACTAGATGGGTTGTTTTCGTTAATTGTTGTATTTGCATTGGCTCTAATGGGTAACATAATCCAAGACGAAAAACCAATCATGATAAACAAAACCGATAAAATAAGGGTATTTGTATGTATTTTGTTGTGTTTGCGAGTGTATTTTAATCCGAAGTAAAAAAGCGCCACTAAAATTATACCTGCTATAATAGTACCAGAATTGTAAGGTAAACCTATAGAGTTTATAAAAAATAACTCAGAAGCACTAAAGAATTTTAAGGTAAATGGGAACAAGAATTTAAACACAAAAGCCAATACCAAAACCGATAAAACTGTTGCAATAGCAGTTGATTTTAAGGTGATGTTTTTATAAGTTTTAAAGAAATACAGCATTACAATTGCTGGTATTACCAGTAAAGAAAGGATGTGTACCCCAAATGATAAACCTACAACAAAGCTGATTAATATCAACCATTTGTTACCTCTTGGTGTGGTAATTTCGCTTTCCCATTTTAAACCCAACCAAAATAAAATAGCCATTAAAAAAGATGACATGGCATAAACTTCACCTTCTACAGCACTAAACCAAAAACTATCTGAAAACGTGTATGCTAAAGAGCCAACAACACTACTACCTAAAATGGCGATATAGCTACCTTCAGTAATTTTATTTGCTTTTAAGGCTAATTTTTCACCTAAATTGTTAATCGTCCAAAACATAAAAAGAATGGTAAATGCACTAGCCAATGCAGACATGAAATTTACCATTTTAGCAATGTCTGAAACATCTGAGGTAAACATCGCAAAAAATGCACCCAACATTTGAAAAAGAGGTGCTCCTGGCGGATGCCCAACTTGTAATTTAATTGCGGTTGCAATGTATTCTCCAACGTCCCAAGAACTTACGGTTGGTTCTATAGTTAAAGAATAGGTTGTTAGGGCAATTACAAATGTAATCCATCCTAAGATGATGTTCCATTTTTTAAAGTTTGCTACTGTCATAAAATTACGTAATAATATGTGGCGAATTTAATAATAATTATGAATAATAAGTAGCTTTCGGTTTTTTAATCCCTTTTAAAATCCTCATAAAACTTTGTTAAAGAAAAAAATTATTTAAAAATGTTTGTAAAATTAAAAGAATAGATTAAATTTGCACCCGCAATTAATGCATTGGCCTATGGTGTAATTGGTAACACACCGGTTTTTGGTACCGACATTCAAGGTTCGAGTCCTTGTAGGCCAACAAAAAGCTTCATTTTCTTATTAGAATTTGAAGCTTTTTTTTATACCCTTAAATCAATTTAACAACAAATTTTAAATGAGGAGTCTATTTTTTAAAGATATTGCCTTATTTTTATAAAGACAAAAATTATTAGAAATTTAAACTTTTTTGAAACTCGTAAAATTTACTAAAAAAGGCATTTATTGTATACCAGGAAAATTCTATTTAGATCCTTGGTATCCTGTAAAATATGCAGTTATTTCTCATGGTCATGCAGATCATGCACGTTGGGGAAACCAACATTATTTATGTCAAAACGATTCTAAAGCAATTTTAAAACATAGATTAGGGAAAGATATTTCTATAGAAAGTTTAGGATATAATGAGCCAAAAAATATCAATGGAGTTCAAGTAAGTTTTTTTCCTGCAGGTCATGTAATTGGTTCTGCTCAAATTAAATTAGAATACAAAGGTTTTGTAGTAGTTTTTTCTGGAGATTATAAAACGCAACCCGATTTTATTTCAACACCTTTTGAGCCTGTAAAATGTCACGAATTTATTACAGAAAGTACTTTTGGTTTGCCCATTTACAAATGGAAAACCGAACAAGAATTACAACAAGAATTACAAAATTGGGTACTTCAAAATCAACAAAACAATAGAACAAGTGTTTTTTTAGGTTACAGTTTAGGGAAAGCGCAACGTATTTTAAAGTTGATAGAGCATGTAGATGACGTTTTTGTGCACAGTGCCATACACAACTTAAATACAGCTATATCAAATAGTGGAATCGATATACCAAAATCTATTGTGATTACATCAGATTTTAAAAAAGAGAATGTACAGCGTAAAATTGTCATTTTACCACCTGCTTTGTTAGGTTCTAAATTGATTAAAAAAATACCAAACGCAGCAACAGCTATTTGTTCTGGTTGGATGCACATTCGTGGTAACAGACGTTGGAAAGGGGTTGATGCTGGTTTTGCAGTAAGTGATCATGCAGATTGGGAGGGTTTGCTACAAGCAGTAAAAGCAACAGAAGCAGAAAAAGTTTATGTAACTCACGGCTCGCAAGCTGTTTTTTCTAAATATTTGAATGAAATTGGTATAGAAGCTCATGAGTTAAAAACCGAATTTGGTGACGAAGAAATTGCAAATAAAGAACCTCAAAAATCGGCAACTTTATAAGCTATGAAAGATTTTTCTAACTTAATAAGTGCTATTGAAATCACTAATAAAACCAATGCAAAAATAGAGGCATTGGTTCATTATTTTAACACCGCACCAGATAAAGATAAGCTGTGGTTAATTGCTTTGTTTACAGGAAAAAGACCTTCTAGACCTGTAAAATCTAACTTGATGAAAGAATGGTGTATGGAGCTTACAAAACTTCCTGAATGGTTGTTTTTAGAGAGTTATAGTACTGTTGGAGATTTAGGAGAAACTTTTACTTTGCTACTGCCAAATCCTAAAAATACTATAGAAAAACCATTACATATTTGGGTTGATGAACTTATCAACCTAAAACAAAAAACAGACGAAGAAAAAAAAGTATATGTTTTACAGGCTTGGAATGGCTTAGAAGCACAAGAACGCTTAATTTTTAATAAATTAATTGGAGGAAGTTTTAGAATCGGTGTTTCTAAAAAAACCTTAGTAAATGCGTTGGCAAAATTATCTGGTATAGATCCCAATCAGATAATGCATAGTATTATTGGTAATTGGACGCCAAATTCTATCACTTTTGATGATTTACTAAATGGCGAACATATTAATTATGATAAATCAAAACCTTATCCTTTTTGTTTGGCGTATGCTTTAGAAAAAGACTTAACAGATTTAGGTAATGAAAACGATTGGCAAGTAGAGTATAAGTGGGATGGAATTCGTGGGCAAATTATTAAAAGAAAAGAAGAGGTTTTTATTTGGTCTAGAGGAGAAGAATTGGTGACACAACAATTTCCAGAATTGGTTGCAGCCATTTCTAAATTTCACAATGATTTTGTAATTGATGGAGAAATTTTAGCCGTTAAAGACAGTGCAGTATTGCTTTTTAACGATTTACAAAAACGCTTAAATCGTAAAAACGTAACTAAAAAATTATTAGAAGAAGTACCAGTAGGTTTCTATGTTTACGATATTTTAGAGTTAAATGATGAAGATTTTCGAGCACAATCTATGGAAAATAGACGAGTGAAATTAGAGCAATTATTTAAGGAAAATACGACTGATATTTTAAAGTTATCAGAAATGATTGATTTTAAAAATTGGAACGAATTAGATGCCTTAAGAAATGATGCAAGAAGTTTTAATTCAGAAGGTTTGATGTTAAAAAGAAAAACATCAATCTATCATGTAGGAAGAAAAAAAGGCGATTGGTGGAAATGGAAAGTAGATCCATTAACCATTGATGTGGTTATGATTTATGCGCAAAAAGGAAGTGGAAGACGAAGTTCTAAATACACAGATTATACATTTGCTGTAAAAAACCAAGATCACTTAGTAACAGTTGCCAAAGCCTATTCTGGCCTAACGGATAAAGAAATTACAGAAATTTCTAAGTGGGTCAATAAAAATGCAATTGAAAAATTTGGCCCAGTAAGAACCGTAAAACCAGTATTGGTTTTCGAAATTGCATTTGAAGGAATTGCCTATAGTAAAAGACATAAAAGTGGTGTAGCTTTGCGTTTTCCAAGAATAAAACGTTGGCGAAAAGACAAAACCGTAAAAGATATTGATACCATTGAAAGTGTAAAAGCACTCATTGAAAATTAAGATCAAAGTATAACGACAAATAAAAATTAATTTTAAATAATACGAAAACTATAAATTCAAAAATATTTTATTTTGATATTCAAATTTTGAATTTAAAATTTTAAACTCGGAATTACAAAATTGAGCAACTTCAAAGAAACCCCCGGCTATCAAATCATTCAAAATTGGATGGAAGAAAAAGGGAATACACCCTTTAGTTTTCAGCACCAAACCTGGGAACGTTATGCAAATAACTTTAGTGGAATGGTGGTAGCTCCAACAGGTTTCGGAAAAACATTTTCTGTGTTTTTAGCTGTGGTGATTGACTATTTAAATTATCCAGAAAACTACAAAAAAGGATTAAAACTTATTTGGATAAGTCCTTTGCGTTCTTTGGCAAAAGATTTAGCAAAAGCGATGACTACAGCTGTAGAAGAAATTGGTTTAGATTGGGAAATCGCTGTTAGAAATGGAGATACACCCACCAATATCCGTAGAAAACAAGAGCGTTCAATGCCAGATATTTTGTTAACTACTCCAGAAACTTTACATCTTTTATTTTCCCAAAAAAGAAATTCGCGCTGGTTTAAAAATGTGAATTGTGTTGCTGTAGATGAGTGGCACGAATTGTTAGGCTCAAAACGTGGTGTATTGACAGAGTTGGCAATTGCAAGAATTAGAAATCTATCACCAAAAACTAGAATTTGGGGTATTACCGCTACCATTGGTAATTTAGAAGAAGCCAAAAATGTTTTGATTCCTTATGATGTAAAAACCACGATGATTCGTGCCAAAGAAAAGAAAAAAATAGATATTATTTCTTTGTTGCCAGATCAAGTAGAAGAGTTGTCTTGGGCGGGGCATTTGGGTAAAACCATGAGTTCGAAAATCATCCCAATTATTTACGAGAATACCACCACTTTAATTTTTACAAATACCAGAAATCAAAGTGAATTGTGGTATCAAATAATTATAGAAGAAGAACCCGATTTAATTGGACAAATTGCTATTCATCATGGATCTATAGATAAAAAACAACGTAATTTTATAGAAGACGCTATTTCAAACGGAATGTTAAAAGCAGTCGTTTGTACATCGTCTTTAGATTTAGGTGTCGATTTTAAACCTGTAGATTGTGTTATTCAAATTGGTTCTGCCAAAGGAATTGCACGTTTTATGCAGCGTGCAGGAAGAAGTGGTCATTCGCCTTTTGAACGCTCTAAAATTTATGCAGTTCCTACACATTCGTTACAATTAATAGAAGTGGCCGCAGTAAAAGAAGCAGTTAAACAAAACGAAATTGAAAATAGAAATCCGTTTGTTTTAACGTACGATGTTTTGGTACAATTTCTTGTAACATTGGCGGTTGGCGAGGGTTTTAAACCAGAAGAAACCTATCAATTAATTAATAAAATTCATGCTTTTTATTACTTAACTAAAGAAGAATTTAATTGGTGCATTCATTTTATCACCAAAGGTGGAAACACTTTAAATGCCTATGAAGAATTCCATAAAGTGGTTGTAGATCATGATGGCTTTTATCGTGTAAAAAACAGAAGAATAGCTATGATGCACAGAATGAATATTGGTGTAATTGTAAGTGAAGCCATGTTGATGGTAAAGTTTTTTTCGGGTGGATATATTGGTATGATTGAAGAATATTTTGTTTCGAAATTAAAAAAAGGAGATGCGTTTGTTTTAGGAGGAAGAGTTTTAGAAATGAAACAGATAAAAGACATGAAAGTTTTGGTAAAACGCAGCAAAAAAAAGAAAGCCATTACACCAAGTTGGTTGGGTGGCAGGTTACCATTAACCTCTTATTTAACTCATTTTTTAAGGCTAAAATTAAGCGATGCTTTAACGCCTAATAATAGAGAAAAAGAGTTAAAGTTTTTGCATCCGTTATTAAACAATCAGCATATTAACTCTCACATCCCAAACCACGATGAGTTTTTGGTAGAAATGATAGAAACCAAAGAAGGTTTTCATCTTTTTGCTTATCCTTTTGAAGGAAGATTGGTGCACGAAATTATGGCATCATTAATAGCTTATAGAATTAGCCAAATTGCAAAAAGAACCTTTACAATTGCCATGAACGATTATGGTTTTGAGTTGTTAAGCGATCAAGAAATTCCGTTAAATGAAGAAAATATTAACCCTATTTTTTCAAAAGAAAACTTAATACAAGACGTTACAGCCAGCATAAATGCGAGTGAAATGGCTTCTAGGAAATTTAGAGATATTGCTGTGGTTGCTGGTTTGGTAATACAAACACAACCAGGAAATAAAAAAACCAGTAAAAGTTTACAATCTTCTTCAGGTTTAATATTTAGAGTTTTAGAAGATTATGAACCCGATAATTTACTCCTAAAACAAGCTTATAATGAAGTGTTTGATTACGAGTTGGAAAAAGTGCGTTTACAAGCCGCTTTTAAACGAATTTCTGAGAGTAAAATCATTTTGAAAAACGCCCAAAATTTTACACCTTTAAGCTTTCCATTAAAAGTAGATAGTTTACGAGGAACCATGAGTAACGAAGATTTGAGCAAACGTATAGAACGCATACAAAAACAAGCTTTAAAAGACTTAAAATGATCTATAAAATGCATATAGTTTCTAAAAAAATCACCCGTAAAGATGCTGTTTTAGAGATTACAAATCAACGTGTTATTTTTTGGGAAGCACAAAAAAGTTTAATTTTAAGCGATTTGCATATTGGTAAAGCTGCACATTTTCAAAAAAGCGGAATTCCCATTCCTAAAAATGTTTTAACTACAGATTTAGAACGTTTAAAACAGTTAATTCTTCATTTTAAAGCAGAAAATTTAATTATTGTTGGCGATTTATTTCATGCAGCATACAACAAAGATTTAGATGAATTTAAAGCGTGGCTCATTCAGTTTCCGTATATAAAAATTCGTTTAATAAAAGGCAATCACGATCGATTAAGCAATGCTATCTACCAACAATTTAATATGGAAGTTTTTAAAACAGAACTCACCATAAATTCCCTAAAATTTGTGCATGATGGTGTAGAAAAACCAACCAATTCTTTTATCATTTCAGGGCATATTCACCCAGGAGTTTTTATCAAAGGTAGAGGTAAACAGCGCATAAAATTACCATGTTTTCAAGTAACCGAAAACCAATTAATTTTACCTGCATTTAGTTTGTTTACAGGTTTAAATACCCGACAAAGTTTACAGAAATGTAAAAATTTTGCATTTACCAACGATGGTATTTTTGAGGTATAGAAAAAATATTTTTTGCAGCTATTTCCTGCTTTCACTACTCGCTTTTTTAGTGCCTCAAAAGAGCTCAAACAAACCGTTCAATCAGGGCTAAACTTGTTTGCTAATACTTAGCTTTTTTAAAATTATTAAATTCTATTTAATAACGCTTTTTAGACCTTACAGGTTTTTAAAACCTGTGAGGTCTAAAATAATTACCTCATTAAAAAAGCTTTTAAATCTTCATAAGATTTGGCTTTAATGGCTACTTTTTTATTATTTATTACTTTCTGTATTTGTGCAGGGATTTCCACTTTTACAGGCAATGTTTCTTCTACAACATCTAAAAATTTAACAGGATGAGCAGTTTCTAAAAACACCCCAAATTCGTTTTCTTGTAAACCATATTTTTCTAAACCTAAATAACCAACAGCGCCGTGAGGATCAGCAACATAACCAGATCTCGCATAAATATCTTTCATCTTTTTACGAGTTGCATCATCTGTAAAACTAAAAGAAGAAAAATGCTTTTTTAAAGTTTCAAAATCGTTGTTGTACAATTCTTGAATTCTAATAAAGTTACTTGGGTTTCCAACATCCATGGCATTAGAAATAGTAGCTTTAGATGGTTTTGGGTTGTATGTGCCATTTACTAAATAATTTGGAACTGTATCATTTACATTGGTAGCAGCTATAAAATGTTTGACAGGTAAACCTAATTTTTGAGCCATAATTCCCGCACAAATATTTCCAAAATTTCCACTTGGTACAGAAAAAACCAATTCTTTATTCTTTGATTTTAATTGCTTGTAAGCAAAGAAAAAATAGAACATTTGTGGTAACCAACGTGCTACATTAATAGAGTTTGCAGAGGTTAATGTACGTGCAATTTCTTCGTCTAAAAAAGCGGTTTTCACCATTTCTTGGCAATCATCAAAAACACCCTCTACTTCTAAAGCTGTAATATTTTGTCCTAAAGTGGTTAATTGTTTTTCTTGAATGTCACTAACTTTTCCTGAAGGATATAAAATAACCACATTTACGCCTTTTGCACCCAAAAAGCCATTGGCAACTGCACCTCCAGTATCTCCAGAAGTGGCTACTAAAACCGTAACTTCATCGTTATTATCTTTGTTAAAATACTCTAAGCATTTTGCCATAAATTTAGCACCAACATCTTTAAAAGCCATGGTTGGCCCATGAAACAATTCTAAAGACGCAATATGATCATCTGTATTTACCAATGGAAAATCGAAAGAAACAGTAGCTTCAATAATTTCTTTTAAGGTTTCTGTTGGAATTTCATCACCTACAAATTGTTTAATTACTTCAAATGCAATCTCGTGATTGGAATATTTTTCGATATTTTCAATAAAATCTTTTGAAAGAGGTGTAATGTTATCTGGAAAATAAATACCTCTATCTTTTGCCAAACCTTGCACAACAGCATTTTTAAATGTTGTTTTTGGCGATTTATGGTGTAAACTGTAGTAGTTCATTATTTTTTTGCTTTGTGCCTTAAGCTTTATGCAATAGGCAGTGTTTACGAATAGCTTAAAGCATATAGCCAAAAGCTTATTGCTTTTAAATTATTTTCATTCCCTCAGGATTTACTTTCGAGATAAATAACTCAAAATCAATCCCTGTTTTTTGATAGGTTTCGTTTATGTTTTTATATACTTTTTTAGCAATTTCATCACCTTTACAAAGGGCAAAAATTGTGGGTCCAGAACCACTAATCCCTGCTCCTAAAGCACCTGCATTTAGAGCGCTATTTTTTACATTATCAAAATGAGGAATTAAGTTTTTTCTGGCGGGTTCAGCAACCAAGTCTACCAAAGAATTGCTAATTAATGTGTAATCATTTGTAAACAAACCACTAACCAAACCACCAACATTTGCCCATTGTGTAATGGCGTTTTTTAAAGGAATTTCTTTCGGCAACACCTCTCTAGCGTCTTTGGTTTTTACTTCTATTTGTGGGTGAATTGCCACAACTCTTAATGCTGTTGGTACTGGTAATTTTACAATTTCTAGAGGTTGGTAACTTCTTACCAAAACAAAGCCACCATAAATGGCAGCAGCAACATTATCTGCAATTGCAGAACCACAAGCTACTTCTTCGCCAAACATGGCAAATTTTGTAAGTTCTAATTCAGAATATTTATTGCCTAATAATTGGTTTGCACCAAAAGCAGCACCCGCAGCACTTGCAGCAGAGCTACCCAAACCACTTCCTGGAGAAAATCCTTTGTGGATGGTTAATTCGATTCCGAAATTGGCATTTGCTTCTAACAGCATTTTTTTAACCACAGCACTTGCAGCATTTTTATCAACATTATAGGTTAAATCTGCACCTGTAATATTTGTTATTTTAACACCCTTTTCTTTGGTTTTGGTAAATGTCATTTCATCACCAATGTCATCTACAGCAAAACCCATAGAATCGAAACCACAAGAAACATTGGCAACAGTTGCTGGAGAAAATATTTTTAAATAATCCATTTATTTTGGTTTGTGGTTATTAGATTTTGGTTAATTATTCAAAAGAGAACCATAAACCAAAATCGATTAACCCATAACTATTTGTTTGCGATTCTAATTACATCTGCAAAAATACCAGAAGCAGTTACATCTGCACCTGCACCCGCGCCTTTAATAATTAAAGGATTTTCTGGATATCTATCTGTAAAAAACAGCACAATATTATCACTACCTTCTAAATTGTAAAAAGGATGATTAGACGGTATGTGTTGCAAACCAACATTGGCTTTACCATCGTTAAATTCTGCTACATATTTTAAACGACAATCTTTATCATTTGCAGCTTTAAAAATTTCCTGAAAATGACTTTCATTTTTAGTTAGAGAAGTATAAAAATCATCATTATTTGTAGTTTCTAAACTTTCTTTTGGTAAAAAGGCATTGTTTGCAATGTGCTCTAATTCTAGTTGATAACCACTTTCTCTTGCTAAAATTAAGATTTTTCTAGCAACATCAACTCCACTTAAATCAATTTTAGGATCTGGTTCTGTAAACCCTTCTTTTTGAGCTTGTGCAACCACATCATGAAAAGTAGTTTTTTGATTAAAGTTATTAAATACAAAATTTAAACTTCCTGACAATACAGCCTGAATTTTATGAATTATGTCTCCAGAATTTACCAAGTTTTTTAAAGTATCTATAATTGGTAAACCTGCACCTACATTTGTTTCAAACAAGAAATCTGCATTGTATTTTCTAGAAACCTCTTTTAAAGTTTTATAGTTTTCGAAGTTAGAAGCACAAGCAATTTTATTACAAGTTACTACAGAAATACTATCTCTTAAATATTTTTCATAGACTTCAGAAACAGATTGATTTGCTGTATTGTCTATAAAAACACTGTTTCTATGATTAGATGCTTTTACTTTTTTGTGAAAATTTTCTAAACTAGTTGGTTCGCCATTTTCTAAAGCTTCTTTCCAGTTTTCTAGATCGATTCCAGAGTTATCAAAAACCATTTTTCTAGAGTTTGAAATACCAATAACTCTAATTTTTAATTTTAAGTTTTCTTTTAAAAACTTTTTTTGTTGATGAATTTGAGCTAAAAATCGTTCGCCAACATTACCAACACCCGTAACAAATAAGTTTAATTGTTTTGTTTTTTCTTCAAAAAATTGCTCATGTAACGTGTTTAGAGCTTTTTTAGCATCGTATTTGTTAATAACTGCAGAAATGTTTTTTTCTGAAGAGCCTTGTGCTATGGCTCTTACATTAACATTGTTTTTACCTAAAGCGCTAAACATTTGGCCACTTAAACCTTGAAAGTTTTTCATACTTTCTCCAACAACAGCAATAATTGCCAAATCATTTTCTACAATAATGGGTTTTATTTTTTTTCTGTTGATTTCTATGCTAAAGGTTTCATCTAAAAGTTCTTGTGCTTTTTTGGCATCATTTTCATAAACACCTACACAAATAGAATGTTCTGAAGAGGCTTGTGTAATAAAAACCACATTTATTTTTGCTAACGAAAGTGTTTCAAATAAACGTTTAGAAAAACCTGGAATTCCTATCATACCACCGCCTTCTACAGTAATTAAACTGATGTCTTCTATGTGAGAAATCCCTTTTACTTCATTGCCGTTTTTAGGGTTTTTAGTTATTAAAGTACCTGTGTTTTCTGGTTCAAAAGTATTTTTAATTCTAATTGGAATTTGCTTTCTTAAAGCAGGTTGTATTGTTGGTGGATACAAAACTTTTGCACCAAAGTGCGATAATTCCATAGCTTCTTCATAAGAAATTTCTGAAATTGCATAAGCTTGTTTTACAACTCTTGGGTTTGCAGTAAACATACCTGCAACATCTGTCCAAATTTGTAATTCGTTAGCACCTAAAGCAGCAGCATAAATAGCAGCTGTAAAATCAGAGCCTCCTCTACCCAACGTAGTAGTTTCGTTTTCTAAATTAGAAGAAATAAATCCGCCTAAAACAGTAATTTGAGCCTTATTTTCTTTAAAGAAAGAAGCAATATTTTGATTGGTAATTTTAAAATTTACTTGTGCGTTTAAGTAATCGCTATTGGTAAGTATTAAATCTCTACTTTCTTTATGGATTGCATTTAAATTTTCGCTAGTTGCATTCGCAATAATGTAAGAAGATAATCTTTCGCCAAAACTAGAAACTTTTGCCAATGTTTTGTTAGATAATTCTTGTAACAAAAAAATACCTTCGTAAATAGATGTTAATCTTTCAAATAAAGAAGAAACTTCTATAAGAACTTCTTTTTTGTTTTTGAGGATTAAATCATCTATGACTTTATAGTGCAGTGTTTTGATATTTTCTAGGGTTTCTTTTGCAACTTTAATATCTTCTAGCGCAAGATTTGCACCTGCTAAAAGATTATTTGTGGTTTTGCCAAAAGCAGAAACGACTACTGCAATTTTTTCTTTTTTAGAGGCATTTGCAACAATGGCAATTACTTTTTGTATGTTTTCTGAATTTGCGACAGATGAACCGCCGAATTTTAATACTTTCATTTTTTAGTTCTTAATGAAAATTAGTTTTATGATTTTTTATTTTCGATGACCTCGAAAAATTTTATCCTGTGTTTATATAATAATGAATAACCCCTAAAGGGTAGTTGTTGTAGAAGTGCGCGTAATATTTCCCATAGAAATACCCACTATAGATATAGTTTTGAAGGTTTTTATGTTTAAATTTGAAATACTCACAAAGCAAAAGTATTATTAAAATTTAAAAAGCACTTACTAATTAAAGATTTTTTTTAGTATTTACTTAATTAATATGATATCTATAAAAAATAGATTTATAAATTAAAAAATTACGATTATTTACTATGTAGTTTCGATTTTTCTTTAATAATTGTTGCTATGGGTTTATTTTGAATTTTACTTTCTAGCCAAGACAAAATATCTAAATATAAGAAAGCACGTTTTTCATAAGGATGATTTTCGAACTTCTTTAATTTGGTGTGTATCTTCTTGAATTCGTTTTTAATTTCATGAGGAAAAACATCACTTAAATCTCTGATAGATTCTAAGAAAACTTTTTGTACTTCCTGTAAGTTTTCCATCTTAAGTAAAAATTTGTAAGTATCTACAAATTGTCTTTCTAAGTCGTAGTCTAAACCACATTCGTAATGTGCTATTAAATTTAAAATTCTTGCAAAACATTGTAAATCTTCTGCAGAACCTAAGTGTTTAGATCTAATTATTTTTTGCAAATAGTCGATACATAACTTGTTTTTGCCCATCCCAAAATACAAACAAGCTATTTTGTAATAAAGTAAAACAATGTAATGATTGTCTAATCTATTTTTATATTTTTCAATTTTAGTATTAATAATATCTACCAAATATTCTCCTTTTTCAAAAGTACCTTCTAAAAAATGTAAGTGTAATTTATTTGAGTACAAATACATAAAAATTAGTAGTTCTGTATTGGTATTTAAAGGAATTTGTTTTTCATCAATTTCAGTTTCAAATTTTATCAATTCATTTTTAAAAATAGAGTTGTTTTTAACTAAAAAAGATGCTTCTAATAAATAGTTTTTAGATTTTAAATAAAAAACGGGGTGTAAATTTACCAACTTATTGTTGTCAAATAAATCTACACATTTGCGTGCGTATTTGTAACTAAGTAAAAAATCTTGAATTAAAAAACTATGCCATAAATGGGCTTTGTACAACCATAATTTTTCTCTAAAGCCTAAAGAATTATACTTGTATTTTGGCATTCTATTACTAAAATACTCGTTTACAAAAGTTAACTCTTCTTCATTTTTAACATATCCATTTTGTAATAAATGGCTGTATAATTGTAAAGATAAGTTAGAGAGTTTACTAGCAATTACATTGTGCTGGCTCAACTCTTTTGCTTGTATAGAAAGTTGGTTTGCTCTGTTGCTAATACTTCTTGTAATATATTGCGTTTCAATTACTTTTTCTAATTCTACAATTTCGTAGGCAATGTTTTTTTCTTCGTTATCTAAAGCCATATTTTTAGCTTTTTCTAACAATTTTAAACTTTGTTTGTACAGCCCTTTTTGATATAAAACTGTAGCAAAATCTAGTTGTTCTCTAATTTGAATACGAACGTTTTTATGTGCAGGATTTAACCGTAAACTAATTAATATTTGTTTGTATAAATGTGCTTTTAGATTTGAGAGTTGTTGTTTAGAAACAATACCACTTCCAGTAATTACTTTTTCGTTGTAAACTTTTAATTTTTCTAAAAATTTAAAAAGTGAAAAAAACTTAGCATCAATATTACCACCTAACCTACCTACATAGAGGTTAAATTGTCTTTTTTCCGACTTAGTTAAAGATTTAATAAGTACAAAAAGAGCATCATTTTGTTGATTGGCGGATGTAGATACTTTACTCATAACTAACTAATATTCAATTTATTAAATGTTGTTTTTTTCGGTTAGAAATCGTTATTGATAGCAAAATTGATAAAAAATTTAGAATGCAAGATATATATTTGATTTATAATAAAGACAATCTTTAGAAAAATTATGCAAGACAATCAAGTACAAATATTTGACACTACATTAAGAGATGGTGAACAAGTTCCAGGATGTAAATTAGATACAAAGCAAAAATTAGTGATTGCAGAAAGATTAGATTTATTAGGAGTAAATGTAATTGAAGCTGGTTTTCCTGTTTCTAGTCCTGGAGATTTTACTTCGGTTTCTGAAATAGCAAAAATTGTTAAAAATGCTACTGTTTGTGGTTTAACAAGAGCTGTAGAAAACGATATCAAAGTAGCTGCTGAAGCTTTAAAATCTGCAAAATACCCAAGAATACATACAGGTATTGGTACAAGTGATTCTCATATACAATTCAAATTTAACTCTACTAGAGATAAAGTTATAGAGCGTGCTGTAAAAGCAGTTTCTTATGCAAAATCTTTTGTAGAAGATGTAGAATTTTATGCAGAAGATGCAGGTAGAACAGATAATGATTTTTTAGCAAAAGTTTGCGAAGCAGTTATTAAAGCAGGTGCTACTGTATTAAATATTCCAGATACAACGGGTTATTGTTTACCAGAAGAATATGGTGCAAAAATGAAATATTTACGAGAAAATGTAAAAGGTATTGAAAATGTAATTCTTTCATGTCACTGTCATAACGATTTAGGAATGGCAACTGCCAATTCAATTTCGGGAGTTATAAATGGTGCTCGTCAAATAGAATGTACTATAAATGGTATTGGAGAACGTGCCGGAAATACGGCCCTAGAAGAAGTAGTAATGGTGTTAAAACAACATCCTTATTTAAATTTAGAAACCTCTGTTAATACCAAACTTTTGTACGACACAAGTATAATGGTAAGAGAAAGTATGGGAATGCCTGTACAACCTAATAAAGCAATTGTAGGCGCAAACGCGTTTGCTCATAGCTCTGGAATTCATCAAGATGGTGTTATAAAAAATAGAGAAACCTACGAAATTATGGATCCAGAAGATGTAGGTGTTACAGAAAGCGCTATCGTTTTAACCGCAAGAAGTGGTAGAGCCGCTTTGGCTTACAGAGCAAAAAAAATTGGCTATGACTTAACTAAAGTACAGTTAGACACTGCTTATGCATCTTTTTTAGAAGCAGCAGATCAACAAAAAGAAATTAAAGATGATGATATTCATCAAATTATGACAAAAGTAAACAAGGTTTCTAAAATAGCTATTGTTTAATTTTTGTAAAAATACTTTGTCTTCTAAGGTAGTTGTTGCTTTTAATACAACACAATATTAATTTTTTCAGCTGCCTTAGATAAAGACAAATCCATAAGAAAATAGAGAATGAAATATACAATAGCTGTACTTCCTGGAGACGGTATTGGGCCAGAGGTTACCAATCAAGCTAAAAAAGCATTAGATGCAGTTGCAGAAGCGTATGATCATATTTTTTTATACAAAGAAGCAGAAATAGGAGCTTGTGCAATAGAAACATCAGGCAATCCATTGCCAAAAAAAACAATAGAAATTTGTAAAAAAGCAGATGCTATTCTTTATGGTGCTATTGGAGATCCTAAGTTTGATAAAGATCCATCATTAAAAATAAGGCCAGAACAAGGTTTATTACAATTAAGAAAAGAATTAGATCTTTTTTGTAATGTAAACCCTGTGAAAGCCTTTGATCAATTAATTAAAAACTCTCCTTTAAGAAGAGAAATTATTAAAGGAACAGATCTTGTTATTTATAGAGAGTTAACATCGGGTATTTATTTTGGAGACAAACAATCTAGCAAAGATGGTAAAAAGGCCTATGATATTTGCACCTACTCAGAAGACGAAATTGCAAGAATTACACATTTAGCTTTTAAAGCCGCTCAAGATAGAAAAAGAAAACTAACGTTAATTGATAAGTCTAATGTATTAGAAACATCAAAGTTATGGCGTAAAACTGTTACAAAAATTAGTAAAGAGTATAAAGGTGTAACCCTAGAATATTTGTATGCAGATAATGCAGCAATGAAACTAATTTTGAACCCTAAAAAGTTTGATGTGATCTTAACAGACAACTTGTTTGGAGATTTGTTTTCTGATGAAGCCAGTGTAATCTCTGGTTCAATTGGGGTGTTGGCATCTTCATCAATTGGTGATAAAAACGCTTTATTTGCACCAGTTCATGGTACTTTTCCAGCAGCGGTAGGTAAAGATATTGCAAACCCATTAGCCTCTATTTTATCAGCAGCTATGTTACTAGAACATTTAGGTTTGCACGAAGAAGCAGACGCTGTAGAAAGAGCTGTAGAAAAATCTTTAGATTTAAATATAACAACAGAAGATATTAAAGGGAAAAATAAATATTCTGCATCGACTTCTAAAGTAGGTGATTTTATTTCAGATTACATTCTAAATCAGGAAGATAGTAGTCTTAATTTTATGAATATTCATGCAGGACAAAGTACAATTATTTAAAAAAAATCAATTTTATTTGGATAAAAAATTTCAAATATTTGAAAAGTGAAAAATCAAATAGTAAATATTATTTTTAGTGTCACTGTCATCGTAATTATTCCGACATGATAAGGAAGTGATATTTGTATATTTTATAAACAAACCTTCCTGTAAAATCGAAGGTTTTTTCATGTAAATAATTTGCTAATTGAACATCATTTGTTAATTAGGTTAAAATATTGTAAAACAGAGTTATAGGTATTTTTTTTAACATCTGAAATTAAAAGTTATAAATACAATTAATTTAATAAAAACAGTAAAACATAGTAATTTAGTCAATAATTAGAAGATTTTAATAAATGGAATTAAACAAACATAGCAAAAGATTAACACAAGATCAATCTCAGCCAGCATCCCAAGCAATGCTGTATGCAGTAGGTTTAACTGATGAAGATATGAGCAAAGCCCAAGTTGGTATTGCAAGTACTGGTTACGATGGTAACCCATGTAACATGCATTTAAATCGTTTAAAAGACGAAGTTAAAGTGGAGTGTAATATTGCTGATATGGTTGGTTTAGGTTTCAATACCATTGGGGTTTCCGATGGAATTTCTATGGGAACTTCAGGGATGAATTATTCTTTAGTATCTAGAGATATCATAGCAGATTCTATAGAAACCGTAATGAATGCACAAAGTTATGATGCATTGGTTGCAATTGTAGGTTGTGATAAAAATATGCCAGGAGCCGTAATTTCTATGTTGCGTTTAAACAGACCATCAATAATGATGTATGGAGGTACAATTGCTTCTGGAAATTATAAGGGAAGAAAATTAAATATTGTTTCTGCTTTTGAGGCTTTAGGACAAAAAGTAGCTGGTGAAATAGAAGAAGAAGAATACAAAGAAATTATTAAAAGAGCCATACCTGGTGCAGGTGCTTGTGGTGGTATGTACACGGCAAATACAATGGCTTCTGCTATAGAATGCATGGGGTTTGCATTGCCTTACAATTCATCAATTCCTGCAGAAAATCCCAACAAATTGTCTGAAGCAGAACGCACAGCTTTGGCAATTAAAAACTTATTAGAATTAGACTTAAAACCTTTAGATATTATTTCTAAAAAATCTTTAGAAAATGCAGTTGCTTTGGTAAATGCTTTAGGAGGTTCTACCAATGCAGTGTTGCACTTTTTAGCTATTGCACATGCAGCAGATATCGATTTTACTCTAGAAGATTTTCAAAGAGTAAGTGATAGAACACCATTAATTGCAGATTTAAAACCCTCTGGAAAATATTTAATGGAAGATGTACATGGAGTTGGGGGTACACCAGCAATAATGAAATATTTATTAGACAATGGTTATTTACATGGCGATTGTTTAACAGTAACTGGTAAAACATTGGCAGAAAATTTAGCAGATGTAGAAGCTATGGAATTTGAAGATCAAGATGTAATTTTTCCAAAAGATAAAGCATTAAAATCATCTGGTAATATTCAAATAATTTATGGAAACTTAGCAACAGAAGGTGCTGTGGCAAAAATTTCTGGAAACGAAGGTTTGTTATTTGAAGGAAAAGCTGTGGTTTATGATGGTGAACAAGCAGCAAATAAAGGAATTTCTAATGGAGAAGTAGAAAAAGGCGATGTCGTCGTCATTAGGTATGTTGGACCTAAAGGAGGACCAGGAATGCCAGAAATGTTAAAACCAACATCGTTAATTATGGGCGCAGGTTTAGGTAAATCTGTAGCATTAATTACTGATGGACGTTTTTCTGGAGGAACACACGGTTTTGTAGTCGGACATATTACACCAGAAGCACAATCTGGTGGTGCAATTGGCTTGATAGAAACTGGAGATAACATTAGAATTAGTGCAGAAGACAACTCGATAAACGTTTTAATTTCTGAAGAAGAACTGGAAGAAAGAAGAGCAAAATGGGTGGCACCACCGTTAAAACACAAAAAAGGAATATTATACAAATATGCGAAATCAGTAGCATCTGCATCTAAAGGCTGTGTTACCGATTTATAAAAAATATAGAAAAGAGAGTATAGAATAAAGAAGAAAGATGATAATATACTAGAAAGTCTTAATTCTTTTCTTTTTATTCTCTAATCCAAAAAGAAAAAAATATGGAAACACAAACCATAAATAAACAACAGCAAACCACCAAAACTACCGAGCGTATTTCTGGTAGCGAGGCCATTGTTAGATGTTTAATAGAGGAAAAAATAAAAATAATTTACGGTTATCCTGGAGGTGCAATTATGCCTTTGTATGATGAGTTATATAAATATCAAGAT
Source organism: Polaribacter sp. YIW18 (assembly GCF_057219325.1). NCBI lineage: Bacteria > Pseudomonadati > Bacteroidota > Flavobacteriia > Flavobacteriales > Flavobacteriaceae > Polaribacter > Polaribacter sp. YIW18. Next base: position 127,318 of record NZ_JBXVVE010000008.1, on the reverse strand, counting down.
AAAATTCATCATGTATTAACACGTCATGAACAAGGTGCAACACATGCTGCACAAGGTTTTGCAAGAATTTCTGGTGAAGTTGGGGTTGCAATAGCTACTTCTGGTCCAGGAGCAACCAATTTAATTACGGGTATTGCAGACGCACAAATAGACTCTACACCAATGGTGTGTATTACTGGGCAAGTATTTTCTCATTTGTTAGGTAGTGATGCTTTTCAAGAAACAGACATTGTAGGTATTTCTACACCTGTTACAAAATGGAATTGCCAAGTAACCAGAGCAGAAGATATTCCTGCAGTTTTAGCCAAAGCATTTTACATTGCAAAAAGTGGAAGGCCAGGTCCTGTTTTAATAGATATTACAAAAGATGCACAATTAGATACTTTTGATTTTTCGTACGAAAAATGTACAAAAATTAGAAGCTATAACCCAGTACCAAAAACAGAAGATAGTAGTTTAGAAGCAGCTGCAAAATTAATAAACGAAGCAAAAAGACCTTTTATTATTTGGGGTCAAGGTGTTATTTTAAGCGAAGCTGAAGAGCAATTTAAAGCTTTTATAGAAAAAGCAGGTATACCTGCAGCATGGACTATTTTAGGAGCCTCAGCTATACCAACATCGCATCCATTAAATGTAGGTATGCTTGGTATGCATGGTAATTATGCACCCAATGTTTTAACCAATGAATGCGATGTTTTAATTGCAATCGGAATGCGTTTTGATGATAGAGTTACTGGCGATTTAAGCAAATATGCCAAACAAGCTAAAGTAATTCATTTTGAAATTGACCCCGCAGAGATAGATAAAAACGTAAAATCGGATGTTGCTGTTTTAGGTGATGCAAAAGCTAGTTTAGAAGGTATTTTGCCACTTATTAATCAAAATTCTCATAAAGAATGGCATCAAAAATTTAAAGATTTATATAAAATTGAATATGAAAAAGTAATTAAAAACGATATCCACCCCACTAAAGAAGGGTTAACGATGGGTGAAGTTGTAAAAGAAATTAATATTCAAACAAAAGGCGAAGCAGCTATCGTAACAGATGTTGGTCAACACCAAATGATTGCTTGTAGATATGCTGATTTTAACAAGTCTAAAAGTAACATTACTTCTGGAGGTTTAGGAACTATGGGTTTTGGTTTGCCAGCAGCAATTGGTGCAAAAATGGCAGCTCCAGAACGCGAAGTTATTTCTATTTCTGGTGATGGTGGTTATCAAATGACAATACAAGAATTAGGAACCATTTTTCAGCAAAAAGCAGCTGTAAAAGTAGTTGTTTTAAACAACGAATTTTTAGGAATGGTTCGTCAATGGCAACAGTTGTTTTTCGACAAGCGATATGCTTCTACAGAAATGACAAACCCAGACTTTGTAGCCATTGCAAAAGGATATTATTTAAATGCAAGAAAGGTGGTAAAAAGAGAAGACTTAAAAGAAGCAGTTGCAGAAATGATTGCAAGTAAAGAAGCTTATTTTTTAGAAGTATGTGTAGAAAAAGAAGACAACGTATTTCCAATGGTGCCTTCTGGAGCTAGTGTTTCAGATATTCGTTTAGAGTAGATTTTTTTAAGTTGATAAAATGTCTCCTCGAGCGCAGTCGAGAGGTTTATTAAGGTTTCGACTGCGCTCGACCTGACAAGTTAAAATTAGCATATGAGTACAGATAAACAATTGTATACAATATCAGTTTATACAGAAAATAATATTGGTTTGTTGAATAGAATTTCAGCAATATTTCAAAGAAGACATATAAATATAGAAAGTTTAAATACTTCTCCATCAGAAATAGAAGGTGTTTCTAAATTTACCATTGTTGTAAATATGGATGAGGTAAATATTAAAAAGATTATTGGCCAAATAGAAAAACAAGTAGAGGTAATTAAAGCTTACTATCACAATCTTGATGAAATTATTTATCAAATTGCAGGTTTGTTTAAAATCAAATCAGAATTATTGTTTGAAGAACGCCAAATACAAAACATTATAAAAGAAAGTAATGCAAGAATTGTAACTGTAAATAAAGAATTTTTTGTGCTAGAAAAATCTGGCAAAAAAGAAGAAATTATAGCGCTTTACAATCAATTAAGTCCCTATGGTATTATGCAATACACACGTTCTGGTTTAATTGCAGTATCTAAAGACGAAATGAAAATATCAACATTGTTAAAAACATACAACAACTAAATTAAAAAAAATGTCAAATTATTTTAACACATTAACATTAAGAGAAAAATTAGAACAATTAGGAAAATGTCGTTTTATGGACGCTTCAGAATTTGAAGATGGTGTAAGCGCATTAAAAGGAAAGAAAATTGTTATTGTGGGCTGTGGAGCACAAGGCTTAAACCAAGGTTTAAATATGAGAGATTCTGGTTTAGATATTTCTTATACGTTAAGACAAGCTGCTATCGACCAAAAAAGAGAATCTTACGTAAACGCAACTTCTAATGATTTTGCAGTAGGTACTTATGAAGAGTTGTTGCCATCAGCAGATTTGGTAATCAATTTAACACCAGACAAACAACACACAAATGTTGTAAAAACAGTAATGCCTTTAATGAAAAAAGGAGCCACATTATCATATTCTCATGGTTTTAATATTGTTGAAGAAGGAATGCAAATTCGTGAGGATTTAACAGTAATTATGGTAGCACCAAAATGTCCAGGTTCTGAAGTTCGTGAAGAATATAAACGAGGATTTGGAGTGCCAACATTAATTGCAGTACACCCAGAAAACGATCCAGAAAATAAAGGTTGGGCACAAGCAAAAGCCTATGCAGTAGCAACTGGAGGTCATAGAGCAGGTGTTTTAGCGTCTTCTTTTGTTGCAGAGGTAAAATCAGACCTAATGGGAGAGCAAACTATTTTATGTGGTTTGTTACAAACAGGTGCAATTTTATCTTTTGATAAAATGGTAGCAGAAGGTATAGATGCTGGTTATGCTGCTAAATTAATTCAATATGGTTGGGAAACTGTAACAGAAGCCTTAAAACATGGTGGAATTACTAACATGATGGATAGATTGTCTAACCCAGCAAAAGTAGAAGCATTTAGACTTTCAGAAGAATTAAAAGACATTATGCGTCCATTATTCCAAAAGCATATGGATGATATTATGACGGGTCACTTCTCTAAAACAATGATGGAAGATTGGGCAAATGATGATAAAAATCTTTTAACTTGGAGAGCTGCAACTGGTGAAACTGCTTTCGAAAAACAAGCAATAACTTCAGAAGAAATTACTGAACAAGAATATTTTGATCACGGAACTTTATTAGTTGCTTTTGTAAGAGCTGGTGTAGAATTAGCTTTTGAAGCAATGACAGAATCTGGTATTATAGACGCATCTGCATATTATGAGTCTTTACACGAAACTCCATTAATTGCAAACACCATTGCACGTAAAAAGTTATACGAAATGAATCGTGTAATTTCTGATACTGCAGAATATGGTTGTTATTTATTTGATCATGCTTGTAAACCGTTATTAGCTAATTTTATGAAAACCGTATCAACAAATGTTATTGGTAAAAAATTCTCAGATTCTAATGATGTAGACAATCAAGAATTAATTAAAATTAATAAGATTATTAGAAATCATCCTGTAGAAATTGTAGGAGAAAGATTAAGAGCTTCTATGACAGCAATGAAAGTGATAAAATCTGCATAATTACATAAAGATTTTAAAATTTATAAACCTGTTAGATTGTAAAATTTAACAGGTTTTTTTACTTCTAAAACATGTAATCAAACAAATAGATAAAATGGTGCAGCAGTGGTTGGTTTAGAACTAAAAGCATCTAAAGATTACAACCTTTAATTAAAAGAATGAAAGAAAGAAAATTTTATAGCGAGTATTTAAATGACAAACCAGATTTGTTTTCGTTGTTTGTCTAACTATTTTTTTAAATAAAAAAGCATAAAAACTCGAAAGGCTTTTCGTTATTTAAGACACTAAAGGATAGTTGATAAACTATTTTTAATTAATTTTGAAGAGTAAGTGTCGTCTAAAAACTTACCATACAACAATCAACTATTAGACAATTATTAAATTAAAATTTATGAAGAATACTTTTAAAGAAATACCAAACGAATATAAAATTACATCATTAGTAGAACAAAAAACCTACTTAGTGGGTGGTGAGTTAAAAGAATGGAAAGGTGAAAAAGCTGAGGTTTACTCAACTATTTCATCAACCAAAGAATACAACCCCACTTTATTAGGTACTGTGCCAAGTTTAACAGCAGAAGAAGGTTTAGAGGCTTTAAATGCAGCTTCTAAAGCCTATGATAGAGGGCAAGGCTTATGGCCAACTATGAAAGTAGAAGGTAGAATTGCAGCTATGGAAAAGTTTGTGGTTCAAATGAAAACCAAGCGTGAAGAGATTGTAAACTTATTAATGTGGGAAATTGGAAAATCTTTACCAGATTCTGAAAAAGAATTTGATAGAACTGTAGAATATATTTACGATACTATTGAAGATTATAAACAAATGGATAGAAATTCTGCAAAATTTGAAAAAAATAGCGGAGTTCATGCGCATATTAGACGTGGTCCTTTAGGGGTAGTTTTATGTTTAGGACCCTATAATTACCCTTTAAACGAAACGTTTGCATTGTTAATTCCCGCTTTAATTATGGGGAATACAACCATTTTTAAACCTGCAAAACATGGAGTTTTATTATTATCACCTTTATTAGAAGCATTTCAAAGTAGTTTTCCTGCAGGTGTTGTAAATATTATTTATGGTAGAGGTAGAGTTTTAGCTACACCAATTATGAAAACAGGTTTGGTAGATGTACTGGCTTTGATTGGTAATAGTAAATCTGCCAATGCAATTCAAGCCAATCATCCACAGAAAAATAGATTGCGTTTGGTGTTAGGTTTAGAGGCCAAAAACCCAGGCATTGTATTGCCAGATGCAGATTTAGATTTGGCAATTAGCGAGTGTATTTCTGGTGCAACGTCTTTTAATGGGCAACGTTGTACAGCTTTAAAAATATTGTATGTGCACGAGCATATTGTAGACGAATTTAACAAGCGTTTCGCAAAAGCTGTAGATGCATTAAAGTTTGGAAATCCTTGGGAAGACAATGTAAAATTAACGCCATTGCCAGAACCAGGTAAACCAGCTTATATACAAGAATTAATAGACGACGCTACAGAAAAAGGAGCAGAAATCATTAATAAAAAAGGAGGTATAACTACTGAAAATTATATTTTTCCAGCAGTTTTATATCCTGTTTCTAAAGAATCTAGAGTTTTTGATGAAGAGCAATTTGGACCTGTAATTCCTGTTGTTTCTTTTAAAAATATTCAAGAACCATTAGATGATATGGCTGCTTCTAATTATGGGCAACAAGTAAGTGTTTTTGGTAGCCAAGTAAAAACATTAGCGCCTTTAATTGATACTTTGGTAAATTTAGTATGTAGAGTAAATTTAAATTCTGCAGCACAAAGAGGACCAGATGTATATCCGTTTACAGGTAGAAAAGATTCTGCTGTTGCAACTTTAAGTGTACATGATGCTTTACGTTCTTTTTCAATTAGAACCTTTGTAGCTTCTAAAGACACAGAATACAACAACGCCATTTTACAAGAATTGTTAGATAAAAAAGCTTCTAATTTTATTAGTACAGATTATATTTTGTAATAAAAAAAGATTTTAATTATAAGAAAACCTTCATTATTGAAGGTTTTTTTGTGTGTTATATATGCATGTTGGTAAGAATTTTTATCAAAAAAAAATTTTAATTCTCTTTTTTTAGGAGTCAAAGTTCACTTTTCGTATAGTTGGTCAAATTACGATTTCATTTTTCCATTCCTTAAAATTACTTATATAGTTCTTGTGAATGGTTAAGTTATGTTTTTTATGTACTTAACTTAGCCAATAATAAAATTATCAAGAAAGCTAGTAAGGTTTTTTGCAAGAACGCAAAATACTAGCAATTAAGTATAGATTTTGTTGTGCTTTCATTTTTATTTTTAAAGTATTAAAGGCAATGCAAATAAGGCTACTCCTAAGACAAATAAGAATGTCAAAATATGCACTTTTATATGGTTTATTTGCAAAAACACAAATTGCTCAATTGTTCTACCAAGCCAAAATATCGAATTACCTATTAAGAATACTTTTCCTAATTCTGTTGTGTGTAATTCGGTTGGGAAAGAAAAACAAATAAAAGCGACAAAAAAGAAATAATATATCAATCGTAAATTTAGTATTTGCATTATTGCTCTATTGGGCAATGTAAGTTTTTGTAATGCTGTTTTCCAATTAAAAAATTTCCAAAAAAGAATATGAAAAACTCCGAAAAGAAAGGAGTAAATTCCACATATGTAAATTATAGTATTCATTCTCCAGTCATTATTTTATATTCGTTTGGTATTTCTACTCCATTGAATCTGTTTGTGAGACCATACAATATTACTAACGTCAGGAGTATACCACTAATCAGAATAATATAGGATTGTTTATTTGGATTAATTCCAAGTATTTTATGGTGCATTTTTTTAGAGTGAACCGCAGAGATATGTGCAAAAAATGAAACTATTGCAAGTCCATAATATGGTATGAAAAACAAGTTTAGAGGAAATGTATTTAAACCAGCCACACCAAAATAAAAATTAGTATCTAAATTTAAAATTAGCTTCAGAGAAATTAGCACTTACATGAATTAGTAAGAAGATAGTAAGGTAAACTCCAGTCCAAATTTGTAATTTTTCAAAAAAGTTAGATACATTCTTCCTTTTTTTTAAGAATAGTTTTATTCCTGAAATAATTTGAATACCAACTGCTATAAGCAATATAGTTTCTATAATTATATTTCTATAAACAAGTCTAAAATTATTCATTAATTCAATATGGGCTTTTACTCCAAAAACGCTGTATAAGTGGTTGATAAGGTGCAGTCCTACAAAAATAGAAATCGTAATCCCAGAGAAATAATGTATTTTTTTTATGTTCATGTTCTGTTTCGTAGTTCTATTTTTTTCAAATAAGTTACAACCTAATTTAATACGGAAAGTTACATAGCCTAAACAGTTAGGTTGATACAAAAAGCCAATTTCAAAATTTAAGAAAACTGTTATAAATTAGTTTTTAATAGCAACTTTGTTAGATCATATTGCCAATTCTTTTTTAACCTAAAATGAATTTAGCTATTTAATCTGTAAGGTTCTTTTATAGATTAATCTACATGTTAATATGTTTGTTTTACCTTTATTTTAAAGTGCTTCAGTCTTTTTGGGGTAAGATGATTTCTTTCTATTTAACCAATCTTTAAAGCTTGCTTCTTCAAGTTATTTTTTATAGGTTTAGCGTTAACAGTTGTCTCTTTAAAATTTACAGACACATTAAAAGGATACCTTCCATATCTTACAACAGCGATAACAAGTAAGTCATAATCTTTGCCTACATTTTTAATGAGTTTATTAATTATTGCTTCTTCATTATAATAGGACGTAATTCCTTTTTTAACTTTTCAAAGTCTTCTTTAGTTATCATATCAATTTCCATTAATTCTTTAGCTTCTTTTAACTTTAAAATAGCTTCTTCTCTAGTCATTTTTCTGTTTTTTAATAAAATTTCACCAGATTCAATTGCTAATTCAGTATCCAAAACACTTAAATATTTATTAAAACCAAAGGCTCTTCCATTTATTTCCCCTAAAACCATAACAAGATATAATGGTTTCTTTTTACTTCCTCTGTGATAAGCTTTTATTTCATTAACGATGACTTGAGTGTTTTTTAAACTGTTACTAGCCATGACTTGAGCATCTCCATCCACAAAAGTCATAATACTTCCAAGTCCAGCAGGCCTTCCCATTTTTATAAACTCATACGTTTTTTTTGTTGTACTTCTTGTGTTAGAAAAACCACCACTAGCTTCTTTTCCATAACTTGCTGTGTAAGTATCTGAATTTATTTCTTGATTTGTAGGATTTCCTAAAACAACCGTATCTCCAATTCTAATTACATTATCATTAATTGTTCTATACTTTTTTACTAACGTTCTATTTTTTATTTTTTTAAAAAAATTAATTTCTTGTGTGTTCTCATAAGTTAAAGAATCGATTTCTCTTTGGGCATTTAGGTTTAAAATTGATAATACGATAAATGCAAATAATGTAATAACCTTTTTCATAATTTTTGTTTTAGATTAATTTTTAGTTTGTGTTCGAGTTTAATTTACAACGTTTTTTTTTTTTAGAAAGTTGCTATTTTATAAGATCGTTATTTTTCGTAAGAAAATATAAGATGCTAAAAAAGTAACAAACTTTGAATAAGCTAAAAATAGCAATTTTTTACACACGGTGTTGTAAAATGCGTGTTTAATTTTACCGTTTTAATGTTTAATAATTTCAATTTAAAGTTTTTATTTTTTTAAAATTCACTTTTTTCAGAATTCAGTTTTACAAATAGTAAAAAATCAAACAAAAAACTCCCAAAAAAATATTTGGGAGTTTTAATTTTTTATATAATTCTCTCACAAATGTGAGGTACTAAAAGGAATAAGCGTTTTCTAGCCTAAATAAGTCATTAATATTTTAGATCTAGAAGTATGCTTTAATCTTCTAATTGCTTTTTCTTTAATTTGACGAACACGTTCTCTTGTTAAGTCGAATGTTTCTCCAATTTCTTCTAAGGTCATAGGTTGGTGTTCACCTAGGCCAAAGTATAACTTTACAACATCTGCTTCTCTGGGTGTTAAAGTTTCTAAAGCTCTGCTTATTTCGATTCTTAAAGATTCGTGTAACAAAGTTCTATCTGGGTTTGGAGATTCTCCAGAGTTTAAAACGTCGTATAAATTAGAATCTTCACCTTCAATTAGAGGGGCATCCATAGATACATGACGTCCAGAATTTTTCATAGATTCTTTTACGTCATTGACAGTCATATCTAATTTCTTAGCAATTTCTTCTGCACTTGGTGGACGTTCGTTTTCTTGTTCTAAAAACGCGTACATTTTGTTAATTTTATTGATAGAACCAATTTTATTTAACGGTAAACGTACAATTCTAGATTGTTCTGCTAGGGCTTGTAAGATAGATTGGCGAATCCACCAAACAGCATAAGAGATAAATTTAAAACCTCTGGTTTCATCAAAGCGTTTTGCTGCCTTAATTAATCCTAAATTACCCTCATTAATTAAATCTGGTAATGTTAACCCTTGGTTTTGATATTGTTTTGCAACAGATACCACAAAACGTAAGTTTGCTTTTGTTAATTTTTCTAGCGCTCTTTGGTCTCCAGCTTTTATTAATTGTGCTAATTCTACTTCTTCATCAGCTGTAATTAAGTCTACTTTACCAATTTCTTGTAAGTATTTGTCTAAAGATGCAGTTTCTCTGTTAGTAACCTGCTTTGTAATTTTAAGTTGTCTCATGTATTCTAAGTTATAGGCTATTTTAGGATTAATGAGAAGCCTACAACAACTTATACGGAAGTTGGATAGTTTATGTTACAAAAAAAAATATTTTTTTTAAAAAGCTGCTTATAATTCAATAAATATTAAAAAGAACAAAATTTAATTTTTTATGGTAAAGGTATTACCTTCTAAATAATAATTGGCTCTAACTTTTAATTCTTCTTCAAAATAAACAACTTTTTCGGGTTGCTTTTTAGTGAGGTAATTTCCTGTGTCCCACTTGTTATTTTTATTTGCATCTATAATAGCCCTAATTCTATAGGTTTTTGGTTCTAACAAATCAAACACTAAAGTTTCAGTATTTTTGATGTATTTTCTTTCTACAATTACATCATTTTCTTTACCACTTAACAAATCTATAATTAAATAATCTTGATTTGTATTTACAATATTGATAGTAATTTTACCATAATCCTCTAATTCTAATGTTTTTAAACGATATAATAAGGTGTCATTTTCTATGTTGTAAATATCTTTAAATGAGCCAGGTAAAGCTTTTATGTTGTAGTGTTGTTTTTGATTTTTTTTGAATAAAAAACCAATTTTATTTTCTTTTTTAGAAATAAAGTTTGTGTACTTCACGTTTAAAGTATCTTTATCTGTAAAAGTAATTTTACTGGTATCTATAGCTATAATTGGATTGTTACCTTTAATAAAAAAAGTGTCTCTTAAATGCAATGTGCCAGATGTAGAAGGAGAAAGTTTTAAGGAATCTATTTTCTTTTTTCTAAACATTACAGTAATTGTATCTAGGTAGATGTCATTTGAAACTAAAAAATTTAAAGAATCTACTTCCAAAGGGGTGTGCCAATAGCTTAAAGTGTCTTTGTCTATTTCTAGTTTAGCAATACTCTTAAAATCTTGTGGCACATTAGAAAGTAAAGAAACCTTTAAGTCTGTAACATCGCCTTCAAAACCAAACTCAATTTTTCCTTTAGAAACTTCTTTCGCTCTTTTAAATTTATAGGGTTGTGTTTCTTTAAATAGCTTTAATGGTTTGTTAATAATACTATCTTTTGGTAGTTGTAAAGTATCGCTGTAAAATGCAATTTTATCTGTTACCGGATTATATATATAATCGCTAGTACTTTCTTTTAAAGCCAGTAGTAAATAATTACCTTCTTTTAAGTTGGTAAAATTAAATTTTGTGGTATCTAAAGCTGTTGTTACATAATTAGGCTTTTGTTTATAGATTATAGAATCTACAAAAACGCTATCCAATTTATATAATAAGATATTTGTTTTTTGCGGGTCTTTTTTTAAAAAAGCATCTTTTACAAAACCTTCTGTTTTTAAAGAATCTATATAAGTGCCTGTAGAAAATACATACTTAAAAGCTTCTAATTTATTACTTTCATTATTATCTTCTATGGCATTCCCAAAATTAAAAATATAAGTAGTGTTTGGTGCAAGCGTATCTAGAATTTCTATATTTAAAAATTTACTTGCAGTTCCTTGTGGTGTAACTAAAAGCGGATTTTTAAGTGGAGGAGATACTACCAATTGCTTATTTAAATCTCTAGTTTTTACAAATTCGTTAAAAACCAATTCAACTTCATTACTTTTAAAATTGATGGTTTCATAAGGTGGCTTAGAAGTTATAAAAAGTGGAGGGTCTTCATCTTTTGGCCCACCATCAGGCCTACCTGTTTTGGCACAACCTATAATCAATATAATAAAAGTTGATAAAAAAAGATATTTATAAAAGGGTTTCACGAATGGTAATTTTTTTTACAAATTAACAATTTATTTTTCACATTAAAATCACAAAATTTATTCTGTATATGCGATTGTTAAAATACTTATTTTAATCTTCTCGGTTTTAAAAAGAGCTATGGCACATGCTTCTAAAGTTGCACCTGTTGTAACAACATCATCTATAATTAAAATGTGTTTATTTTTAAAAAAGGTTTTATTGGTTAATAAGAATTGGGTTTCTTGGTTGCTAAACCTTTCAAAACGAGATTTAAACGTTTGAGTTTTTGTAGCATATTTTCTAATTAAAACACCTTCGATAAATGGTTTTTTTAAGTGATGACTCAACCTTTTGCCAAATTTTGTAACTTGATTATACCCCCTTTTTTTTCTTCTTTTGTAATGTATTGGCACAGGGACAATCACATCAATATTAGAAAATTTACTGTTCTCTGCCAAAAATGCTCCCAACCAATTTCCAAAAAGGATGCCAATTTCTTCGTTTCCTTTGTATTTTAAATCGTGAATTAACTTTTGGGTAATCCCTTTTTTTCTGAAAAATAACAAAGCATACGCTTTTTCTATGGTAACTCTTCCATAAAACATTTTAGCAACTTTGTTGTCTGTAAAAGAGTTAAAGTTGGTTAAAGGTAAATCATGTCTACAAATTGTACAAATTACATGTTCATTTTGTAGTAATTTTATGGTGCAATTTGCACAGGTTTTTGGATAAAATAAATCAAAAAAATCTTTTAAAATTTTCATTTCAATACATAGCAATCGTATTTAAAGATACTTAAAATTGATGAATTCCATTTTTAATCTGCAAAAAAGAAGTTTCTAGACTTATTCTTTCATAGAGTTTATTTAGAAAATGATGTTATTTTTTTCTTGAAAAAGTTAGCTAAACGTTTATCTTTGTCGGCATTATGGCAAAACAAGAAGATCAATTTAAAAAGGTATTATCGCACGCAAAAGAATACGGTTATGTATTTCAATCATCAGAAATTTATGATGGTTTAAGTGCTGTATACGATTATGCTCAAAATGGAGTTGAGTTAAAGAAAAATATAAGAGATTATTGGTGGAAAGCAATGGTGCAAATGCACGAAAACATTGTAGGTATAGATGCTTCTATTTTAATGCACCCAACTACCTGGAAAGCTTCTGGTCACGTAGATGCTTTTAATGATCCGTTGATAGATAATAAAGATTCAAAAAAGCGATATAGAGCAGATGTTTTAATAGAAGATTACTGTGCTAAAATTGAAGGAAAAATAGATAAAGAAGTTGTAAAAGCAGCCAAACGCTTTGGAGAGGCTTTCAACAAAGAAGAGTTTTTAGCAACCAATGGTAGAGTTTTAGGTTATCAAGAAAAAATAAATACCATTTTAGCAAGAATGGGTAAATCTCTAGAAAATGAAGATTTAGAAGATGTAAAATTGCTGATTGAAGAATTACAAATTGCAGACCCACTAACAGGTTCTAGAAACTGGACAGAAGTAAAGCAGTTCAACTTAATGTTTGGTACTCAAATTGGTGCCTCTGCAGATAGCTCTACGCAAGTATACTTAAGGCCAGAAACTGCCCAAGGTATTTTTGTAAACTTTTTAAATGTGCAAAAAACTGGACGTATGAAAATTCCTTTCGGAATTGCACAAACAGGTAAAGCCTTTAGAAATGAGATTGTTGCAAGACAGTTTATTTTTAGAATGCGCGAATTTGAGCAAATGGAAATGCAATTTTTTGTAAAACCAGGTACACAAAAAAAATGGTATGAAAACTGGAAAGAAACCCGTTTAAAATGGCATTTAAGTTTAGGGATGGGAGCAGAAAACTATCGTTTTCATGACCATGATAAATTAGCACATTATGCGGATGCAGCTGCAGATATCGAGTTTAAATTTCCATTTGGTTTTAAAGAATTAGAAGGAATTCACTCTAGAACTGATTTCGATTTAAAAGCACACGAAGAATATTCTGGTAAGAAATTACAATATTTTGATCACGAAGAAAATAAAAGCTACGTACCTTACGTAGTAGAAACTTCTATTGGTTTAGATAGAATGTTTTTAGCTGTTTTTTCTAATTCTTTACAAGAAGAAGCATTAGAAAACGGAACCACAAGAACTGTTTTAAAATTACCAGCAGTTTTAGCACCTTTTAAAGCGGCTGTTTTACCATTAGTTAAAAAAGATGGTTTGCCAGAAGTTGCTAGAAAAATAATGAACGATTTAAAATGGGATTTCAATGTTTTTTATGATGAAAAAGATGCTGTTGGAAAACGTTACAGAAGACAAGATGCAGCAGGCACACCTTTTTGTATTACAGTAGATCATGATACGTTAGAAGATGATTCTGTTACCATACGTCATAGAGATACTATGGAGCAAAAAAGAGTAAAAATTTCTGAGTTAAAAGAAATGATAAAACAAGAAGTTGAAGTAAAAAACTGGCTTCAGAAAATGTAAGTTAGTCTTTAAAATAAGCTTTCAACTTTGCTTATTTAGATATAAGTTGTTTTTAAATAAAAAAAATCCGTTAGAAAATTTCTAACGGATTTTTTTTATTTTGAGATTTCTCCACAAGGTCGAAATATCAAGTTGATGAATAAATAATTATTTTGCACAACAGTGAAATAATTATTCGAAGCGATTCGCTGTTTACATCATTCCTGGCATTCCACCACCCATTGGAGGCATTGCACCACCTGCAGGAGCATCTTCTTTAATATCTACCAAAGCACACTCAGTGGTTAAAATCATCCCAGCAACAGAAGCTGCATTTTCTAAAGCAACTCTAGTTACTTTTTTAGGATCTATAATTCCAGCTTCAAGCATGTCTACATATTGATCAGATTTAGCATCATAACCAAAATCTTTTTTGCCTTCTAATACTTTATTGATAACTACAGAACCTTCACCACCCGCATTTTCTACGATAGTTCTTAAAGGAGACTCAATTGCTTTGTTTACAATTTGTACACCTGTAGTTTCATCTAAGTTCTCTGTAGTTAACTTTTCTAATACTTTTTTAGAACGTACTAAAGCAACACCACCACCAGCAACAATACCTTCTTCAACAGCAGCTCTTGTAGCGTGTAAAGCATCATCAACTCTATCTTTCTTTTCTTTCATTTCTACTTCAGAAGCAGCGCCCACATACAAAACAGCAACACCACCAGCTAATTTAGCAAGTCGTTCTTGTAGTTTTTCTTTATCATAATCTGATGTTGTACTTTCTATTTGAGTTTTAATTTGAGAAACTCTTGCTTTAATGCTATCTGCATCTCCAGAACCATTTACAATAGTTGTGTTGTCTTTATCTATAGTAATACTTTCTGCAGTTCCTAATAAATCTAAAGTTGCATTTTCTAAAGAGAAACCTCTTTCTTCAGAAATTACAGTACCACCTGTTAAAATTGCAATGTCTTCTAACATTGCTTTTCTACGGTCTCCAAAACCAGGTGCTTTTACAGCAGCAATTTTTAAACCACCACGTAATTTGTTAACCACTAAAGTAGCTAATGCTTGCCCATCTACATCTTCTGCAATAATTAATAAAGGACGACCAGATTGTGAAACAGGTTCTAAGATTGGTAAAATCTCTTGTAAGTTAGAAATCTTTTTGTCGAATAATAACACATACGGATTTTCTAAATCTGCAATCATTTTATCTGCATCTGTTACAAAGTAAGGTGATAAATAACCTCTGTCAAACTGCATTCCTTCTACAACATCTACATACGTGTCTGTACCTTTTGCTTCTTCTACAGTAATCACACCTTCTTTACCTACTTTACCAAAAGCAGTTGCAATTAAATCGCCAATAACAGCATCATTATTTGCAGAAATAGAAGCTACTTGTTGTATTTTTTCTGAAGAATTACCAACTTTTTTAGTTTGTTTTTCTAAATCAGCAACAATTGCTTCTACAGCTTTATCAATACCACGCTTTAAATCCATAGGATTTGCGCCAGCAGCAACATTTTTTAAGCCTTCTTTTACGATTGCTTGCGCTAAAACAGTTGCAGTTGTAGTTCCATCACCCGCTAAATCGTTGGTTTTAGAAGCTACTTCTTTTACCATTTGAGCTCCCATATTTTCTAGCTCATTTTCTAACTCTACTTCTTTTGCTACAGAAACCCCATCTTTAGTTACTGTAGGTGCACCAAAAGATTTAGAAATAATTACATTTCTACCTTTTGGGCCTAAAGTTACTTTTACTGCATTTGCTAATGCATCAACTCCACGTTTTAAGCCATCTCTAGCTTCTATATCAAATTTTATATCTTTTGCCATTTTTATTATGCTTTATGCTAAAGGCTATATGCTGTATGCAAGAAAGCCAAAAGCTGATTTATTTTTTTAATTTTTGTTTTAATGAATAAATTTTTCTTTTAATGATATTAACTTCTTCATTTAAATTTATATGTGAATTTTCATTTATATAATTTAAATCTTTAGAAAGAATTATTAAGTACTCAACTTCTGATGCTGAGCCTAAAGCAATTGTTAAAAAACGATTAAATTCACTATCCGAATCTCTACCACAACCTTCGCAAATATTTGTTGGAATAGAGGAGGATGCTCTTCTTAATTGAGAAATTATTCCATAAATCTCATCTTTTGGATAGTGTTTGGTGATGTCATATACTTTTAAAGTGAATGAATGACTCAATTTCCAAATATCATATTTTCTAAAATCTCTCATAGCTTAAGGCTTACAGCATTTTGCTTAAAGCTTAGATAATTGCTAAAATATCAGATTCACGCATCATTAAATAATCTGTTCCTTCTAATTTTAAGTCTGTTCCACCATATTTACTATATAAAACAGTGTCGCCAACTTTTACAGTTAAAGGCTCGTCTTTTTTACCATTACCAATGGCAACAACAGTTCCTTTTTGTGGCTTTTCTTTTGCATTATCTGGTATAATTATTCCAGATGCTGTTTTTGTTTCTGCTGGAGCAGGTTCTACAAGAACTCTATCTGCTAAAGGTTTAATGTTTAATCCCATTTTATTATAAATTTTGATTAATTAAATTATTTTCTCTTTCAAAATAATCAGAAATTGTGCCAACACAATAAAACTGACAATTTTTCAAAGAAATGTTTTGGTTAGTATTTTATGATAAAAAAAAATGCCAACGTGTCATTTACGTTGGCATTTTTATTTTCTTGAAAAGAAAATTATTTTAAACTATCGTTTGTAGTAGTTTCTTCTGGTTGCGTTGTAGGTGTTGTTTCTACACCATCCAATGTATTATTTAATTGAAAGTTATCATCACCAGCTCTTGGAATAGCAAAGTTGGCTAATAAAATTAAAGCAAACATTGCAATTGCTAAGGTCCATGTTGTTCGGTCTAAAAAGTTGTTTGTGTTTTGAACACCACCTAAAGATTGTGCACCACCGCCACCAAAAGAAGAAGATAAACCTCCACCTTTAGGGTTTTGTACCATAACAATTAATATTAAAGCTACTGCTACAATCAGAATTAGAATTAAAAAAGCTGTATAACTCATGATTTATGTTTTTTGTAAAATTTGTATTCTTTTAATTTGGTCTGCAAAGAAACCACTTTTTTCTGGATATTTCAAACTTAAAATTCGATAAGCTTGTATTGCATTTTCGAACTTTTTTTGCTCTAGATAAACTTTGGCTAAAGTTTCGGTCATTAAAGCATCATTTTGCTTGTTATCTGCAATAGGTACTGTAATAGTTTTTCCTTTTTCTAAAGGTTCTAATTTAGGATTGGTTTCTATAAACTTATCTATTATTTCTAATGCCTTTGCAGTTTTTTTAACAGGCTTTTCTTCTGTATTTCTAACAATAGTTTTTTTAGTAGATAATTGTAGCCACTGGTGAAAAGAGTGACTTTCGTTTGCTGAAAAAGAAATAGGTTTCCCAATCGATAAATCTTTTTTAGCTTCTTCTATATCTTTCTTTTCTTCTTTTTTTGATGTTATTGCGACCTCTGCTTGCGAAGTAGTTGTATCAGCAGGTTTTTCTAAAGCTATTTTTTTTGATATTTCTTCATGAATATCCTTTTTAGAAGTAGTTGTTTTAAAGTTAGTGATATAATCGAATAAAATACTTCTGTCTGTTGAATAAGCTGCAGTAATTTTTAACTCATTATTATATTTAAAACTATCTTGATTTTTAAGTCCCTTTAAATACAGCGCTCTTGCATTTTGAAAATAAGGATATTTTTCTACAACAGCCTTTAATTGGGCAGTTTCTAATTGCTGAATTTCTTTTTTATTTTCTAATAAATCAATAAAACTGTTACTATCCAAAATTGTGTTTTTTTAAACGTCCAACTTTCTACCACTTTCCAACAGAGGCGTTAAAAATATCTTGTGTTATTCTGTCTATTATTTCTTCAAAAGCGGCTTCTTGCACTGCACCTGATAATTGTGATGTTGCTGGATAATCTGAATAAAATGAGAAAGATTTTTCGAAATCTTTCTTTTCATCTAACCTGTTTACATATCTTACATTTACAGTAATTGTAAGTCTGTTTTGCGCAGAGGTTTGGTTAGAAGATGCACTCATAGGCGCAATCCTATAACTTGTAATTTCTCCACTAAAATGCAAATCGCCACTATTAGAGTTTAGTACTAAATTGGTTTGTCTTGTAAATAAGTCTCTTAATTCTTCTGTAAATTGCTGACTTAAGGTGGGTTCTATTAATTGAGCTTGATTAGGGAAAAAATCAATTTGTATTGTTTTTGCATCACCAACATCACCACCTGTAAAAGAGTAGGCGCCACAAGCAACAATGCTTAATGAGGTTATAATAAATGCTACTATTTTAAGTGTTTTTTTCATTTGTGTTATTTAAAATTCAATACATGTAATTTTAAAAAGTTTTCATGAGAATTTTGATCAAAAATAGAAATTTCTCAAAATGATATTTTTTTAAGGATTACACACTTTTTTTACAAATCGTATTGTTTAATTTTTCTGTAAAGCGTTCTTTCAGAAATGCCCAACTCTTTTGCTGCCAATTTACGTTTATTATTATTTTTTTCTAAAGATTTTTTTATCATCTCTATTTCTTTGTCTTGTAAAGATAAAGATTCATCTTCTTCTATAGTCTCTATAAAATCATAATCTTTTTCTTTGCTAGAATTTTGTGGTATGTTTAAAACCTCAATATCATGGTCTTTTAATTTTTGATCGCCATAAATTTTTTGAAGCAAATCATGATTTTCTTCTTCCAATTCTTCTACACTTCCATTTTTCATTAAGTCTAGCGTTAATTTTTTTAAATCGTTGATATCATTACGCATATCAAATAAAATTTTATACATAATATCTCTTTCGCTAGAAAAATCGTTGTCTTTTTTACCTCCTATTATTGCTGGTAAATTGCCTGAAGCATTGGGTAAATATTGTTGAATTTTGTCAGCAGTAATTGTTCTGCTTTCTTCAATCACAGAAATTTGTTCTGCTAGATTTTTTAATTGACGAATGTTACCAGGAAATCTATAATTTAAAAGTACTTTAATGGCAGTTTCTTCTAATCTAATAGACGGCATTCTGTATTTTTGTGCAAAATCTGATGCAAATTTTCTAAAGAGCAAATGAATATCTTCATTACGTTCTCTTAAAGGGGGTAAACTAATTTCGACTGTGCTTAACCTGTAATACAAATCTTCTCTAAAACGCTCTTTTTGTATAGCCTCTTGCATGTTTACATTTGTAGCAGCAACAATTCTAACATTTGTTTTTTGCGTTTTAGAAGAACCTACCTTTATAAATTCGCCATTTTCTAAAACACGTAGTAAACGAACTTGTGTGGTTAATGGAAGCTCGCCAACTTCATCTAAAAAAATGGTACCACCATCTGCAACTTCAAAATAACCTTTTCTGTCTTGTGTTGCTCCTGTAAAAGAACCTTTTTCGTGTCCAAAAAGCTCACTATCTATAGTTCCTTCTGGAATTGCACCGCAGTTTACTGCAATATATTTTGCGTGTTTTCTGTGTGATAAAGAATGAATAATTTTAGGAATATTTTCTTTACCAACACCACTTTCTCCAGTAACTAAAACAGAAATATCTGTAGGCGCAACTCTTACCGCTTTTTCTAAAGCACGGTTTAACTGCACATCATTACCAATAATGCCAAAACGTTGTTTTATTGCTTGTAAATTTTCCATATTGCCCCTTTTAATTTCCCCCAAGGGGAAAAATACTCTTGTGTTATTTTTTTTCTCTAAACTATACTCTGTAAAATTTTTTTATCCCTAATATTGGAGTTCCTTCCCTTTGGGAAGGTTAGGATGGGCTGTTTTTAATTATTATCAGAATAGCCTACTGCAATTCCTTTTAAGGTTGCAGAGGTACAGTCTTCTACTTTTACCATTACAAAATCACCTAATTTATAGTGTTCTTTAGGGAACACAATAACTGTGTTTTGTGTATTTCTTCCTTTCCATTCATTAGGGTTTTTCTTAGAAGTTCCTTCAATTAAAACTTCTTCTGTTTTACCTAAATGTTGTTGTGTTCTATATAAAGAGTGTTCTTGTTGTAAATCGATTACTTCTTGTAAACGACGTTTTTTTACTTCCGCAGGCACATCATCATCCATTTTTTTTCCTGCTAAAGTTCCTGGTCTTTCAGAATAGGCAAACATAAAACCGAAATCGTATTTTACATAACGCATTAATGCTAACGTATCTTGATGATCTTGCTCTGTTTCACCACAAAAACCAACAATCATATCTTGAGAAAGTGCCATTTCTGGTACCATTTTATAGATATTGTCTACCAACTCCATATACTCTTCACGAGTATGTTGTCTGTTCATGGCTTTTAACATAGCATTACTACCACTTTGAACTGGTAAGTGAATGTATTTGCAAATATTTTTGTGTTTTGCCATTACATGTATCACATCTAAACTCATATCTTGTGGATTAGATGTAGAAAAACGAAAACGTGTTTTAGGGAATTTGGTAGCACACATATCTAACAATTCTGCAAAACCTACAGCCGTTGCTTGTGCTATTTCAGAAGCTTTTTTAAAGTCTTTTTTCAAACCACCTCCATACCAAAGAAAACTATCTACATTTTGCCCAAGCAAAGTAATTTCTTTAAAGTTTTTATCTACCATGGTTTGTATTTCCTCTAAAATACTTTTAGGATCTCTACTTCTTTCACGACCTCGTGTGAACGGAACCACACAAAAGGTACACATATTGTCACAACCTCTTGTGATAGAAACAAACGCAGAAACTCCATTTGAGTTTAAACGCACAGGAGAAATATCTCCATAAGTTTCTTCTTTAGATAAAATTACATTTACGGCTTCTCTACCTTCGTAAACTTCTTCTAAAAGATTTGGTAAATCTTTATAAGCATCTGGTCCAACAACAAGATCTACAATTTTTTCTTCCTCTAAAAATTTTTCCTTTAAGCGTTCAGCCATACAACCTAAAACACCAACCTTCATTTTATGATTAGATTGCTGTTTTACTCTATTATATTTTTGTAATCTTTTACGAACTGTAGTTTCTGCCTTTTCACGAATAGAACATGTATTTACCAAAACTAAATCTGCTTCTTCTAATATTTGTGTAGTATTGTAACCTTCTTTATCTAAAATAGAAGCTACAATTTCACTATCATTCATATTCATTTGACAACCATAGCTTTCTATAAAGACTTTCTTATTATTTGTAATCTCTTGATTATCAGTACTTAATAGTGATTTTGGATGGTGGGAACTTTGGTGGTATTTCAGTACTTCACCATTATATTCATTTGGATTTCTCTCTATTTTATCTGTTGTTAAACCTTTCATTGTTTTTAGAAATGGGATTTATGGTGTGAAAAATATTTTTTATTAGTTCCCACCATAATTAATACTCTAACATTTTTAATACAAAGATAATAAATATAAGACAATTTGTCAGGTTATTATTAATCAAATAAGAAGTATACATATTCCCTTTAATACAATCAAATAATTATTATTTATTGATATAGTATTAAGTGTTGATTGTTTGTTATGATCCTATCAAATTTAAATATGATATACTTTTAATTATTTAATCTATTAATCCCACATACTGATAAATTCATAAGAAGTATTGAGATTGAATTGTATTTTGATACATTTAATTATTGAGGTGGTAGAATAGTATTTTTTAGATTTAAATCTTGTTCCTTGTATGAGGTTTTCTCTCTCAAACTTCCATAAAGTTTTATAGCTAATTCCTAATATTTTTAATGTTTGTTCTCTTGTGTGTAGAGGTTCTTTGTTTAGTAGTTCGGTATTTACTCCTATTTTGTTTAGTATATCTTCCATAGTTAGTAAATTACTATTTCCTTATTTATTGTGTTTAGATTACTATTTTTTGTGTTGATATTTTTTTTAATACTTAATTCAATTTCATCTACACAAATTCTCCAACTTTCTAATTCTTCTAATAATTTATTTATATTTTCCTCATCCACATTATTGAGTTTATTTCCCATATTATGGATAATATCCAAATGGTTTTCAATAAATTTACAACTCTTGTTTAAGTGAGTAATAGTTGTTTTATCCATTCTATTATAATTTATATCAGATTAGTGTAATGTTTTATTAGTTAGTTTAAAATATTTATCTTCTTTTTCCATTAATTGATTAAATAATTTTTGATATCCTTCTTTATCTTTTCTTTTTCGATAAGGTTCTAGTTCTTTTGAGAAGTTTTTAATCAGTTCTGATTTTCTGATTAGTTCATTTATGAATTTTTTTGGATTTTCTTTTAACCACTCAATTGATTCAGTATCTAATTTACTTTGATTCATTCTTCATTAAATTTCTAAATTTATATATCACTTTTTTGTTTCTTTAAATTCTTATTATTCGAGGTTGAAATTTCTTTTTTTTATTTGTTACTGATTTGGTAATTGGAACCACCTTTCCCTTAAAAGGAATTTTACTTCCCATTAAGAATCTGTTCTGATTAGTATAACCATTCACACCCTATCCATCAATAGAAAAACTCTAATGAGTTTCATTCCTCAACGAACACCTAAACATACTCTTATGAGCCAAACTTGGTTGTACTTACCCACTCGTACCCATCGTTGATTGGTTTCTTACCAAGAAAATGGTAAAGGAATAGGAACATTATGTTGATGTTCCACTATTATAAATAGAGAGAAGTATCCCAAACGATAAAAAATTGTAAAAAAAAATCAAATTCTGTAAATTTTACTAACGATTTTAAGTGGTTTTAAGAGGGGTTAAATAAATTTTAATATAAGATTCCATTTCATTACTTTTACGTTTGTATGGTATATAAAAACAAACAAATAGGGGAGGTTGTTAGAGTTTCGATAGATTTAATTAAAGAAAATCCAATCAACTATCAGATATATTCTTCTAATCATTCAAAAGAAGATGAAGAATTGGAACAGAGTATAACACTTTATGGTCAGTTGGAACCAGTTCTGGTGAATAAAGAGAATAACCAACTTATATCAGGTCACAGAAGATACAACACAATTAAAAGATTGGGTATTAAAACCATAGATGTTATTTTTAAGTCTGTTGATGTTTTAGAAACTATTGAACTAATACAAAGTAATAAACATAGGGAAAAGAGTTTGGTTGAGAAAATCAACGAATACAGAACTCTTAAATCTCAAATGAAATCTCTTCCCTTGAAAAAAAGGAAAGAACTTATGGGTTCTCTTAAATTGAGAGAATACCTTCATAAAGAAATCGGTATATCTCAAACAAATGATGTGAGATTAAAACAGATTGAAGATAGTAAAGATGAAGAATTGTTAAACTCTGTATTAAGTGGTGAAATATCACTTAAATCTGCATTCAGAATATTAAAATCTATTGGTGATGATGATGAGGTTAAATCAAAATTAAAATATGAGATTAAAAAATCAGTTGAAAATGCAAAAGATAAATTATCTATCCACGATGTAATTTCAATTATAGATGAGATTTACTGGAGAAAGTGATAAATCGGTTTTCACTTTTGTTAAATTTCATTAAAATTTCAATTCTTCTCTATTAATAGAGTAAAGTTTCAGTATTTCATCATCTATTGTATCTTCTATTTCTTTAACTTTAAACTCTAAAGTTTTCTTTTTAACTAATAAATTGGTGATAAATTCTCTCCACTCAATATCCTCTGTAATTGGAGGAATTGATTGTTTGTTCTTCTTTAATACAGATATGAAATCTTCATAATCTTCATAATCAAACTCCTCAATCTGTTTAATTTTATTTAAAATAGATAAACGTGAGTAAATTGATTTAATTGAGTTAGATTTTAATTTATTCAGTTCTATTATTGATATTGAAATTTCATCAAATAGATTTTCATATAAATCACTATTTGTAGGAATTTTGATAGGTATATCCAATAAAGGTTCTTTATCAACTTGAAAAATAGAACCTTGCATTTTACCATTATATTTTAACCAAAACTCAATTAGTTTGGAGTTTAATAAACAAGTAAGAAATTTAAGATTTACCCTTTCTGTTTTAATTATATTATATGATTGAGAAACATATGTAGGGAAATCAGTAAATGTAAAAGTTGGTTCTATACATTTTCTTAAACTTAAAATCTTATCATTATTAAAAAATCTTTCATCCCTTGAACGATGTAATCCATAAGGTTTATTATCACTTGTAATAACAGATTTAAATTTATCTAAATGATTTTTAATAGTTGGGAACTTTTCAATTTCACTTTCAACTTTAAATTTAGATGATGTGTAAATAATCCATAATTTATTAGATTTATTTCCAACATATTTATTTAATTCAAATGATGTAAAAAATGGTTTTATAAGTTCTTTTTCATTTATTGGTATGTTTAGATTATCATATTCATTTTGGGTTAAATTAAAAATACCATCTCCTAAACTAAATCCTTCCCCTAAAATTGAAAGTGATTTTTTATTTATAAAATCTTGTGGAGGAACAATACCTTGTGCTATTTCATTTTTTGTAAGTTTAATTTCCCCTTCTTCTTTTATTCTATTGGATAAATCAATTATTTCTTTACGATTAAATTGTATATAACTATCGTAAAACTCATTCTTATTTATAGTTGAATTAAAAAATTCAAATTTTTGATTTTTTGATTTATTTAAAAATAACTTTACATCACTTGTTGAAGATTTCTTTTCAATCAATTCAGAATATGGGAAGTTATAATTATCATTTTCAGTAGAGGATTTCATTATATAAATCATTGTTTGAATTCCTGCATCCTCAAACACTTTGAAATCTCCAAAATCAACGTAATCAACTAATTTTCCTTTTTCTAAAAAGTAGTTTCTGAATTTGGATGCACCAAAATTTGTAATCCAATTTGTAGGTGCAATATAACCTACAAGACCTACATCTTTTTTAATCAATTCTAATCCTAACCAACCAAAGAAATACCACAAATCCATTTTTCCTTGGTAAATAGGATGTTCATGAAGATTATCAAAAGATGATTTATTAGTGTATTCTTTTACATAAGGGGGGTTACCTATTATCACATCAAATCCTCCTTTATCGAATACTTGTGGAAATTCATTTTTCCAATTAAAATGATTATCAACTTCTACGTTATCAACAAGAGAGTTTCCACATTTAATATTACTATTTAAATTGTTTAGTTTTCTGTTAGGTTGTGCAGTTCGTAACCAAAGAGAAAGTTTTGCAATCTCAACACTTTCTTCGTTTATATCAACTCCAAAAATATTATTTTCTAAAATACTGTTTTCAATATCACTTAAAATCATAGAATCTCCAAAAAGTTTAGATTGTAGTTCATCTATGTACTGATGTTCTAAAATAAGAAAATCTAAAGATTGGTTAAGAAAAGCACCACTTCCACATGCAGGGTCACAGATTGTTAATTGTAATAACCAATTTCTATATTCAGTTAGTTTATCCGATAAATTTTTAATTGTTTTCTTAATTCGTTTTTTATCTGTGGTGTAATCTTCATCATTGATTTGAAGTTCGTTTTTCTTTTCATTACAAAGTTTCCCAATAGTGTTATCTACAATGTATTTGGTAATATACTTTGGAGTATAGAACACACCATCTTTTTTTCTTTTGGTATTTGTTTTATCTACTTCACCATTCTTTAATTCATTTGAAATTTCTTCAATTTCATTTAAGGAGTTTTCAAAGATGTGTCCAAGAATATTTACATCAACTTCACTCTCAAAATCATATTCTGATAATTTTTTAGTGTGATTAAATAATAAAGTATCATCAATCAAAATATTATCTAAAATATTATCCGATTTAAACAATCCACCGTTATAAGGGAACACATCATACCTTTTACCTTTAAAACCTGTATTTAGGTATCCAAAATACTTTTTAAACCTATTATATAGAGGAATTTCCACATCCTTCTCAATTAAATCTTCCCAATCATCTAAAATTAAACGAACCGAGTTCGGTGGGAGTAAAAATTTATCTTCTGCAAAGAATAGAAATAGAAATCTATCTAAAAGTTTTTGAGATTTTTTAAACAATAAGAGTTTATCATAACCTTGATTTAACAAAATAAGATTCTGGTATAGTTCTCTTTTAAATAAGGAGTAATCTTTGTATAATTTTTTAGTAATTAAATCTTCTTGGGATATTGATTCGGATTTTAATTTAAGGGGTAAATCATTTTCAATACTATTTGAACTTAAACACAAATACATTAAGTTGAACTCATCTTGTGTAAGTTCAAATAAATTGAATTCAATAAATTCAGTAGCATCTTGGATATAAAATCTTAATTTTTCGAAATTAGATGTAATAACATACGTACAATTAGGTTGATTAGTTTTGTATGAAAATGCTTGAATCTCAACTTTTCCTAAATCAGTTGTGTTAGTTCCTTTGAGTTCAATTACACACTTAACCGTAGTATTAAAAACTAGTGCTCCATCTACTTTTCTACTATCTTTTACATTTTTTAGTTCTGTTACTAAATTGTAATTTTCATTTGGTGTTATTATATATCCAAATATTTTTACAAACAATTCTTTTAAAAAACCTTCTTGAAATTGTTCTTCCTTTAGTTCACGAATTCTATTCTGATTACCTTTATCATGAAAGAATTCTCTAAATAAATCCCACTTTGTAAGTAGTGAATCTTTACTTTGTACAGAAATATATTTTTTAATTATGGTGTTTTGAAACATAAATCAAATTTAGTGTTTTTTTATTTTTTGATAAACTTTAAGATTGGTTCAACCTTAATATATTTTCCTCTCTCTTCATCGTAATAACGATTATAAATCTTTTCTGTATCCAATCCCAAATATCTCTTCATTTTCATACCAATTTCGTACTTAAACTCAAACCCAATTTCTTCTAAAACACCAAGAGTATCTAATTCAAGAGGGAGTTGTTTTGTATCAGCAATGTTTAGGAGAAGAACCCCATTTGGTTTTAGTAAATCAAAACCGATTTGGAATGTTTCTCTGATATATCCATTTATCCAACTCTTGTAAGTGGGGTAAAGGTTATATGATTGTTCTTTATCTTGAGAATACTGTTCTTGATTAAAATAGGGTGGTGAAGTGAGGATTAAATCAATCTTACCTTTATATTTTTTATAATCATCGGTTTCATTAAATCTTGTGGAACTAATTTGATGAACTTTATAATTTGATTTCCTACCAATTTCTTCTTCAATAAACTCACCAATTCTTTCATAAGAACGATGTTGAAATATATTACTATTCACATCACAACCAATATAATTTATATTTTTATTACAACAAATCGATCCCATCAATCTACCACCCCAACCACTACAAGGATCATATACAATACCATTTTTTTGTGGTAAATACTTTTCAATTAAATATTTTGAAACGAGTGGGGAAAAGTTAATTGGAATATTTGAGAACCCTATACGTAGATTGTGAATAATATGTTTTATTATTCTTTCCTCTTTCTTAAAATATCTTAATACAAAGTGTTTTTCAGTTTCAATTTCTCGACCGAGATTTCTTAAATGGTAATCCTCAATAACGTTACTTTCTAATAATTTATAAATTTCATTTTTGGAAAAGGTTTGTTGAGATTCAAATTTTTGAGATTGAAGAATTAAACCATATTTATTTAAATCAATTTCTGTAAACTCATTTTTTGTTTTCATCAATTTGGAAACCATATACATTTTATCTTGTTTAAGATTTCTTGTAAAAGTTCTAATGAAATTTAATTCTAAAGAGGGTTCTTTTAATAAATCATACATTGAAATATTTGTTGCTCTTGTTTTGTTAATTGAGGGTTGAAACTGATTACAAGATGAACCGTAGTGAAAATCATTTGATATTATATATTCATATATATCATCTCCTTTCTTCCATAATCGTTCACAATCAAACTCAATTAAGTTTTCTATATCATTTATAATTCCTTTTTTATCCTTACCTATATAAGGAGGTATGTTGTTGGTATTCCATTCATTTAATAGAAATGTTCTAACTGATAGAATAAATCTCTTAAACTCCTTGTAATCCATTTTATTCACCTCATCAAAGGTGATATTGTACTTTGGGTTCTCTCCAATGGGGTTTTTACCAAATGGAAGGGTGTGTTTTATATCTAACTTACCTTTATCTATTCGAGTAGAATGGGTGATGTATTTTTTAGTTCCTTTTGATTTATATGTTTCAACATCTAAAATCTCACTTTGTGCACCTTCAAATGCTTCTTTTAATGAAATTTCCCCACTTTCATATAAATGGTGAATATGAGGATATTTAGAGATAAGTTTTATTTTAATTTTCTCTTCTACTTCTTTTTTCCTTTTTTTAAACTCTTTTTTATCCATCTTAGTATCTATATTCACCACCTAGGTTCCAAAAAAGAATTGAACCTTTAATTGTTTTTATATTTTCTTCTAACCATTTCCAACCCTTTCTATCCCAGAATTGGTTTGTAGGAAATGGTGTAATATAATCATCCATTCTATTAGAAAAATCATATTTAGATTTATAAATCTCTACATCGGAAAGTTCATATTTCCTCAATCTTTTACTTATGGTGTTCTCACTTGAAACACAGATTGAGATTACTTTTTGAGATTTTCTTTTCATAAAACCACGGGTTAATCCAATTAATGAAATCCCACTACCACTTGATACAATAAGATTATCAAAGTAATTATATTCTTTAACTCTCTCTTCAAATACAGAAATAAAATCTTCATGTTCAAATCCATAAGGAATTATTTGAGTTCCATTTTTATTACATTTTCCTTTTAAACCATTATACATTATTGAAGTCATATTTGGTTTTAAAGGATTCAATTTGATGTTAGGATACAATGAAACAACATCATCAAGTATATTTTTATTAAACTTTTTAGAGTTTGGAAATGAATAAATGTGTTCTATTCCTAAATCATTACAAATAGATGAAACAACCCATCCACTCCAGGATCCATCAACTGATAATGTTGTAAGAGGTTTAGTTTTATCTATATTATTATCTATATAATTTTTTAATAGCATAAATTTTACCCCATCGAGGTAACTTTATTCCATCTCCTTGTAAATCTTCTCTTTTAACAAAGATTTCTCTCCCAAACATCTCATACTTTTCTAATGGAGTATTTATCATAATTCTAATCTTAATTTATTCTTATGAAAACCAAATCTCTTTTTAAAATTATCTTCAACAACATATCTAAATTGAGTTCTGTTGTTAAAATTTATCTCTGAATCATTTAAAATTAAATCCTCAACAAAATCTTTAAAATTAGTTCCCTTTTGGAACGATCGTTTTTCTTGGAATCTTATTGAGTAAGGTAGTTCTTTAAAACCATTTGATAATGGTATCTTCCAATCTTTACCCTTTGAAATCAACTCATCAGAAAGATTAGTTGTAAAATTTAAAAAATCGGTATCGTAAAATGGACATCGTAGTTCAATAGTTCCATATTTCATAAAAGTATTATTACCTCTTAATAGATTTCCGTAATGTTGTTTTTTAAAAAGTTTTTTTCTTACATCAGACCAATCAGGTTTTTTACTTAACATACGAATCATACCATAAGAACCATAAGATTCATCAGAACCCTCACCACTAAAAGCTACTTTTACACCATCTAACTTCATCCGTTCAGCAATGAAAGATTGAAGTATACATACTTGGGATTGAACTGAAGATGGATATTCAATTATCTCTACACTTTCTAAAAATCTTTTTTTAATTAAATCACTATCTCTTGGAACTTTAACTTCAACAAGTTCAATTCCCATTTCAGAACTAAATAATCTTGATTGTTTCAAATCTTCTGAATCCTCATCAAAATTGATTGTGTATGATTTTATATTAGTTATGTGTTTAGATATCAAAAAAGTTATTATCGATGAATCTATACCACCACTCAAACAAGTTCCAATTGGAACTTCACCAATTATTCTTTTTTTTACTGATTTTTCAAGTAGTAATCTTGTGTGTTTAGAAACATCATCAATTGATTTTTGGTTTGGAACTTTATTAGAGAAATTAAAAAAATAGTTTTTCTCTATTACTAATTTTTTTGTTTTTGTATCTAAAACAGATAATGAGTTTGGGGGTATGATTCTACAAGGTTCTTTTGTTATTTTTTGGATAGATTTAATCTCACTAGCAATAATTGTATTTGATTCATTTATAAATAATGGAGTTTTCCCAACCCAATCTCTACCAATAATAAGTTTATCATTATCCCAAATAATAAAAGAAAACATACCATCTAATTTCTTTAAACTTTTATTTTCATAAAGAGGTAAAATTATTTCATTATCACTTTTTGATTTGAATATATAACCTTTAGATTCATATTCATTTTTCAATTCATTATAATTCCATATTTCACCATTACAAATTGAAAACTTATTATTTAATTTAAAGGGTTGATTACCGTTTTCAGTTAAATCACAAATTGATAATCGGTTATGTCCCAAAACAGTTGATGAACTTACTCTTTGTATAGTTTGGTTATCCATACCTCTATGAATCATTTCATCTAAAATGATTTTAACTTCCTTTTCAGATAAACTGATTGTTGAAACTATTCCACACATCCCAATAAAGATAATAGTTTTTTTGTTTTTTTTAACTCACCATTCATAGTTCCTAAATGTGAAGAACATGATAAAATTGATACTTTCCCTAATTCTAGATTTGATTGATTAGAAAGAAATTTACCTAATTCAACCATAGAATAAAAATCAGCGTATCCACTTTTTGAAACTCGGTTTGAACGAAGAATTGAAGTTAAATACAATTTTCCATTTCTTGGTTTTAAATCAATCATCATTAAACATGGTTGTGAATATGGGTTTTTTGAATCTCTTGATGGATCATAAATAATTAATTCACATCTTTTTACTGATCTACCATTTCTCAATATTTTTATCACATTCTCTACTTGATTAAATTCACCATTCCATTTAATCATTCTACCCCAATAAGTTTTGAACCATTTATCTTTAATGAATTCGTAGAAAATATATCCATTTAACTCTTTTGGTTTAACAAAAGAAACTGAGGATGCAAAATCAATTCTATCATCACCAAAAACACTTCTGAATTTTAAATCAAAATCTTTATCAAATTCAAAAGAATTGATTTCTAACATTAAGTTTAATTCTTCAATAATATTACCAACTCGGGTACCATTAGTTATGAGGTGATTACATACTTTAATCCATCCATTACTTACTGATTGAGATTCAATTAAAACCATAAAAACAAATTTAACGATTAATATTCGTTTTTCTAGTACTTAAAAATCTTTGATATAATTTTAGATAAAAGATAATTAAAACTTAATTTTAAATTTTAATTTTAAATTCACATTTTTAAAAAACTTAAAATATAAAAGTGTACTTCGGTTTTCACTTTTATCTAAAATGAGATTTAGTTTTTTTAATGATTAATTCAGTTTTTAATATTAATATAAAGAATTATATTTTTACAATTATTAAGTTAATTAGTATGTTTTTATCTAAGAGATAAAAAATCTACATCGATAAAAATTTAGATATGGTGTATCAAATACTAAATTGAAAAGTTGGAGCTACAAGAAACCTCTTAGTATATTATTTGAAAATCCTTTCTTTACCAACCATATCCTTTATGTTTTCAATATGTTGTTTTTGGTAATCAGTATTCTCACCCAAAGAAACTAATTGTTTTAATGTATCTACAACCTCTCTTTTATTGGTGTATTGGGTAGGTTCATTTTCTTTTTTAATCAAGTTAAGAACCTCGAAAACCCTATGAGATTTAACTAAATAAGTTCCCTTTGGAACATAGTTTATTTCCTTTAATTCACAATCACCAAAGAATACAATTAATGAGAAAAAGGGAATCTTTTCAAATTGTTTGAGTGTTTTTCTTAACTCTGAAATATGGTTGTTATTTTGTTTGATTGGATTGTAGAATTTATACTTTTTCCTACCATATGAAAGAACTTTTATCCAAATAGTATTGTTTCCACTTCCATATATCCATCCACTATAATCCCTTACTTCAATAACAATGATTCCCTCAGAGGTTACTAAAACTAAATCTATTTGTGAAAACTCACCATTATCTTTTTTAATGATTAAATCGTGGTAAATGGTTACAGGTGGAATTCCACTCTACAATAATTGTAATATCAAAAACTTTTCAGAAGGTGTTCCTCTACTCAATGATGTAACTGAACTAATAAGTTCTCTTTCCTTCTTTCTACGATTGGATTTTATAATACTCGAGATTATAAAAAAACCAATTACTATTGATATTACTATTGTAAGTTCCACGATTGAAAAATACTAAAAACTATTTTAACTACTGAATAAATCTTGAACCCCACCTCACTTCCCTTTAATTTATACAATAAAAGGTATCACTTTATTTGTTTGTCCGAATAAAAAGTGGTATCTTTAAGTGTTGAATATAAAAGGAATCAGTTATGGTAATAAAATACAATAGAACATCAACCATTAACCAAAAAGGTGAGAGGTTTAAGTTAGATAAAGAAAACTATGATTTAACCATCAATGATTTTGGTATAAGTGGTAAAATACCCTTCAATAGAAGAGAAGGTGGCTCTAAACTGATTGAGTTAGTTAAGGAAGGTAAAGTAACTAAGATAGTATTTGAGGATTTGTCAAGATGTGGTAGAACCCTAAAAGATTCCATTAACACATTAGATTACTTTTTTGAGAATAGTGTTATAATCAAGGTTAGAAACATTGGTATTGAATCTCACACTCCTAATGGTGAGAAGAATCCTATGTGGAATATCGTTACTTCAATCTTATCCTCAGTCTATGAGATGGAGAGAGAACGTATTCTTGAGATTACTGAGATGGGTAGAAAACAATATGTTCTTAATGGTGGTAAATTGGGAAGAAAGATTGGTTCTGAAGAATCTGAAATGGTATTCCTTAGAAAACCACAAACTAAATCCATCATTAAGTTTCTAAAGATGGGTAAAACAAATAGAGATATCATTGGGAGGTTGAATTGTTCTCCTAAAACTATAACTAAGGTTAGAAAACTTGTAGAATGTTAAGCAAAGAAAGAAAAAAGGAACTCCGAAGAATCTATGAAGAGAAAATCGGTAAGGAGTATTTAGAGGAGTTGGAGAAACAACCCTCAGTAAGTTGGTTTGAATATGTTGAACTAAAATCTAAGTAGATTGGTTATTTGGATACCGTATCCAAGTATCCATTTTATTTGAACTTTTTCAATAACTCCTTTTGTGATACTTCTTTGAAGTGATTGAATTTTTCTTTCATGTTATCACGGATATAGAATTTCTCCATTGTAACGATATTATGACCTGTGATTTGAGCTATCTGAAATGGTGTTCTATCACTTTTAGTTATTGAATCCGAAACGAAGAATCTTCTCAAATCATGAGAAGAGTTAATTCCCAACCTATCCCACTTGTTTACCAACACCATTTCAGTTTTGAATTCATTCATGTAGTATGTTTTACTTCGTTTTGAATTTGGTGAAGATTTATGATTTGGTGATGGAAATAGGTAATAAGAATCAGGGAATAGTTCCATACATATATCAATGAAGGGTGTATCCCAATATAATGGATTACCTTTTTTATCTAATACACACTCTGAAACTTTTAATAGTTCTTCTGATGGAGGTTTTACCCAAGTTCTAATCTTATCTGTGAAAGGAACACTTCTATCTTTATTTTTAGATTTCTTAATATAAATTACCCATCCATCTTCTTCTTTCTCCCAATAACTAGCCATTTCATTTGGATAGTTTGGGATATGAAAATCATTATAAACATCTCTATTTCTATATGAGTAAAATACTTCCGCCAATCGGAATCCCATTCTGATTTGTAAATACGAAATGAAATAAACAATATCCCTTCCAATCATATGAGGAGGTTGGTTTATTTTTCCATTCTTATCTCTGATTCTATCTAATTTCCCTTGATTTTCACAGTACCCTTGATATATATTCTGAAGTTTCTTATTACAAGTTTGGTAGGCTTCTTTGTAATATGAACTTCTGAATATTTTCACTTCTTTTGGAGTTGGGTCTCCAAGTTTCGTTTTTAGAAGTTCGTTTTGTAATTTAACTGTGATTGGATGGGATGGAAAAATATCAGCTCCATCTATTAACTTATCCATACATAACCAATCAAGGAAGTACCTAAGTGTTTGGATTTGACCTTTGATTGAGGATCTTTGTAAACCTTTATCTTTTAGATATAAGATGTATTTTAGATATACATCCTTCATATCATTGGTTGGAACAATATTTAATCTAATACCGTTCTTTTCACTCCACCTTCCAAATCTTTCAATAGTATTACATCTTCCAGATTTTACTGATGAGGTTAGTGTTTTACTTCCTTCTATATATCCTTTATATTGAGTAATATATGTGTGTAGATAGGATTTATTTCGAATACCCATCACGAATTTAGAACGAAGTTTTTCGGTTAAAACATTTGTAGCATATTCGAAAGAGGTTTCATTTGGTTCTAAATCTTTAGGTGTAACAGAACAAAGATATTTATCTCTCCCTTTAACATTAGTTGATAATCTGTAATACCAAAAATATTTTCCTTTATGTTTTCTCAACATAAAATAGCCTGGATAATCGGTTCTTAAAAGTGAATTTGTTTTGAGGGTAAATTTCTCTAAATCCTCACTCCAACCGAAACTTTCTTTAAGTTGTTTATTGGTTAATTTAACTTCCATCCATTATCTCTGTATAGACACAAAGATAAGTAAAAATTATAAATGGTGGGAACTTGGTGTGAACTATATTTTATAGGTACTTAACTTATTGATTATCAGTACTATTTTGACACAACTAACATCCTATAAAAAGCTTTTTAGTATTTTCCTTTTTATTTTCGGTTACAAGGGCTTTTCCTTGTATTTTTTCGTCTATTACCTTTTCAACTGTTTTCATATCTAAAAAATGAATTGCAAATATACAACCAAAAAAGAAATTTAATGACATATTGGCAGAAAACAAAAACTCCTTTTTAAAATAAAGTGAAATAAAATTTTTTATGTATTCATTCTTTTTTCGGCAGTCATTTATTTGATAATATTAAATTTGATGAAAATATTTGTTCATAAGAATTGTATTTTTGCTTTCTTGTAGATAAAAATTCTTATTCTTAAAAGTAATTATTGTTTTTAGTTTTCTAGAATTTTTACTAATAATTTAATTTAAAATGGCAAACATAAAATCAATACTTTTAACAACATTACTCGTAATAATTACTTTTTTTAATTGTAAAGAATCAGATAAAATGATGGTAAATTCTAGTTTAGATAATCGTATAGAACAAAAAGTAGATTCTGTTTTAAAATTAATGACGCTGCAAGAAAAAATTGGACAAATGGTACAATATGCTGCTGGAGGAGATTTGACAGGGCCATCATCATCTAGAAGTAATAAGACGAAAGCCGAAAAAATAAAAAAAGGATTGGTTGGTTCTGTACTAAATGTAGTTTCTGTTGAAGAAGTTAGAGAAGCACAAGAATTAGCAATGCAATCGCGTTTAAAAATCCCTTTAATTTTTGCTTATGATGTGATACATGGGTTAAAAACAATTTTTCCCATTCCCTTAGCAGAAACAGCTAGTTGGGATTTAGAGTTGATAAAAAAATCTGCATCAATTTCTGCAAAAGAAGCTGCAGCAGTTGGTTTAAATTGGACATTTGCGCCAATGATAGATGTTTCTAGAGATGCAAGATGGGGTAGAGTTATGGAAAGTGGAGGAGAAGACCCTTATTTAAATGCTGTAGTTGGTGTAGCAAGAATAAATGGTTTTCAAGGTGATGATTTATCAGATACAAATACAATTGCAGCCTGTGCAAAACACTTTGCAGGTTATGGTTTTGCAGAAGCAGGTAGAGAATATAATACAATAACTGTTGGAGAATTTGAACTACACAATTCAATTTTGCCACCCTTTAAAGCAGCGGCAAAAGCAGGTGTTGCTACTTTTATGAACGCTTTTAATGATATTGATGGCATACCTGCAACTGGGCATAAAATTTTACAAAGAGATATTTTAAAAGGAGATTGGAATTGGAATGGTTTTGTAGTTTCAGATTGGGGTTCTATTGGCGAAATGGTAATTCATGGTTTTGCAGCCAATAAAAAACATGCTGCAGAAATTGCCTTAAAAGCAGGTTCTGATATGGATATGGAATCTTATTCTTACGAAGGTTATTTGGAAGAATTAGTTTCAGAAAATAAGAGTTATTTAAATTATATAAATGATGCAGTAAAAAGAATTTTACGATTAAAATTTCAATTAGGTTTGTTTGATGATCCTTTTAAATATATTGATAAAGAAAGAGAAAAAAACAATATTTATACAAAAGAGCATTTAACAGTTGCTAGAGAAGCTGCAAAAAAATCGATAGTATTATTAAAAAATGACAACAATCTTTTACCTGTTTCTAAAAGCGTAAAAAGTATTGCAGTAATTGGCCCTTTTGCAGATGATAAAGATAATCCTATAGGTAATTGGCGTGGAAAAGGGGGTTACAATTCTGCTGTATCATTATTAGAAGGAGTAAAAGCAAAAGTGAGTAAAAATACAAAAGTTTATTACGAAAAAGGAATCGACTTAACCATACCTACTGTAAAACCTGGTCAAAATCAATTTATGATTCCACTTAAAATTAATACAGAAAATAAAACAGGAATTGACAAAGCAGTTGCCATTGCAAAAAAAGTAGAAATTGTTTTTTTGGTGATTGGTGAAGATGCTTATCAGTCAGGAGAAGGTAGAAGTGCCACTAATATTGGTTTTGCTGGTTTGCAAAAAGAGTTATTACAAGCAGTTTATAAAGCAAATAAAAATATCGTTTTAGTACTGGCTAATGGTAGACCTATGGATATTTCTGAAGCTAATAAAATTCTTTCTTCAATTTTAGTTACTTGGCATTTAGGCTCAGAGTCTGGTAATGCTATTGCAGATGTTTTGTTTGGCGATTATAATCCGTCAGGAAAATTGCCAGTATCTTTTCCAAGAAATGTTGGGCAAGAGCCTTTTTATTACAATCAAAAAAATACAGGAAGACCTTATAACGATAGGGACGTAACGTATTCAGGCTATACAGATTCTAAAAAAACACCTTTGTATCCTTTTGGTTATGGATTAAGTTACACTACTTTTTCTTATAATAATTTAAAAGTAGACAAAGAAACGATCACTGCAGATGGTACAATCATACTTTATGTTGATGTAAAAAATACAGGAAAAGTGGTTGGAGAAGAAGTTGTTCAGCTTTACATAAGAGATTTAGTAGCGAGTGTTATTAGGCCTGTAAAAGAATTAAAAGGTTTTCAAAAAATAAAATTAAAAGCAGGAGAAACTAAAACAGTTCATTTTACAATCGATAAAGAAGTGCTACAATTCTATACTATCAATAGAAAATGGGAAGTAGAACCCGGAGAATTTTTACTTTTTGTGGGCGGAAATTCGTCAACAGAGATGAAACAAAAGATAGTTGTACAGTAATTTTTGTCTTAAAATTCTTGTAAAAATTAACTAATAAAAAATTAATAAAAAAAAACTGCATACTTTTGCAGTTCAAAAACA
This sequence comes from Polaribacter sp. YIW18, assembly GCF_057219325.1. Taxonomy (NCBI): domain Bacteria; kingdom Pseudomonadati; phylum Bacteroidota; class Flavobacteriia; order Flavobacteriales; family Flavobacteriaceae; genus Polaribacter; species Polaribacter sp. YIW18. The sequence continues at coordinate 90,074 of NZ_JBXVVE010000008.1, read as the reverse complement.
CGCAGTTTACACTGCCAGAATTACGACAAAAAAATATACATGGCAAAGAATTTAGTAATTGTAGAGTCACCAGCAAAAGCAAAAACCATCGAGAAATTTCTTGGAAAAGATTTTCAAGTAGAATCTAGTTATGGGCATATTGCAGATTTACCTTCTAAAGAATTGGGTATAGATGTAGATGGTGATTTTAGTCCTAAATATATAGTTTCTGAAGATAAAAAACCCGTTGTTAAAAAGTTAAGAACGTTAGCAAACAAAGCAGATATTGTATGGTTAGCAAGTGATGAAGATAGAGAGGGAGAAGCAATTGCGTGGCATTTAAAAGAGCAATTAAAATTAAAAGATGTCAATACAAAACGCATTGTTTTTCATGAAATTACCAAAAAAGCCATCTTAAAAGCAGTCGAAAATCCTAGAGATATAGACTACAATATGGTAAACGCACAACAAGCACGTAGAGTTTTAGATAGGCTTGTTGGGTACGAGTTATCGCCAGTTTTATGGAGAAAGGTAAAAGGAGGCTTGTCTGCAGGTAGAGTACAATCTGTAGCAGTGCGTTTAATTGTAGAAAGAGAACGTAGCATACAAGAATTTAAACCAGAAACACATTATAAGGTAGTTGCAGAGTTTTCAAATAAAGAAGGCAAATCGTTTAAAGCCACCATTCCAAAAAATTTCGACTCTAAAAAAGCAGCAGAAGATTTTTTAAAATCTTGTGCAAATGCTGATTTTTCTATTGCAGATTTAACAAAAAAACCTGCCAAAAAATCGCCAGCAGCACCTTTTACAACATCTACTTTACAACAAGAGGCGTCGCGTAAATTAGGTTTTCCTGTTGGAAAAACCATGCAAGTTGCACAACGTTTGTACGAAGCTGGTTTAATAACTTATATGAGAACAGATAGTGTAAACTTATCTGTAGATGCTAGAAACGAAGCAGAAGAAGAAATCACCAATTATTACGGAAAAGAATACAGCAAACAACGTGTTTTTAAGTCGAAAGCAAAAGGTGCACAAGAAGCCCATGAAGCAATTAGACCAACCAACATGAAAATGCATGCAATAGATACAGAGTATGACCAAAATAGATTGTACGATTTAATTTGGAAAAGAACTCTGGCTTCTCAAATGAGTGATGCACAATTAGAGCGTACTAATGTAAAAATAGAAAACTCAGAAAATAGTAAGCTTTTTACTGCGAATGGAGAAATGATAAAATTTGATGGTTTCTTAAAAGTCTATTTAGAAGGAAATGACGACGAAGATGGAGAAGAACAATCAGGTATGCTACCAAACCTAAAAGTAAAAGATCAATTAAATTATACTTTTATAAATGCAACACAGCGTTTTACAAGTCCACCGTATCGATTTACAGAAGCATCTTTGGTAAAGCAATTAGAAGAATTAGGTATTGGTCGTCCATCTACTTATGCACCAACAATTTCTACCGTACAAAGAAGAGGTTATATAGAAAAAGGGCAAAATGAAGGTATTGAAAGAGAATATCAACAAATTATTTTAAAAGATGCCAATGTTAAAACGCAAACGTTAACAGAAAAAACAGGTTCAGACAAAAATAAGTTGGTACCAACAGATATAGGTAACATTGTAAACGATTTTTTAGTAGCTAATTTTTCTAATATTTTAGATTTTGGTTTTACAGCCAAAGTAGAAAATTCTTTTGATGATATTTCTGAAGGTGATGAAAACTGGACAGAAATGATTAAAGATTTTTATACCAAATTTCACGACAATGTAGAAGATGTGAAAGAAAATGCTGATAGAGAAAGTGGAGAGCGTATTTTAGGCGAACATCCAAAATCGGGTAAAACAGTTTTAGTACGTTTAGGTAAATTTGGCCCAATTGCACAAATTGGGGCACCAGAAGACGACGAAAAACAATTTGCAAGTTTAAATAAAGATCAAAATCTTGGCACTATAACTCTAGAAGAAGCTTTAGAATTATTTTTATTACCAAAAAGTTTAGGAATTTATGAAGGAGAAGAAGTAATTGTTTCTAATGGACGCTTTGGACCTTACATTCGATTTGGAAAAATGTTTGTTTCTCTAGATAAAGGAGAAAACCCTATGGAAGTAGATTTGCCTAGAGCTCAAGAGTTAATTGTTGCAAAACAAAAAGCAGATGCACCCATAGCGCATTACGAAGATTTGCCTGTACAAAAAGGAGTTGGACGTTTTGGGCCTTTTTTAAAATGGAATGGTATGTTTATCAACGTAAATAAAAAATACGATTTTGATAATCTTACAGAAGCTGATATTGAAGAGTTGATAGAAACCAAAAAGCAAAAAGAAATCGACAAAGTAATTCATCATTGGGAAGATGTTGATATTCGTGTAGAAAAAGCAAGATGGGGTCGTTTTAATGTGTTAAAAGGTAAAATTAAAATAGAATTACCTAAAACTACAGCGATAGAAAAACTTACGAAAGACGAAGCTGTTAAAATGATTGAAGCAAAAACACCAAAGAAAAAAGCAACAAAAAGAAAAACATCAACAAAAAAAACCACTAAAAAGAAATAAGGATTTCTTATATTGCAGTTGTTTTATAATATTATATGAACGCAGACTTTTTATCCCCCATAAAAGATTCTGTTGTGGCGCATTTAGCATCACAGCAAGACAAATCTTTGGGTAATTTTATACGTTTTCATACAGAAGAAGGTGGTTTGCCAGATTTAGGAAATGTAGAAATTGCAATATTCGGTGTCCAAGAAGATAGAAATTCTCAAGATAATTTTGGATGTGGAGAAGACTTACACTTCATTAGAAAAAAACTATATCAATTATTTCCTGGTAATTGGCATACAGCCATTGCAGATTTGGGCAATGTAAAAAAAGGAAACACAGTTTCAGATACTTATTTTGCTGTAAAAGAAATAGTTACTACGCTTTTAAAACAAAATGTAATCCCCGTAATTATAGGTGGTGGACAAGATATCACATATGTAAATTATAGAGCTTATGATAGTTTAGAGCAAACCGTAAATATAACTACTGTAGATAGTAGATTCGATTTGGGTAATTTAGAAGACGAATTAACCTCACAATCTTACCTTAGCAAAATCATCATGCAAGAACCCAGTAATTTGTTTAATTATTGCAATGTTGGGTATCAAACATATTTTAACTCGCAAGAAGAAATAAATCTTTTAGATAATTTATTTTTTGATGCCTACAGGTTAGGAAATTCAAAAGAATTAGAAAGTGTAGAGCCCGCTTTTAGAAATTCAGATATTGTTTCTATAGACATTGGTGCAATTCGTCAAAGTGAAGCACCAGCAAATAATAACGCTTCTCCAAATGGTTTTTTTGGTGAAGAAATTTGTGCAATTGCAAGATATGCAGGTATAAGTGATAAAGTTTCGTCTTTTGGAATTTACGAGTATAACTCTAAACAGGATAAAAATCATCAAACAGCCCATTTAATAGCGCAAATGATATGGTATTTTATAGAAGGAGTTAATTTTAGAGTAAAAGATTATCCGTTTTCTGGTAAAGAAAATTATCAAAAATTTACCGTCTTGTTAGAAGATGACGATCCGCTTACGTTTTATAAAAGCAATAAATCTGGCAGATGGTGGATAGAAATAAATATTTTATCAAATAATAAATACAAAAGACATGCGTTAGTACCATGTACATATAAAGATTACACAGAAGCAACAAAGCAGGTTATACCAGAGAAATGGTATAAAGCAATGAAAAAAATGGTGTAATTGATTAAAAAATAAAATCCGATACGTTAAATGCGAATTCAACATTGTTTTTTAAAAAAAAAAATAATAGGTTTACGAACTTTTTAGTAAAGATATATCAGAATATGAAGAAAGCAGCATTATTTGCACTTTTAATAATAGTATTTTACAGTTGTGGCTCTAATGATAGGGGAGAATTGGTAGGTGTAAAAGTCAAGAAAAAATGGTTTTCAGAAAAACCATATGGTATGACTTTAATTCCTGGTGGTTCTTTTACTATGGGTAAGCAAGATCAAGATATTATTGGTACCATGAATGCACCAACAAAAACAGTTACTGTAAGACCTTATTACATGGACGAAACAGAAATTACCAATAGTGAGTACAAAGAATTTGTGCATTGGGTTAGAGATTCTATTGTGAGAACAAAATTAGCGTACCAAGCAGAATTTGCTGCAATGGGTGCAAACCCAAGTCCAGATGACACACCACTTTCTGGGGGTATACACGATTATGCTTTTGCAACAGTAGATACTACAGATGCCTCACCATACCAAAAATATATGTACGAAAATTATTGGAGTTTCGATTCTATTAAACCCTTGAATTGGGAAACAGAATTGGTTTGGAAAAAAGAAGATTATCCAGACATAGATTATGTAGAAGTCATGGACTCTTTATACATTTCTAGAGAAGAAGCAGTAGATGGTATTAGAACATTTAATACAAAATTTTTAAAATACAGATATTCTTGGTTTGATAGAGACAATGCTGCAAGAAAAGGAGGGAATAGAAGAGAGTATATAAAAGATACAACTTTTTATATTTACCCAGACACCACAGCTTGGGTTAAAGATTTTAATTATTCTTACAATGACCCAATGCACCAAGATTATTTTCATCATCAATCATATGGAGATTATCCTGTGGTGGGTGTTACTTGGAATCAAGCAAACGCTTTTTGTAACTGGAGAACAAAAAAGAAAAACGATTATTTAAGAGGTAAAAAAAACGTAACACAAGTTCCAGATTTTAGATTGCCTACAGAAGCTGAATGGGAATATGCTGCAAGAGGAGGTTTAGAATTTGCAACCTATCCTTGGGGTACAGGAAGTACAACAAGTGATAGAGGTTGTTTTTTAGCAAACTTTAAACCAGTAAGAGGTAATTATGCAGTAGATGGTGCTTTATATACCATGGAAGCAAAATCTTTTAACGCAAACGATTATGGCTTATACAATATGGCTGGTAATGTTTCTGAATGGACAAATACAGCTTACAACTTGTCTTCTTACTATATGGCCTCAACTATGAACCCAAATTTAGAAGATAGAAAAAATAAAAGAAAAATTGTACGGGGAGGTTCTTGGAAAGATGTAGCCTATTTTTTAGAAGTAAGTTCTAGAGATTATGAATATGTTGATACAGCAAGAAGTTATATCGGTTTTAGAACCGTACAAGATTACATAGGAACAACTAAAAAATAATAAAAATACCCTAAAAATAAATTAAAAAAAATCATGGCACAATCAAAATCATACAAAAAAATAATGAATTTCGTTTACGGAATGGGAGCAGCAGTAGTAATTATTGGAGCCCTATTTAAAATTCAACACATATCATTTGGGTTTTTAACAGGAGGTGTAATGTTAACTCTTGGATTGGTAACAGAAGCTTTAGTATTTGCAATATCTGCTTTTGACCCACCAGAAGAAGACTTAGATTGGTCTAAAGTTTATCCAGAATTGGCAGATGGAACTCTATCGTCAGAAAAAGAAACGACGAAATTAGGAGCAGATGGTATGTTGTCTCAAAAATTAGACAACTTGTTACAAGAGGCTAAAATTGATTCAAGTTTAATGGAAAGTCTAGGCGCTAGTATGAAGAATTTTCAAAATGCAGTTGAAGGTTTATCTGCAGCATCAGAATCTGTGGCATCTACAAATAAATACAATGAAGAAATGTCTAAAGCTGCCTTACAAATGGAGTCTTTAAATAACTTGTATAAAGTACAAGTAGAAAATACAAGCAAACAAGCAGACTTAAATACAGCTGTTGTAGAAAATACAGAAAAATTAAAAGAACAAATGGATGCTTTGGCACAAAACATGTCTTCTTTAAATGGAGTTTATGGTGGTATGCTTTCTGCAATGTCTACAAAATAATAATTAGTTAAAACAAATGTATAACAACTTAAAAACTAATTAGAATGGCAGGAGGAAAAATGTCCGCAAGACAAAAGATGATTAACTTAATGTACCTCGTGTTTATTGCAATGTTAGCAATGAATATGAGTAAAGAGGTTTTATCAGCTTTTGGTTTTATGAACGAAAAATTGGTAGAGAATAATATTTCTACAATCAAGAAAAATAAAGAAGCTTATGCAAATTTAGATTTGAAAGCATCAGAACAGAAAGAAAAATTTGGACCGTTAAAAGTTCAAGCAGATAAAATTAAAACCTATTCAAATGATTTTTATGATTATTTAGCTGTAATAAAGTCTAAAATGTTGACTGAAATTGAAGATAAATATGATTATGAAGCAATGGACAAAACCGATTGGTTAGATACATATTTCTTTAAAGGAGATTCCTACACTGCAGAAGGTCAAGAATTTTTAGATAGAATAAATACTTACAGAACAAATGTAATAGAAGTCATTGGGAGTGATAGTAAATTTGTAAATGTTTTAAATAAAAGATTTTCTACAAATCCAGTAATAGATTCTGAAACAGAAAAAGAAGTTCCATTTTTAAAAGCTAGATATGAAGGTTTTCCAATGATAGCCTCATTAACAAGCTTTACACAAATGCAGGCAGATATCAGAAATACAGAATCTGATATTGTTACAGACCTTTTAGGAGGTAAGTTAGAAGAAGCTCTATCATTAAACAATTATACGGGTATTGTACGTCTAAATAAAAGTGCATATTTTGCAGGAGAAAAGATTACAGGAGAAGTTGTTTTAGGTAGATACGATGCATCTTTAGTGCCAGATAAAGTTATTTTAAATGGCAAAGACGCAACAGATGCTGTACAAAACGGACAAGTAATTTTAAACATGCCAGCAGGTAATGTTGGTGAGAAAACAATAAAAGGTACAATTTACTTCAGAGAAAATGGAGAGGAAGTTCCAGTACCATTTGAAAGTAAATATTCTGTAATAGCAGAGCCAAGTTCTGCAGTAGTATCTGCAGATAAAATGAATGTGGTTTATAGAGGTGTACAAAACCCGATATCTGTATCTTTGCCAGGTGTAAGTGGTAATAATTTAAATGTTTCTGCCACAGGTGGTAGATTATCAGGTTCTGGTAGTAACTATAATCTAAGTGCAGGCTCTGGAAATACAGCTGTAATAAACGTAAGTGCTAAACTTACTAGTGGTAAAACTGTAAATTCTAAAGCAACCTTTAGAATTAAAGATATACCTGCTGCAATGGGTAGTGCAAGAGGGCAGTTTGGTGTTGTAAGAATGCCAAAAAGTAGTTTAGCAAACACACCAATTGGTGCAGGATTGCCAGATTTTGTTTTCGATTTAAAATTACAAGTTAAAAGCTTTAAGGTTAAAGTTCCTGGTCAAGTAACTGTACTAGTAAATGGTACAAAGTTTAATGCACAAGCAAAAAAAGTATTAGCTAAGGCAAGAAGAGGAGATGTTGTAACCATTTTTGATATACAAGCATCAATCATTGGAAACTCTTCATATCAACTTAAAAAAGTTATACCTGTAAGTATAGAGATTACAAACTAGAAAAACAAAAACATAATTATGATAAAAAATTGTGCATATATATGTATTGCTCTTTTTACTGCAGGATTGGTAAATGCGCAAACAAACTTATTAAATGCAAAATCTGTAGATCAAATTGGTGTTAAAAGCAAGCAACAATTAGCAGCTGATAACGATGGTCCAATACCTTATGGTTATGTACATGATAGAGATGTATTATGGTCTAAAGTAGTTTGGGAATTTATCGATTTGAATCAAAAAATTAATTTACCTTACTATTTCCCTATAGATACTACAAATATATCTTCAGATAGAAGGTCTTTGTTTGATACCTTAATTAAAGGAATCAAACAAGGTAAAATTAAAGAAGCATATACAGATTCTTATTTTACCTCTAAAATTACACAAAGCGAAATAGACCAACGTTTGGTAAATATTAGAGAAGAAAATGGATATACAGATACTTTTAAAATTCAAACGCAAGATGTTGCTGGTTATATGATAAAAGGAATGTGGTATTTTGATAAGCGCCTAGGAGAATTAAAATACAGACTGCTAGCAATAGCTCCAATGAGTAAAGATGTACAAACTTTAGGAGTTCAAGAAATTGAAGACGAAGAGTTGTATGAATTATTTTGGATATTTTTTCCAGATGCAAGAGAAGTTTTGCATGATGCAAAAGTATTCAACCCCAAAAATACTTCGTATCCAATATCATTTGATCACATGTTAAATGCAAGAAGATTTAACTCAGTCATTGTTAGAGAAGAAAACATCTACGGCAACAGAGCTATAGAAGACTATGTTAGAGGGAATTCTTTATTCCAGTTGCTAGAAGCAAACAAAATAAAAGAAGATATTAGAAATAGAGAAATGGACATGTGGAATTATTAAAATCTCACCTATATTTTATAAAAAAACGTTTGCGAAAGCAAACGTTTTTTTATGGGTATCTATTTTTATAAACACGTTGAAAAAATCAAATAAAAAACTTCCTATTTTTGTAGCATGAAAGTAGATTATATAATTGTAGGTTTAGGCTTGGCAGGTTTAGCTTTTGTAGAAGAATTGATCAACGCTCAAAAAACTTTTATGGTTTTCGAGGACAACTCTCAAACCTCTTCTTTAGTGGCTGGAGGGGTTTATAATCCTGTAATTTTAAAAAGATTTACCCCTGTTTGGAACGCTACAGAACAATTAGCAGTAGCACTTCCATTTTATGATGCATTAGAAAAAAAATTTAACAAAAAATTTGATCAAAAATTTATTACAAAAAAAGTATTTAAATCTATAGAAGACCAAAATAATTGGTTTACAGCCTTAGATAAACCCAAATTAACTAGATATTTAGATAAAAAATTAGATAAAAATAATTATGATGGTGTATTAGCCCATTACAATTTTGGCAATGTCACAGAAACAGGAAGAATAGATACTTTAAAGTTAGTAGAAATTTATAGAAACTACCTGTTAGAAAACAAATGTCTGATAAACGAGCATTTTAAATATGATCAATTAGATATTTTAGAAGAAACACTAAACTACAAAGATATAAGTGCAACTAAAATTGTTTTTGCAGAAGGTTTTGGTGTTAAAAAAAATCCTTTTTTTAATTACTTACCACTAAAAGAAGCCAAAGGAGAATTGTTAACCATACAAGCACCAGCATTAAATATTGATTTTTTATTAAAATCTACACTGTTTGTGCTTCCTTTAGGAAATCATTATTACAAAGTAGGAGCAACTTTTAATTGGAAAGATAAAACCTCTAAACCCTCTGAAGAAGGTAAACAAGAATTGGTAGAAAAACTAGAAAAAGTTATAAGTGTACCTTTTAAGATCGTGAACCAAACAGCAGGTATAAGACCTAGTGTAAAGGATAGAAGACCTATGGTTGGTGTGCATCCAAAACATAAGCAATTGTGCGTTTTAAATGGTTTGGGTACTCGTGGTGTAATGATTGCACCTACAGTTGCAAAGAGTTTGTTTTTACACTTAGAACAAGGTAAAGAATTAGACAAAGAAATAGATATTAAACGATTTATTTTTTAAAACTAACAAACATATTTATCCAAAGAATTCTAGACAAACGCAAATTTACAGGCGCTAAAACAATAAGTGTAATAATAATTGCTGCAAAAGATTGTAATAAAGAGAAACCAAAAAATAAAGAAGAAATTATAAAAGTAGCTACAGAAAGTGCTACTGTAATTCCGTAATTTACATACATAGCTCCATAAAAAAATGAAGGTTCCATCATGTATTTTAAATTACACTTTGGGCAATGTGTATGCAATTGTGTAATTTTTGTTGGATGAAATGTGAATTTATATTTAAAAAATTCACCCTCATGACATTTCGGGCATTTGCCATTTACTATGCTATATATTTTTGTTCCTTTTTTAAACATCTGTACCTTAAAAATTATCTACTTTTGCAAAGGTAAATTTTTTACACCTTTAATTAAGTAACAATCATTACATTTCATGTTAAACGTACATAATTTAACAGTTTCATTTATGGGAACTGATTTATTTTCAGGAATAACCTTTAAACTAAATAAAGGAGATAGAATTGGTTTGATTGGTAAAAACGGCGCCGGAAAATCTACATTGCTTAAAGTATTATCTCAAGATATAGAAAGTAGTGGTGGTACCATGGCTTTTGATAAAGATGTGCAAATTGGGTTTTTAAGACAAGATATAGATTTTGTAGAAGGCAGAACTATTTTAGAGGAAGCCTATCAAGCTTTTGAAGAGATTAAACAAATCGAACTGCAATTAGACGAAATTAACAAGCAATTGGCAGAAAGAACCGATTACGAAAGTGAAGGTTACACCCAGTTAATACACGATTTAACAGAAAAAACAGAACGTTACGAACTTTTAGGAGGATACAATTATCAAGGAGATACAGAAAAAATATTACAAGGTTTAGGTTTTCAAAGAGAAGATTTTGATAAACTAACAGATACTTTTTCTGGTGGATGGAGAATGCGAATCGAATTGGCAAAATTATTATTGCAAAATAATGATGTTTTACTGTTAGATGAACCCACAAACCACTTAGATATCGAATCTATAATTTGGTTAGAAAACTTTTTAAAGTCTTATGCAGGTGCAATTGTATTAGTCTCGCACGATAAAATGTTTTTAGACAATGTAACCAACAGAACCATAGAAATCTCTTTAGGACAAATTTACGATTACAAAAAACCTTACTCAGAGTTTTTGTTATTAAGAGGAGAAATTAAAGAAAAACAATTACAGGCACAGAAAAATCAAGAAAAAGAAATAAAACAAAAACAACAATTAATAGATAAATTTAAAGCAAAAGCAAGTAAAGCATCTATGGCACAATCTTTAATGAAACAACTAGATAAGGTTGAGTTGATTGAGGTAGACCAAGATGATAACCAAGCGATGAATGTACGTTTTGCAGTTTCTAAAGAACCTGGTAAAATTATTGTAGAGGCAGAAAATTTATCAAAAAGTTATGGTGATAAACACGTTTTAGAAGGTGTAGATTTATTGATAGAACGAAATAGCAAAATTGCTTTTGTTGGGCAAAATGGTCAAGGAAAATCTACCTTAGCAAAAATGATGGTAGGTGAAATTCCTTTTGAAGGCCATTTAAAATTAGGCCATAATGTACAAATAGGGTATTTTGCTCAAAATCAGTCAGAACATCTACCACCAGAAAAAACGGTTTTAGAAATCATGGAAGATGCTGCTACAGATAGTAACAGAATGCGTGTTAGAGACATGTTAGGTTCGTTTTTATTTGGTGGAGATGCAGTAGATAAAAAAGCAAAAGTACTTTCTGGAGGAGAAAGAAATCGTTTGGCATTGTGTAAATTATTATTACAACCTTTTAATGTTTTAATAATGGATGAGCCTACAAACCACCTAGACATAGCCTCTAAAACTGTTTTAAAAGAAGCTTTAAATAATTTTGATGGTACTTTAATTGTGGTTTCTCACGATAGAGAGTTTTTACAAGGATTAACTACTACAGTCTACGGTTTTAAAGACAAAGAAATAAAAGAATATTTAGGTGATATCGATTATTTCCTAGAACAACATAAGATGGAAAGTTTACGAGATGCAGAAAAGAAAACCGTTGTAAAAGTTGCCAAAGATACTTCTAAAAAAGAAGCACATAAATTATCCAGAGAACAAGAAAAAGCCTTAAAAAAACTAAACAACAAACTTTCTAATATAGAAACAGAAATAGCCGATTTAGAAACCGAAATCGAAAAAATTGATTTAGAATTGGCAAAAAACTATGATGAAGTTTCTTCGAGACCTAATTTCTTTGAAAAATACAAAGCTAAAAAAGCAAAAGTAGAGACTTTAATGGAGCAATGGGAGCAATTAGAAGACCAGATTTCTAATTTCTCCTAACTTTTTTGAGTGAATTAGCAAACTTATTTTAAGCAAATAATCTAGTAAATAAAAACCTGTTAAGTTTTAAAACTTAACAGGTTTGTTTTTTATTTAAAAAATTAAAAGATTAATTTTCTTTTCTAGGTTCTCTTGGTTTTCTGTCATCACGTCTGTTGTCTCTTCCGCGATTATCTCTACCTCTGTTGTTATCTCTTGGGGGTCTAGCAACATAACCTTCGGGTTTTGGTAAAAGTGCTTTTCTAGAAACTTTTTCTTTACGTGTTCTAGGGTCTATACCAAAGTATTTTACATCTAAAACGTCGCCCATTTTAACAACGTCAGAAACATTGTCTGTTCGTTCCCAAGCTAATTCAGAAACATGTAATAATACTTCGTTTCCTGGAGCCTCTACATATTCTACAACAGCACCAAAATCTAGCATTTTAATTACTTTTACTTCGTAAACGCTACCCACTTCTGGTTTAAATAACATTGATTCAATTCTAGCAATTACCTGCTCAATTCCTTCTGGTTTTGTACCTAAAATTTCTATAATACCTTCTTCAGTTACAGCGTCTTCAGTAATTACGATAGTAGTTCCTGTTTCTTTCTGTAATTCTTGTATGTGTTTTCCACCTGGACCAATAAATGCACCAATCATATCATTAGGAATACGTCTTGTAATCATTTTTGGAGCATGTGCTTTAACATCTGTATTTGGTGCAGCAATAGTGTCTGTTAACTTCTCTAAAATATGTAAACGACCATCTCTTGCTTGTTTTAGTGCATTTACTAAAATTTCGTAAGAAAGACCTTTTACTTTAATATCCATTTGACAAGCAGTAATACCATCTTCAGTTCCTGTTACTTTAAAGTCCATATCTCCTAAATGATCCTCATCACCTAAAATATCAGATAAAACTGCATAACGATCACCATCAGAAATTAATCCCATAGCAATACCCGATACAGGTTTTTTTAATTGAACACCAGCATCCATTAATGCCATTGTACCAGAACAAACTGTTGCCATAGAAGATGAACCATTAGATTCTAAAACTTCACTTACAACTCTAACTGTGTAAGGGCAATCAGCAGGAATCATTCCTTTTAAGGCTCTTTGTGCTAAATTACCATGACCTACTTCTCTACGAGATGTTCCTCTTAAGGGACGTGCTTCACCTGTACAAAAAGGAGGGAAGTTATAGTGTAAATAGAAAGTTTCTTCACCTTCGTAAGAAGCCATATCTATTTGGTTTGCTTCTCTAGATGTACCTAAAGTTACAGTTGCTAATGCTTGTGTTTCTCCTCTTGTAAAAATAGAGGAACCATGTGTAGATGGTAAATAATCTACTTCACACCAGATAGGTCTAATATCTATAGTTTTACGTCCGTCTAAACGTAAACCTTCTGCTAAAGTTAATTCTCTAACAGCATTTTTTTGTGCTTTGTTAAAATATTTTCCAATTAAACCACCAAAATCTGCCAATTCTTCTTCAGAAAAAGTAGCTGTAATTTCTTCTTTTACAGCAGCAAAAGCTTCAGAACGTTCTGCTTTAGAAGTCCCTTTTTTAGCAATTGCATAACATTTATCGTACGCTAAATCATTTATTTTTTTAGCTAAATCTTCATCTTCTCTTTCTGGTTCGTACTCACGAGTTTCTTTTTTACCAAAAGCCTCTGCTAAACGAACTTGTGCAGCACATTGTACTTTAATAGCTTCGTGTGCAAATTTAATAGCGTCTGCCATTTCTTCTTCAGAAATCTCATCCATTTCACCTTCTACCATCATCACAGAATCTGCAGAAGCACCAATCATCATATCAATGTCAGATTCTTCTAACTGTGCTCTGTTTGGGTTGATAACGAACTCGCCATTTACTCTTGCAACACGTGCTTCAGAAATTGGAGTTTCGAAAGGAATGTCTGATAATTGAATAACTGCAGATGCAGCTAAACCTGCTAATGCATCTGGCATTACATCTTCGTCATGAGACATTAATTGTATCATCACTTGTGTTTCTGCATGGTAATCTTTTGGAAATAATGGACGTAAAACACGATCTACTAAACGCATTGTTAATACTTCGCCATCACTTGGTCTTGCTTCTCTTTTAAAGAATCCTCCAGGATAACGTCCTGCAGCAGCAAATTTTTCTCTATAATCTACTGTAAGTGGTAAAAAATCAACATCACTTTGTTTGTAGTTAGATACGACAGTACATAATAACATTGCTTTACCCATTTGAACAACAACAGAACCGTGCGCTTGTTTCGCTAATTTACCGGTTTCTAATGAGATGGTTCTTCCATCTCCAAGGTCTATAACCTCTCTAAATACTTTTGGAATCATAAAATTTTAATTCTAAATTTTTAATTTGTTTGTTGTTGCGTTGTTGTTTTGTTGTGTGTTTTCCAATGGAAATTCAAAAATGCTGTTACTATTTTTGATTTTTTATATATAGTCTGTTTGTTAGACAGAATATATTTTTGTTTGTTTTTGGGGTAACCCAAAAGAATTTTAAACAAAAAAAGAGGCGCGTTTATAGCTCCTCTTTTTTAGTGTAAGAATTATTTTCTAATTCCTAATTCTTTAATAATTGCACGGTATCTTGCAATATCTTTTTTCTTTAGATAGTCTAACAAACTTCTACGTTTACCTACCATCATTACTAATGAACGTTCTGTATTATAATCTTTACGATTGTTTTTTAAATGCTCAGTTAAGTGATTAATTCTGTGCGTAAATAACGCAATCTGCCCTTCTGAAGAACCCGTATCGTTTTTTCCTTTACCGTGTTTTTCGAAGATGCTTTCTTTTACTTCTTTAGTTAAGTACATGCCAATATTATTTAAATGATTTTTATGTATTTCAACAGATTTTCTATTGAAGGTGCAAATATAAGATTATTTTTTTATTAAAAAACTTTAATAGCTTACTATTTTATAGTCTAAATTGCTGTTTTTAAGTAAACTTAGATACCAAATTAAAAAAGTTTCTGGTAAATATATAGGCTTGTATTTTTCGACATATATACCAAGTGTTTGTTTTTTTATAAAAATTCATAAATAAATAGCTCTTTATTGCTTTATTTTTAACAAATTGTAAATTTTTATATATTATTATAAATTAAATTTGTATATCTAAATTTAATATCTAGATTTGTAGCTCAAAATAAAGAGCATAAAATGTCAAATAACAATTTTACTCGTTTCTATTTTTACTTTTACTTTTTTAGTAAGAGGAGAGACTTTGTATCATGTTGTTAAAAACATTTCTAAAATATAAAGTCTCGAATTTACTTCGAGGCTTTTTTTTTGATATAATTTAAAAAGTTTGAAAAAAATTATTGCCATACAAGGAGCTCAAGGCTCAAACCACCATAAAGTTGCAAAAGACTTTTATGGAGACAACATTCAATTAATAGAATGTATGTCTTTTGATGCTTTGGTAGATAGCTTGTTAAAAGGAGAGGCAAGTCTTGGGGTAATGGCTTTAGAAAATACCATTGCAGGTTCAATTATACCTAATTATGCTTTAATTGATAGTAATAACTTACATATCATAGATGAAGAGTATTTAAATATTCACCATCATTTAATGGCTTTAAAAGGTCAAGGTATTTCAGATATTAAAGAAGTTTGGTCGCATCCAATGGCATTGTTACAATGTAAAGAATTTTTTAAAAACCACCCACAAATTAAATTGGTAGAAGATGTAGATACTGCTGAGGTTGCTAAAAGAATTGCCAAAGAAAATTTAAAAGGCATTGCTGCAATTGCACCAAAAATTGCTGCAGATATTTTTGGTTTGCAAGTTTTAGAAGATGAAATTCAGACGATTAAACAAAATTCGACAAGATTTGTAATTGTACAAACTACGGAACCCAATCATAGAGTAAATCAAATAAATAAAGCGTCTTTAAAATTTCAATTAGACCATAAAAGAGGAAGTTTAGCAACTATTTTAAATGTACTAAGCGATTGTAAAATGAATTTAACCAAAATTCAATCATTGCCCGTAATAAAAACTCCTTGGAAATATTCGTTTTTTGTAGATATTACTTTTGACGATTACAAAGATTATCAAAAAGCAGAGTCAATTATAGAAATAATGGCAGAAGAATTTAAGATTTTAGGAACTTATAAAAGTGGTAGAAAATGATAGCATCAGCAAAAAGATTAAATACCGTTAAAGAATACTACTTCTCAAAAAAATTAAGAGAAGTTAGGGGGTTAATGGCTGCAGGAAAACCTATTATCAATATGGGAATTGGTTCACCAGATTTAAAACCGCCAACAAAAGTTTTAGAAGCTATTCAAGGGAGTTTAAATGATGTTTCGGCACACAAATATCAATCTTATCAAGGATTACCTGAGTTAAGAAATGCCATCACTAATTTTTATAAAAATAAATTTTCTGTGCTTACAAATCCAGAAAATGAAGTGTTGCCATTAATGGGAAGCAAAGAAGGGATTATGCATATTTCTATGGCTTTTTTAAATGAAGGTGATAAAGTTTTAATTCCAAATCCTGGATACCCAACCTATACCTCTGTTACAAAATTAGTAGGTGCAGAACCCTTGTTTTATAATTTAAGCGATGCTACAAATTGGCAACCTAATTTTACAGAATTAGAGCAACAAGATTTAAGTGATGTAAAAATAATGTGGGTAAACTATCCACATATGCCAACAGGTACCAATGCAACTTTAGAAACTTTTGAAAAGTTGGTTGCTTTTGGTAAAAAGCATCAAATTTTAATTATTAATGACAATCCATACAGTTTTATTTTAAACGATAACCCAATAAGTATTTTACAAGTAGCAGGGGCAAAAGACATTGCTTTAGAGTTAAATTCTTTAAGTAAAACCTTTAATATGGCTGGTTGGCGAGTTGGGATGGTTTTAGGAAATGCCAATTTTATCAACGAGATTTTAAAAGTAAAATCAAATATGGATTCTGGGATGTTTTACGGTATCCAAAAAGGAGCTGTAGAGGCTTTGCAATTGTCTGATAATTGGTTTGTAGCACAAAATAAAGTGTACCAAGAACGCAGAAAACTCATTTGGCAATTGGCAGATAAATTAGATGCAAAATACAGTAAAAATGCAACAGGTTTATTTGTTTGGGCAAAAATTCCTGAAGGAAAAAAATCTGAAGAAGTTACAGATGCAGTTTTATACGATAAAGATATTTTTATAACACCAGGAACTATTTTTGGTTCTCAAGGCGAAGGTTATATTCGTTTTTCGTTATGTGTAACAAAAGAAATAATTAAAGAAGCAATAAATAGGCTATAAGTCATAAGCTTTTAGCTTAAAGTATTATCAATATGAAAAATATATTTTGCATCGGCATTGGTTTAATTGGAGGAAGTTTTGCGATTGATATTAAAAACTACAACCCAGAAGTTATAATTCATGGTATTAGTAGAAAAGCCGAAACCTTAAATAAGGCATTAGATTTAAAACTAATTGATAAAAAAGCAACTTTAGACGATCTTGAAAATGCAGATTTGGTAATTGTGTCTATTCCTGTAGATGCCACTGTAAAATTACTACCAACTATTTTAGACAAAATATCAGATAACACTTTAGTGGTAGATGCAGGTTCTACAAAAGAAGCTATTTGTAAAGAGGTTGAACATCATAAAAGAAGAAGAAACTTTTTAGCATGTCACCCAATTGCAGGAACAGAAAAATCTGGACCCACAGCAGCAATTTCTGGCTTATATAAAGGGAAAACCAATATTATTTGCGAAGTAGAAAAAACAACTTTTAAATTACAAGAAAAAGCTTTAGAGCTTTTTAGAGCTATTGGAATGCGTATTCGTTATATGGACCCAGTTTCTCATGATAAACATATTGCGTATGTTTCGCACCTATCTCACATAAGCGCATTTATGTTAGGTAAAACAGTAATTAATAAAGAAAAAAACGAGCGCGATATTTTTGATATGGCAGGTTCTGGTTTCGAATCTACAGTTCGTTTAGCAAAAAGTAGTCCAGCAATGTGGACCCCAATTTTTAAGCAGAATAAAGAAAACGTAATAGAAACTTTAGAAGAATACATTAGCAATTTGCAACATTTTAAAGAATTGATGCAACAAGATAATTTCTCCGAAATTTTTAACCAAATGGAGAACACAAATTATATAAAACAAATTTTAAACGGCATAAAATAATAGCCAAAATAAGTAGAAAAATGAAGAATACAGCAGCATTAAGAACATGGTTGGATGATATGAAACTTGAACATCCACTAGTAATAGCAGGGCCTTGTAGTGCAGAAACCGAAGAACAGGTTTTAAAAATTGCGCACGAATTAAAAGATTCTGATGTAAACTATTATAGAGCAGGAATTTGGAAACCAAGAACAAGACCAGGAAACTTTGAGGGCGTTGGTGCCTTAGGTTTAGGTTGGTTAAAAAAGGTTAAAGAAGAAACAGGTATGAAAACCTGTACTGAAGTTGCCAATGCTGCGCACTGTAAATTAGCATTAGAAAATGATGTAGATTTATTATGGATTGGTGCAAGAACTGCAGTTTCTCCTTTTATAATGCAAGAAATAGCAGATGCCTTACAAGGGACTGATAAAATTGTATTGGTAAAAAACCCTATAAACCCAGATTTATCATTATGGTTGGGTGGTATTGAAAGATTATATACCGCAGGAATTAAAAATTTAGGAGCAATCCACAGAGGCTTTTCCACCTATGAAAAAACCAAATATAGAAATGTTCCAGAATGGCAAATAGCTATTGAATTTCAAAATCGTTTTCCAGACTTACCTCTAATTTGTGATCCATCGCATATTACAGGAAATAGAGAAATGATTTTTGATGTTTCGCAAGCCGCTTTAGATTTAAACTTTGATGGTTTAATGATAGAAACCCATTGGGATCCAGATAATGCATGGTCAGATGCTGCACAACAGGTTACACCTACAAAGTTAAAGCAGATTATGGAAGATTTAAAAATCAAGAAAACCACAGAAACTGCCCCAGAATACAGAGAGTCTTTAGAGAATTTAAGAGCTCAAATTAATGTGGTAGATGAGCAATTAATTCAATTGCTAGCAAAACGCATGCAAGTTGCTGACAAAATAGGCGAATTAAAAAAAGAAAAAAATGTAGCTGTTTTACAATCTAGACGTTGGAATGAGATTTTAGGAAACATGGTTTTAGAAGGGAGTAGCAAAGGTTTAAGCGAAGAATTTGTTTTAAAAATGTTTAAAGCAATTCACCAAGAATCTATCAATCATCAAGAAAAAATTATTAACGGGTAATTTATGCTGAACTCGATTTAGTATTTTTTTATCAAAACTATTAGCCACAAATTCGTAAATAATTATCGAATTTGTGGCTTTTTTTGTGCGTTACCACAAGGGTAAGGCTTTCGTTACTCGCTTTTTTTGTAAACAACAAAAAAGAGCTCAAACAGGTCACTCAATCCTTAACGCGTATGGCAAACTAAAAAACGGAAGTTTGTAAAACGAACTTTTATCATATTTTCAGACCCTTCAGGTTTTAAAAACCTAAAGAGTCTTCTTTGTTAGTTTAATAAAGTAAACTTTTAACACACTATTACTTCGAATCAAATTTTTTTCAGAAAATTGTATCCAGAAGTTTTCTCAATTTTAACAAGTTCTCGATACAATTTTCTCAAAAAAATCGAAAATCACTCGAACTGACATCCAAATAATTACTTAAAATTCTGCATCTTTGTAATAATGACAGGAACAGTATACAAATCTACAGGAAGTTGGTATTTTGTAAAGGATACTTTAGGAAACTTTCATAAATGTAGAATTAAAGGCAAATTCAGAATCAAAGGCATTAAAAGTACCAACCCAATTGCGGTTGGCGATCAAGTGCAATTTGATATCGAAAAAAAAGGAGATGAAGAAACAGGAGTCATAAAAAAAATATTAGATAGAGAAAATTTTATTGTTCGTAAATCTGTAAACCTGTCTAAGCAAACACATATTATTGCTGCCAATATAGATCAAGTTTTTTTATTAATCACCATAAATAATCCACCTACATTTACCACATTTATAGACCGTTTTTTAGTTTCTGCAAGAGCCTACAGAATAGACGTAATTTTAGTATTTAATAAAATAGACGCCTACGAAATTGAAGAACGAGCAGAAATTTTATACCTCAAAGATATTTACGAAGCTATTGGTTATAAGTGTGTAGAAGTATCTGCAACCGAAAAGAAAAACGTAACTACTGTAAAAGAAATGATGCAAGGTAAAACTTCTATGTTTGTAGGACATTCTGGAGTTGGTAAAACCACATTGGTAAACGCAATAGAGCCCAGTTTAGATTTAAAAACTAAAGAAATTTCAGACCAACACAAACAAGGGCAACACACAACAACCTTTGCAGAAATGTTCGATTTAAGTTTTGACGCCAGAATTATAGATACACCAGGTATCAAAGGTTTTGGAGTGGTAGATATGGATAAATACGAATTGGGCGATTATTTTCCGGAGTTTTTTGCCCTAAAGCAAGACTGTAAGTTTAACAATTGCATCCATTTAAAAGAGCCACACTGTGCTGTAAAAGAAGCGTTAGAAAATGAAGAAGTTTCTTGGTCTCGTTACAAAAGTTACCTGCAAATTATAGAAGGAGAAGAAGAAACAGAACACTTTAGAACCGATATTTGGAACGAAGAAGATAATGACTGATTATGAAAATAGTAATTCAAAGAGTATCAAAAGCAAGCGTTACTATTAATGATGAAAAAGTTGCCAATATAAAAACAGGTTTATTGGTTCTATTAGGTATTGTTACAGATGATAGTCAAAAAGATGTTGATTTTTTGGTTAGAAAAACTGCAAATCTGCGCATTTTTAATGATGAAAATGGCGTAATGAACAACTCTCTAAAAGACTGCGATGGAGAAGTAATAGTAGTAAGTCAGTTTACGTTACATGCAGCAACCAAAAAAGGAAACAGACCTAGTTATATAAAAGCTGCAAAACCAGAAATTGCTATTCCTTTGTATGAGAAATTCGTGTCAACTTTAGAAATAGAACTCGATAAAAAAGTACAAACTGGCGAGTTTGGTGCAGATATGAAAGTAGAATTGTTAAACGATGGCCCAGTAACCATCATTATAGATTCTAAAAACAAAGAATAAAGATTTGGATTTTATAGACATCCATACACATAAAAAACAACTTTCCGAAAACGTATTTTCCGTAGCAAATAAATATCCAGTTTCATTAGATTTTACTTCCCCTTTTTCTATAGGTATTCATCCTTGGTTTATCAATAAAAATAAAATTGAAGCAGAACTTTTAATACTAGCCAAAAAACTACAACATAAAAATTGTGTGGCTTTGGGTGAGTGTGGTTTAGATAAAGTTATAAAAACCGATTTTGAGCTGCAAAAAACCGTGTTTAAAAAGCAAATTCAGTTTTCAGAAAAATACCAAAAACCTTTAATAATTCATTGTGTAAAAGCGTATCAAGACATTGTAGAGTTAAAAAAAGAGCTAAAACCAACACAAGTTTGGCTTGTTCATGGTTTCAATAAAAATTGTCAAGTTGCCCAAAGTTTATTAAAAAACGGAATTTTACTATCTTTTGGGACAGCCATTATCAACCATAAAAAATTACAAGAAGTGGTTGCAAAAGTGCCTTTAGAAAAACTTTTTTTAGAAACCGATGATAAAGACGATGCCATTGTAGAGGTTTACGTAAAAGTGGCAAAACTAAAAGGTGTGCCTTTGGAAATTTTACAGCAAAAAATCCAAGAAAATTTTAAACAATTATTTTTAAAAACAACTTAATGGGCATAAACACAAGTAAAACCTTCAAACTCTAAAAAGGCTATTTTGTAAGTCATTTTTTCACCATTATATCTAATTTCTCCACTTGTTTTTTCATCAGCAAACTTAAAATCCTCAATATAAATGTGATGCAAGAATCGTAGTTTTTTCTTTCCGTAAATTTTATATAAACTCTCTTTAGCTCCCCAAACAATGGTTAATTTACTAATTAAAGCATCATGGTTTGCAATGGTTTTATATTCTTCTATTGGCGTAAATTTATGCGCTATTTTTAAAATTTTATCTCGCTGTTTTTCAATGTCTATACCCACATGCAAATCATCAGAAATAATAATAGCAGTAAAAGTAAAAGAGTGCGTAATAGAAATGTATTTACCATCTTTTAAATGCGGTTTTCCAAAGGCATCATAAACTAAATCAAAATCTGTATAACCTACGTTTTTTAGCAAATGTCTAATGCTTAAAAAACCTTTTTGGTGCAACTCAGACCTCATAGAATTTAAGCGAGTTTCACTTTTTTTAGAAAGTTGGGTGTTTTCTTTTAATTCAGCAATAGATTCTTCAATCTTCCAAATCAGTACTTTAGTAGTTTTGTTAACCGTTAATGTTTTGTAAAGAGCCATATATTTTAAAATCTAAGTCGTATCTTTGCACCTCTAAAAAATAGAATATAAAGATACAAAATATGAGCACAAATACAGCTTACGTACCATTTAAAGTAAAAGATATTTCTCTAGCAGATTGGGGAAGAAAAGAAATTGAGTTAGCAGAAGCTGAAATGCCAGGTTTAATGGCGTTGAGAGAAGAATATGGAGATGCACAACCTTTAAAAGGTGCAAGAATTGCAGGTTGTTTACACATGACCATTCAGACTGCAGTTTTAATTGAAACCTTACAAGCTTTAGGTGCAGAGGTTACTTGGAGCTCTTGTAATATTTTTTCTACACAAGACCAAGCAGCTGCTGCAATTGCTGCAACAGGTACACCTGTGTATGCGTGGAAAGGAATGAATGAAGAAGAATTTGACTGGTGTATAGAGCAAACCTTATTTTTTGGCGAAGACAAAAAGCCATTAAATATGATTTTAGATGATGGTGGAGATTTAACCAATATGGTTTTAGATAAATATCCAGAATTGGCTGCAGGCATTAACGGATTATCAGAAGAAACTACAACAGGAGTTCATAGATTATACGAAAGAGTAAAAAACGGCACACTACCAATGCCAGCAATTAATATTAACGATTCTGTAACCAAATCAAAATTTGATAACAAATACGGTTGTAAAGAATCTGCTGTTGATGCAATTAGAAGAGCAACAGATATAATGTTAGCTGGTAAAAGAGTAGTAGTTTGTGGTTATGGAGATGTTGGTAAAGGTACAGCAGCTTCTTTTAAAGGTGCAGGTTCTATTGTTA
This sequence comes from Polaribacter sp. YIW18, assembly GCF_057219325.1. NCBI lineage: Bacteria > Pseudomonadati > Bacteroidota > Flavobacteriia > Flavobacteriales > Flavobacteriaceae > Polaribacter > Polaribacter sp. YIW18. The sequence goes on along the minus strand of NZ_JBXVVE010000008.1, from coordinate 67,011 downwards.
CAGTTACAGAAATAGACCCAATTTGTGCGTTACAAGCGGCTATGGATGGTTTTGAAGTTAAGAAGCTAGAAACAGTTATGGGGAATGCAGATATCATTATTACTACAACAGGGAATAAAGATATTGTAAAAGAAGAACATTTTAAAGGTGTAAAAGACAAAACAATTATCTGTAACATAGGGCATTTTGATAACGAATTAGATATTGCTTGGTTAAACAATAATTATGGCGATACTAAAGTAGAAATCAAACCTCAGGTAGATAAATATACCATAGATGGTAAAGATCTTATTATTTTAGCAGAAGGGCGTTTGGTAAACTTAGGTTGCGCAACTGGGCACCCAAGTTTTGTAATGTCTAACTCATTTACCAACCAAACGTTGGCACAAATGGAGCTTTGGAACAATGCAGACGCTTATCAAAATAAAGTATACATGTTACCAAAACATTTAGATGAAAAAGTAGCAAAATTACACTTAGAAAAAATTGGTGTAGAGCTAACAGAATTACGTAACGACCAAGCAGATTATATTGGAGTTACTGTAAAAGGCCCTTATAAGCCAGAACATTACAGATACTAGACTTTAGTTTTTAGTTACTAATTCTAATAGATGTTATTATTTTTGCGCAGTCAAGAATCTAACTATAAAACTTAAAAACTCTTTCATTTGAACTGAATTTATTTCAGTTTCTTTGAAAGAGTTTTTTATTTGAGCGTTTTAATAGGCCGGAATTTATCTTGAGAAAAGACGAAATACGTACTCTTTTTATCTTTTTTCTGATTTTATTTCAGCATCTTCTATTGAGAGTTTCCTAAAATTAAAATTTGTTAATTACTTCTTTAAAATTAACATTTATCAATTCCTTTTTCTTGTAATTTTAAAGTGTGAAATTAGGAGAGACAAAATTGGTGCAAAAAACCAAAAAAAGTTACAGAGTTGCGCGTCCAAAACAGACGGGTTTTTCTAGTCCTGCCACACATTACACAGAACCCAGAATAGATTTAAACGATGTTTTAATAAACAATCCTTCCGCCACTTTTTACGTACGCGTTATCGATAATAGTTTTGCTGAATTTGATATTTTAGAGAAAGATGTTTTGATAATCGATAAATCTCTATCGCCTAAAAATAATCAGTTAGCTGTAATTGCAAAAGAAGGTGCTTTTCAAATTACAAGAATAGATACCAACTCTAAAGAAGAAATTCAACTTTGGGGTGTAATTACCTACATTATAAAATCTACTTTGTAGTAGATAAAAAAAACACTCATAAAAAGTACCTAATTAAGTACTTTTAATTATATTTGTAGTATGGAAATAGTAAACTACACAGATTTTCGTGGCAATTTAAAACATTGGTTTGAAAAAGTAATTAATGACGTGAGTGACGTTGTTATCAAAAGAAAAAATGGTAAAGATTTGGTTTTAATTTCTTTAGACGAATACAATTCGCTTAAAGAAACCAATTATTTACTTTCAGGAAAAAATAGAGATATTTTACTAAACTCTATAAAAGAGCTAGAAGATGGAAATGGGATTGAAAAAAAATTAGTAGAATAGATGCAGTTAATTTGGTCTACTGCTTCTTGGAATGATTATTTATATTGGCAAAAAGTTGATAAAAAGGTTGTAAAACGGATAAATGAATTAATCAAAAACTGTATTAGAACCCCATTTGAAGGAATAGGGAAACCAGAAGCTTTAAAAGGTGATTTGCAGGGTTACTGGTCTAGAAGAATTACTTCTGAACACAGATTAGTGTACAAATATGAAAATAAAAAGTTGTTTATTGCTGCTTGTAGATATCATTATGGTAAGTAAATAATTAAGCCTCTCTTTAAAATTTTAAAATGATAGCTTTAGTAGATTGTAATAGCTTTTATGCGTCTTGCGAACAAGTTTTTAGACCCGATTTACAAGGCAAGCCAGTAGTAGTTTTAAGCAATAACGATGGTTGTATTATTGCAGCCAATAAAGAAGCAAAAGCATTGGCACATATACCAATGTTTCAACCAGTTTTTAAAATTAAAGACATTTTAAAAGCGAATAATGTTACCTGTTTTTCTTCTAATTATACATTGTATGCAGATATGTCTCAAAGAGTAATGGATACGTTACGAGAATTTTCACCAATGGTAGAAGAATATAGTATAGATGAAAGCTTTGTAGATTTATCACACTACCCAGCAGATAAAATTGAAGAAATTGCCCATAAAATAAAAAATAGTGTACATAAAAACACGGGAATTCCTGTTGGAGTAGGAGTAGCAAAAACAAAATCGCTCTCTAAAATTGCAAATAAATTTGCAAAGAAAATTCCAGAAAACAAAGGAGTTTTAGTAATAGACACCGAAGAAAAAAGAACCAAATTATTACAAGTAGCAAAAGTAAAAGATATTTGGGGTATTGGGCGTAAACACACCATTCGTGTAGAAAATACAGGAGCAAAAACAGCTTTAGATTTTGCAAATATGCCTTTGGCTTGGGTGCGTAAAGAAATGACAGTTGTGGGAGAGCGCTTATGGAGAGAGCTAAACAATTTTCCTTGCCATAATTTGGTAGACATTGTAAAACCCAAAAAAGGCATTGGTACAGCAAAATCTTTCGGAAAAAAGTTAACAGACTACAGTATCATTTCAGAAGCTACTAGTTTTTACGTTGCAGAAGTGGCAGATTTGTTGCGTCAACAAGGTTCTGCAGCAGGTTGTATAGAAGTTTTTTTACACACCAATTCTTTTAGCAATCTAGATAATCAGTATCGCAATAAAATAATTATCACTTTAGATACGCCTACAAACAATACTATAAAATTAACCAAAGAAGCTTTAAAAGGATTAAAAAAAATATACAAACCTGGGTACCGTTACAAAAAAGTAGGTGTTCATTTATTTCATTTAATTCCAGAAAACCAAGTGCAAATAAGCCTTTTTCATCAAGAGCATAAAGCAGAAAGTAAAAAACTATCTGATGTTATAGACCAGCTTAATAGCAAGTTTGGTAAAAACAAGGTAAAATTAGCAACCGTGGGTAACAGAGAAAAAGAATGGGGATTAATAAAAAAGCATAGAAGCCCAAGATTTACTACACAGTGGAATGAGCTTTTAACAATTGGAGAGAAAGTATCGAAGTAATTTTATTTTTTGGGCGTTTTAACGGGCTTTCCATTATATCTTTTTTTTTTATGCTTAAGTGGTTTTAGTAGCTTTTAATGCAACAAGGTTTCTTCTATAAAACTACATTGCTTAATTTTATAAAAAAAAAAAAAGGATGCCATTTCAATCCCTAACGCAGCCTATTAATTTAGTGCATAGCATAAAATTAAAAAGCCTTACATATTTATATTGGTAAGGCTTTTTAGACACTTAATTCTTTACCTTTTTTACATCACCTTCATGATCTAAAACAATTTTTTCATCCCTATATTTACAACAAGGATGCACAGAATTATAAGCTTCTTCTGATGCTACTAATTTTTTATCTTTGTCTAATAAAACATCATGCCCAACTGCTGTAATGTTTTTTTGAACTGTGGCTACATCTGTTTTACGCTCGTCCATAATTAGATTTAACTGGTGAGATTTTACATCCCAAATAGCAAATTTTACACCTCTTGTTTTTAATGCAGCAGTTTCTATACGTTTTTTACACATACCACAAATACCATCTACTTTAAAAGTAACTTTAGCATTTTTGTTTTTCTTCTGAATTGCCTCTTGTGCTTGTATAGAAAAGCCAAATAAGAATAGACTAAGTATAAATATTATTTTTTTCATTTTTATGTTATTTAATTAATTTTGAATCGTAAACCTGCATAAATGGCGCGACCAAAAATTGGTTGATACACAATGGTAGTATCAAAATAGGGGTCAAAAGGATTATCACTTGCTAAAATAGGATTTTTTTGTTGAACATTGGTTAAATTTTCTGCACCTACATACACTTCAAATTGATTAGAAAACACTTTAGTTACTTGACTATTTAACAATTGAAAAGGATCTGAAAATTCCACTATTTGATATTGGCTTGGGTTGCTACTTGTATTTGGTAAACGCTGTTTTCCAATATTATTAAAAGTAGTATCAAATTTCCATTGTGCACCATTTTCTTGTAAACTAGTTTCGTAAGATAGATTTGCAAAAAATCTATTTTTAGGCTGAACAGGTTTTTGCAAATTACCGCTTTTATAATCGGTAGCTACATTAAAATATTTGTAGGCGGTTCTTAAATTAAAACCTTTGCTTAATTGATAATACAATTCAACCTGAAAACTATTGGCAATACTTTTACCATCTAAATCGTAAAAAGAAATTTCTTGTGGGTTTTCCCAATCTACAACAACTTGGTTGCTAAAATTGGTTCTGTAAAAATCGAAGGTTAAATCTCCTTTTTGCTCAAAAAGTTTGAATTTTTGCATATAAGAAACACCGTAATTCCATGCTATTTCAGGATTTAAACCATAAATATTTCCACCTACATTGTCAATATTAATTTGTCTAGAACTTGCAAATAATTGCTGATTTTCAGTAAAAATATTAGCGCTTCTTTTACCTCTTCCTGCAGAAGCTCTAAAAACCCCATTTTCCCAAGGTGCATATCTTAAATGTAATCTTGGTGTTATAAAGTTACCTAACAAATTATGTGTATCTACTCTTAAACCAGCAGTAAAACTAAAATTGTCTAAATTATCGAATGCATATTCGAAAAAAGCACCAAAAGAATGTTCTTTTCTATTTAAATTTTCATCAAAAGGTCCTACTTCAACAAGTTCCTCATAATTATCAGATGTAAAACTAATTCCTGTTTTAAACTTGTTTCTAGTATCACCAATTATCGAATTAAATAATAGGTTAGCATATAAACTTTCGTGCTTTATATCGTAAACATTCAATCCAAAATAAGAACCTTGTTGATGGTTGCTATAAGCAAATTGAAGTCCAAAACTTTGAAACGGAAGCTCAGGAAAAACATAGCCTAACTTTGCAGAGGTTTCAAAACGTTTGGTGTCAATTTCACTTCCCCAAGCATTGGCGGTTCCTTTATCTGTTTCAGGATTATAGTTTAATTCGCCCGTTTGTTTTTCATCATTTAAAAATCTAAAATTTATAAAACTAACCCAGCCATTTTGTGCATCTGTATATTGCCAACGATTCATTACATTTATTTGATTTGCCAATGGTGTATCTAAAAAATTATCGTGGTTTCTATCAAATTTTTGCCCTCTATAATTTCCATGAATATACAAGCCAGCTTGCCATTTATCAGAAATTTTTTCATTAAAATGGGTGTTAAGTTCTAAGCGTCCATTTAAAGAACTGTAAGCGTTTATAAATAATTTGTTGTCAGAAAAAGGTTTTACCAATTCAGCATTAATTTGTCCAGAAATACTTTCGAAACCATTGGCTACAGAACCTGCACCTTTGGTAATTTGAATGCTTTCTACCCAGGTTCCTGGAGTAAAAGTTAATCCAAAAGCTTGTGCAGCTCCTCTTACAGAAGGCACATTTTCTTGAGTTATTAATAAATATGGGCTTTTTAATCCCAACATTTGTATTTGTCTTGTGCCTGTTAAAGCATCAGAAAAACTAACATCTATAGATGGATTTGTTTCAAAACTTTCTGCCAAATTACAGCAAGCAGCTTTTAACAACTCATCATTATTTACTGTAAATATATTTGTGGTAGCAAATAAAGATTTTTGTACAGCATCTCGTTTGCTTTTTATGGTAATTTCTTCTAAATTATTTTCAGGAGTAATAAAATGATGAATAGGCTCTAAACTAGTAATGGTTATGGTATCTGTTTTGAAGCCAATGTAGCTTATAACTAGTTTTTTATATTCAGGTTTGTAGGGTATTGTAAACCAACCTTTTTCATTGGTAACTACACCAATACTAGTATTTAGCCAATTTACTGTGGCGCCAGGAACACCTAATTGATTTTTAGGGTTTTGTTTGTCCATAATCATTCCTTTTAAGTTGGTTTGTGCAAGAATAATTATTGGGAATAGTAGTAAAAAACTACTAGATATAATTTTTTTCATTGATATTGATTTTTAATAATAAATAACCATTACTTCTAGTTTAAGAAGTGATTTTGATAGTTGATAATATTAAAAAATCAAATTAAAAAAGATTGATGTAAAATTTGATAATCTCTTGGGATATCAGGTGGAGAAAAGTCTTTGTAAAAAATGTTTTTCGATGCCTTTTCTACAAATAAATCTTGGTAAGAAATTAAAAAAGCAGTTACAAACTGTTGTTTATCAAAATCTAATTTTAACTCATTAAATTGTTGTAACTCATCTTGCCCTTTTGCAGTTATTACCTCGTCTTTACAGCAGTTTTTCTTTTTGTAAAATGATTTTTTTTCCATTTCCATACCACAATCATCAGCATGACCAATAAAAGAAATATCCATTAAAAAATCGCCACAATAATGCGTCTCTACCGTAAAAGAAAAGGTAGAAAGTAGTACTAAAAGGGCTAGTAATAAAGATGTTATTTTAGTAAACGCTTTTTTCATTAATGATACAAATTTACAAATTTCGAATTACAATATATATTTATAGGAAATTTTATTACAAAATGAGGGTGTTTTCATGTCTTTTTACAATAGAAAATCATTTAAATTTGCAACTTATTTATTAAATGAAGATACAAAAATGGAAATTGATATTTTAAAAAATAAAGTAGCAACAATTATTGCAGAAAAAACAAACGTAAGTAATAGGTTACAGGCAATCTGCGACTTGTTGGAAAATGAAATTTCTTATTATGATTGGGTAGGTTTTTATTTTAAAAATGATGATAAAGAAGAGCTGAAATTAGCACAATATACAGGCGAAGAAACAGCGCATACTATTATTCCTTTTGGAAAAGGTATTTGTGGGCAAGTAGCAGTTTCTAATACGAACTTTGTGGTACAAGATGTTTCAGAGCAAGATAACTACATTTCTTGTGGTTGGAAGGTGAAATCAGAAATTGTAATTCCTATTTTTGTAAATGGAGAAAATATTGGACAAATAGATATAGATTCAAATACAGCAAACACTTTTACAACAAAGGACGAAGAACTTTTAGAATACGTATGTAAAAAAGTGTCAACAATTTTATAATAAAGTTATAGATTTATAATATTTACCATAGGCAAAAAAGAAAAAATAAGTGAGAAACTATTCACCTTTGGTAGAAAACTTTAAAACAAAAGTGTAAGTGCAATAGATGTTAATTACTTTTGATTTTTGTTACTATCTTTTATTGTCTTAGTAGGTTCAATTTACTAAATTTGTGTGCTTAACAACACAACACTAAATGAGCACTTCAAAAATAATTAAATCTGCATTAATTTCAGTATTTCACAAAGATGGTTTAGAGCCAATTGTGAGAAAGTTAAACGAATTAAACGTAACAATTTATTCTACAGGAGGTACAGAGAAATTTATCAAAGATCTTGGTATTTCTGTTGTTCCAGTAGAAGATGTTACTTCTTATCCTTCTATTTTAGGAGGTAGAGTAAAAACATTACATCCAAAAGTTTTTGGTGGTATTTTAAACAGACAAGATCACGCAGGTGATGTTGCTGAGTTAAAAGAATATGATATTCCGCAAATAGATCTGGTAATTGTAGATTTATATCCGTTTGAAAAAACAGTAGCTTCTGGCGCTTCTGAGCAAGATATTGTAGAAAAAATAGATATTGGCGGTATTTCTTTAATTAGAGCCGCAGCTAAAAACTTTAAAGATACGTTTACTGTTTCTTCTATGGATCAATATGATGATTTTCTAACAATCTTATCAGAAAGTAAAGGAAAAACTACTATTGCTCAAAGAAAGAAATTTGCAGCAAAATCTTTCAATATTTCTTCTCATTACGATACTGCAATTTTTAATTATTTTAATGCAGACGAAGAACCAGCGTTAAAAGTTAGCGAAACAAAAGCACAAGTTTTACGTTATGGTGAAAACCCTCATCAAAAAGGATATTTCTTTGGCGATTTAGAAGATATGTTTGATAAGTTGCATGGTAAAGAATTAAGTTATAACAACTTACTAGATGTAGATGCTGCTGTAAATTTAATTGAAGAATTTAAAGGAGAAGCACCAACTTTTGCCATTTTAAAACACAATAATGCTTGTGGTTTTGCTCAAAGAGATACTATAAAACAAGCCTATGTAGATGCTTTAGCTGGAGATCCAGTTTCTGCTTTTGGTGGTATTTTAATTGCAAACACACAAATTGATGCTGCAACTGCAGAAGAAATTCATACCTTATTTTGTGAGGTAGTTATTGCGCCAAGTTATTCAGATGAAGCTTTATCAATTTTAAAGGGAAAAAAGAATAGAATTATATTAATTCAGAAAGATGTTGCCTTACCAAAAACAACAATAAGAACTTGTTTAAATGGTAATTTAGTACAAGATAAAGACAACGTAACAGATCAATTAGAAGATTTAAAATACGTAACCAACCATAAGCCAACAGATAGCCAGTTAGAAGATTTGTTGTTTGCATCTAAACTCTGTAAAAACACAAAATCAAATACCATTATTTTAGTAAAAAACAAACAGTTATTAGCAGGTGGTACAGGACAAACAAGTAGAGTAGACGCTTTAAACCAAGCCATAGAAAAAGCAACTAGTTTTAAATTTGATTTAAATGGTGCAGTAATGGCAAGTGATGCATTTTTTCCATTTCCAGACTGTGTAGAAATTGCTGGCAAGACTGGTGTAAAAAGTGTAATACAACCTGGTGGATCTATAAAAGATCAATTAAGTATAGATTATTGTAATGAGAATAATTTGTCTATGGTAATGACAGGTACAAGACATTTTAAACATTAATAATTTATAGTGTATTTACAATCAGAAATTTAGTAAGTTTGTAATACAGTAGTTAAAATAATACAACAAAGATATTTTATGGGTTTTTTTGATTTCATGACGGAAGATATTGCGATTGATTTAGGGACTGCAAACACGTTGATAATTCACAATGGAAAAGTGGTTATAGACAGTCCTTCAATTGTTGCAAGAAATAGAATTAGCGGAAAAATCATTGCAATTGGTAGAGAAGCCAATTTAATGCAAGGAAAAACCCATGAAAACATCAAAACAATTCGTCCGTTAAAAGACGGTGTAATTGCAGATTTTCAGGCCTCTGAAGAGATGATTAAAGAGTTTGTAAAGCAAATTCCATCAATTAAAAAGAAGTTGTTTCCACCAGCTTTGCGTATGGTAATTTGTATTCCTTCTGGAATTACAGAAGTAGAAAAACGAGCCGTTCGTGATTCTGCAAAGCACATGAATGCCAAAGAAATTTATCTAATTTACGAACCGATGGCAGCTGCAATTGGTGTTGGGGTAGATATAATGGAGCCAAAAGGAAATATGATTATAGATATTGGTGGAGGTACAACAGAAATTGCTGTAATTGCTCTAGCAGGTATTGTTTGTGATCAATCTGTAAAAGTGGCGGGAGATTTATTTACCAACGACATTATGTATTATATGCGTACGCAACATAACTTATATGTTGGGGAAACTACCGCAGAAAAAATAAAAATAAGTATTGGTGCAGCTACAGAAGATTTAGAAAATCCGCCAGAAGACATGTTAGTTCAAGGTAGAGATTTACTAAGTGGTAAACCAAAACAAGTACAAGTTTCTTATAGAGAAATTGCAAAAGCTCTAGACAAATCTATTCTTAGAATAGAAGACGCTGTCATGGAAACTTTGTCTAAAACACCACCAGAACTAGCTGCTGATATTTACAATACAGGTATTTATTTAGCAGGAGGTGGCTCTATGTTAAGGGGGTTAGATAAAAGGTTATCTCGTAAAACAGATTTACCAGTTTATGTAGCAGAAGACCCTTTACGAGCTGTGGTTCGTGGTACAGGTATTGCTTTAAAAGAGTTAGATAAATACAAAAATGTATTAATGAAATAAAAACCTACTCGTTTAAAAAATGCAACAACTTATTTACTTTTTTCAAAAGTTTAAATATTTTTTATTCTTTTTGTTGTTGCAATTCATTGCTTTAGCAATTACGTTTAATAATCTTAGTTTTCAAAAAAGTAAGTTTGTAAATTCTGCTAATGCCATTTCTGGTGGATTATATTCTCAAGTTGCCAACATTTCTGATTACTTTAGTTTAAAGTCAGAAAATGAAATTCTTCTAGAGGAAAATACGCACTTACGAAATCTGTTAGAGCTTAAAAATATTGTAAGCTTAAATAAAGACTCCGCTATAGTAGACGCTACTTTGTATTTTCAAAAATATACCTTTTTAAATGCAGATATTATAAAAAATAGTTATGCAAATGCTTTTAACTTTTTAACTATAAATAAGGGTAAAAAGCAAGGTTTACAAAGAGAAATGGCGGTTATAAATAGTAAAGGAATTATTGGAATTACAGATAATTCTACTAGTAATTATACACGGGTGCAATCAATTTTAAATAAAAATAGTAGTATAAACGCGCGTTTAAAAAACAACCGCTACTTTGGGTCGTTAAAATGGAATGGAGAAAACTACAATGTTGTTCAGCTTACAGATATACCAAGACAAGCGCCTATAAAAGTAGGCGATACCATAGAAACAGGAGGTAGGTCTGCTATTTTTCCAGAGGGAATTTTAATTGGGTCTGTCATCAAAGTCAATAATACAAGTACTGTAAATAATAGTATAGATGTTAAGTTGTTTAATGATATGAGTAATTTGGGACCAGTTTATGTAATTAAAAACTTACATAAATTAGAGTTAGAAACTTTAGAAAATACAAACAATGAATAAAATAGTCTATTTTACACTATTGTTTTTAATTCTATTATTTTTACAAGTATTTGTATTAAATAATATTTTGTTTTTAGGTTACGTAAATCCTTATTTATATATTGCTTTTGTGTTTTTATTCCCTTTAAATAAAAACAGATTCTTATTTTTATTGTTAGCTTTTTTACTAGGTTTAGGTTTAGATATATTTTCAGATTCTGGAGGTATACATGCATTTGCAATCTTATTTATTGCTTATGTTAGATTGTTTTTTATAAAGTTATATTTTAGAAAATACGAGGCAGATTATCCATTTTTCGATATTCATACAGAGTCTTTTGGTAAAGTTTTTAACTATGTGGTAACTTTAACAATAATTCATCATTTTATCTTATTTACTTTTGCTAACTTTAGTTTTCAAAATATTACTAACGTATTATTAAATACACTTTTTTCAAGTGTTTTTACGTTATTATTATATTTCATAGCAACGTTTATTTTTACTAAAAAACAATAATGAAAAAAGGTTTTTTACTTTATTTTCTAATCACAGTTGTGTGTTTGGTTTTTATAGGACGTTTATTTCAACTTCAAATTTTAAGTAGAGATAATTATGATCCCATCCACAGTGCTGCAGTAAAAGTCGAGTACGATTATCCAGAACGTGGATATATTTACGATAGAAACGGAAAGTTATTGGTGGCAAATCAACTTTCTTATGATGTTATGGTGCAACCCAATCAAGTACAACCATTAGATACCCTAGAGTTTTGTAATCTTTTAAGAATTTCTAAAGAAGATTTTTTACATAGATTTGAAAAAGCGAACAATTATGCACCTTATTTATCTTCTGTTTTTTTAAAGCAACTAGCAAAAGAAGATTTTGCCTTTCTACAAGAAAAGTTACATAATTTTCAAGGTTTTTACATTCAAAAAAGAATTATAAGAGACTACCCTATAAATGCTGCGGCTAATGTTTTAGGGTATATTGGCGAAGTAAATGAAGCTTTGGCAAAAAAAAGTGATTACTACCAAGCCGGTGAATTAATAGGTAAAGACGGCATAGAAAAACAATACGAACAGTATTTAAGAGGTAGAAAAGGCAAAAAATATTTTAAAAGAAATAATTTAAATAAAGTTACAGGTTCTTATAAAAATGGAGAGCAAGACACTTTAGCAGAAAATGGAAAGGATCTAACTTTAACTTTAGATATAGAATTACAGCAGTATGCACAAAAATTAATGAAAGGTAAAAGAGGTGGTATTGTAGCAATAGAACCTTCTTCTGGAGAGATTTTAGCTTTGGTAACAGCCCCTACCTACAATCCAAACATGCTAGTAGGTAGAAAACGATCAAAAAATTCGGTACTTTTATTTAATGACACTATTAGTAGACCTGCATATGATAGAGGCTTATTAGCAGCGTACCCTCCTGGTTCTCCATTTAAAATGATGAATGCCTTAATTGGTTTACAAGAAGGTGTTATTAATAAAAATACTGGAGTTTACTGTAATGGTGGCTATAGATACGGAGGCAGAAAAAATGAATACATGAAGTGTCATTGTGAGATTTATGGAAGAAAAATTTTTCTAACTACTGCCATAGCAAAATCCTGTAATAGTTATTTTTCTAATACTTATAAAAGAATCGTAGAAAAAAACAACCAACCAACCAAAGGTTTAAATAATTGGAGTAAACATGTAAAAAGTTTTGGTTTGGGCAATTATTTAGGATATGATTTACCCGCTGGAAGTCCAGGGCTAATTCCTAGCGGAGATTATTACGATGCAAGATTAAATTACAGATGGAATGGTTCTTCAACAATATCGAATGCAATTGGGCAAGGAGAAGTTTTAACAACCCCCATACAATTGGCAAACTTTACAGCTGCAATTGCTAATAGAGGTTATTTTTACACACCTCATATTTTAAAAAAAGTTAATAATTCTCCTATTACACAAGCTGATTATACTGTAAAAAAACAAACCACCATAGCTAAAGAGCATTTTAATCCTGTAGTTGAAGCAATGCACGAGGTATTTAAAACAGGAACAGGTAAATGGAGTCAAGTAAAAGGAATTGAAATTTGCGGAAAAACAGGGACCTCAGAAAATTTTGCTATTATAAATGGTGTAAAAGAACAATTAGCAGATCATTCTATTTTAGTAGCTTTTGCTCCTAAGAAAAATCCAAAAATTGCCCTTGCTATCTTTGTAGAAAATGGTGGTTATGGCTCTACAATTGCTGCACCAATTACAAGTTTATTGATAGAAAAGTATTTAAATGGAGAGATTTCTGAAAAAACAAAATATAGAGAGCAAAATATGTTCGCAATGAGCTTACAATCAGAATACGATAAATTAATACCAAAAACTAAAGAAATTGCGTCAGGAACGAAATAATATTTTTGCAGGTATAGATTGGTTTTTAGTACTTATCTTTGCTGTTTTGGTTGGTTTTGGTTGGCTAAATATTTATTCGGCTTCTAAAACAGAAGATATTGAACCTTTGTTAAGTTTTTCTACAAAATATGGGAAACAACTTATTTTTATCTGTTTAGCAATTCCTTTAATTATTATAATTCTTTTTTTTAACGCTAAATTTTACGAAAAATTTGCAAGTGTTCTCTATGTTGTTTCATTGATTTCTCTTGTTGGATTGTTTCTTTTCGGAAAAAAAATAAATGGCGCAACTTCTTGGTATAATTTCGGTGTAATTGGTTTGCAGCCTTCAGAATTTGTAAAAGCTTTTACAGCCCTAGCTGTGGCAAAATTATTAAGTGATAGACAATATAATTTTAAGTTGATTAAAAATCAAATAAAGGCTTTTGTCATTATATTTATACCAGCTTTTTTAATCATGTTGCAGCCAGATGCAGGTTCTGCCATAATTTATTTTGCCTTCTTTTTTGTTTTAAATAGAGAAGGTTTAACCTTAAATTACATTTTACTAGGTGTTGCTATAATTGTCTTGTTTCTCTTAACAATTCTATTGGGTGTCAAATGGGTTTTAGTTTCCTTGTTTTCTATCATTACTCTATTTTCAGGGTATGCGTTATATAGAGGGGGAAAGCGATTTTTTCGTTTTAATTGGTATAAAATATTAGGTATATATTTAATAATAGGTATTTTTATTTTAGGTACAGGTTTCACTTATAACAATCTATTTAAACAGCATCATAGAGATCGTTTCGAGATACTTTTAGGTCTTAAAAAAGACAATCAAGGTATTGGGTACAATTCGTATCAATCAGAATTAACAATTAGTTCTGGTGGTTTTACAGGTAAAGGCTTTTTAAAAGGAGATTTAACTCAGGGAGATTTTGTACCAGAACAACATACAGATTACATATTTAGTGTTATAGGAGAAGAGTGGGGGTTTCTTGGCACAACCTCTGTAATTTTATTATTTATGCTAATGCTTTATCGAATTATTTATTTAGCAGATACACACACCAATAAGTTTGGTAGAATTTATGGCTATGGTCTAGCTTCAATTCTCTTTTTTCATGTAATTGTTAATATTGGTATGGTGATAGGTTTGTTGCCAACTGTAGGAATCCCTTTACCGTTTTTTAGCTATGGTGGTTCATCGCTTTGGGGTTTTACTATCTTACTGTTTATATTTATTAGATTAGATGCACATAAAAATTACGATTGGTAATTTGTGGTTTTTTAAAAATACTACTACAAAAAAAGCTCTGAATTAAATTCAGAGCTTTTAAATTATAATAATTTTATTTGTTACTACAATGCAGCAACATGTTTTGTTAATTTAGATTTTAAATTAGCAGCCTTATTCTTATGAATAATGTTGTTTTTTGCTAATTTATCTAACATAGAAATAACAGTGTTTAATTTTCCTGCTGCATCTTTCTTATCTTCAATAGAACGTAAGTCTCTTACAGCATTTCTTGTAGTTTTATGCTGATATTTATTACGTAACCTTTTAGCTTCGTTACTTCTAATTCTTTTTAATGCTGACTTATGATTTGCCATAATTTCTTTTATTCGTTTTTTTATTAAAACTTTGTAGTCCGTACGGGAATCGAACCCGTGTTACCAGGATGAAAACCTGGCGTCCTAACCCCTAGACGAACGGACCATAACAATTAAATATCTCTCAATTGCGGATGCAAATATACAACGTTTTTTAAATTCTGCAATTATTTTTTAATTTTTTTTAAAAAATTAATATGCCTTTGCAAAAAGCACTCTTTTTGTTGATGGTTTTCCTGTTAAAACACAGGTTCCGTTTTCTTCTTTAGTGTCATTTGGTATGCATCTAATGGTTGCTTTTGTATATTCTTTTATTCGATTTTCTGTCTCCTCAGTACCATCCCAATGAGCAGATACAAAACCACCTTTCTTTTTTATCGCTTTTTCAAATTCTTTAAAATTATCTACAACAGTAGTATGTTCTTTTCTAAAGTCTATTGCTTTTTGAAATAAGTTTTCCTGAATTTCTTCTAATAGAGAACTCACAACATTTACTAAATTGTCTTGCAATACTGTTTGTTTTTCAAAAGTATCTCGTCTAGCAATTTCTACAGTGTTATTTTCTAAATCTCTTTTTCCAATAGCAATTCTAACAGGCACTCCTTTTAACTCATATTCAGCAAATTTTGCACCAGGTCTAAAAGTATCTCTGTTGTCAAACTTTACAGAAATGCCTTTTTTGCGTAATTCTTTTGTAAAAACATGTACTTTTTTAGAAATTTCTTCTAACTGGTCTTCACCTTTATAAATTGGCACAATTACAACTTGTATTGGTGCTAATTTTGGAGGTAAAACCAAACCTGCATCATCAGAATGCGTCATAATTAAACCACCAATTAAACGTGTGGATACACCCCAAGAAGTGGCCCAAACATGTTCTTGTTTTCCTTCTTTAGAAGTAAATTTTACATCGAAAGCTTTGGCAAAATTTTGACCTAAAAAGTGACTTGTTCCTGCTTGTAATGCTTTACCATCTTGCATCAACGCTTCTATTGTATAGGTGTCTTCTGCTCCAGCAAAACGTTCACTATCAGATTTAATACCTTTAATTACAGGCATTGCCATAAAGTTTTCTGCAAACGCTGCATAAACTTCCTGCATTTGTTTAGCTTCTGTAACAGCTTCTGCTTTGGTTGCATGTGCTGTGTGACCTTCTTGCCATAAAAATTCTGCAGTTCTTAAAAATAAACGTGTTCTCATTTCCCAACGTACAACATTTGCCCATTGGTTTATTAACAGAGGTAAGTCTCTATAAGACTGTATCCATCCTTTATATGTATTCCAAATAATAGCTTCTGATGTTGGTCTAACTACTAATTCTTCTTCCAATTTTGCTTCTGGATCTACTCTTAATTTCCCTTCATTATCAGGATCATTTTGTAGTCTATAATGTGTAACAACAGCACATTCTTTTGCAAAACCTTCTGCATTTTTTTCTTCAGCTTCAAACAAACTTTTGGGTACAAAAAGCGGAAAATAAGCATTTTCATGACCTGTTTCTTTAAACATTTTATCTAGTTCAGCTTGCATTTTTTCCCAAATAGCAAAACCATAGGGTTTTATTACCATACAGCCTCTTACAGCCGAGTTTTCTGCTAAATCTGCTTTTACAACTAGCTCATTATACCACTTAGAATAGTCTTCTGTTCTTTTTGTTAAATGTTTACCCATAATTAAAAGTTTGGCACAAATGTTGTTATATTTATACTGAAATTAATGTTATATAGTTTTTGTGTCCCGCAAAATCAATGCAAAACTACTACAAAAAGGTTATAGACCAAGTAAAGTTTTAATTTTTTGATAACATTTATTTCGTTACTGTTTCTCTTAAAACAAAAAAATATGAAATTATCACATAAAAATAACAGATTTAATTCAGTAGCATTATTTATAATAGCAAATTTGTTGCTTGTTTCTTGTGGTACTTATCAAAGTGTATATAATGATGATGGTATTTATGGAGATGACCGACCCACAAAAAAAGTTATTGTTGTAAATGAAAGAGAATATGAAGACTACAACACTAATTATTTTACACAAGAACTTGAGCGTTTAGAGAATGTAAATAATAATGATATTTTTACAGACGTAGATACATATCATACTGCAGATACTTTATATGTAGAAGATGGTTTAAATTATAATACAAACCCATCTTGGGGAAATAACTCTAATGACGTTATTGTAAATGTAAATGTTGTAGATCCATACTGGAATAATTTTTACAATCCAGCTTTTGGAATGTGGGGCTATAATAACTTCGGATGGAATCATTGGGGTTGGAATGATTGGAGATTTAGAAATAGATGGGGCTGGAATCCTTATTGGTACCCATACCATAACAACTTTGCTTTAGGCTGGGGCTGGAACAATTGGGGTTGGAACAGAGGTTATAACAACTGGGATAGAAATAATAGATTTAATGATAGATATATTAGAAATACAACTTTTGGAAGAAGAGTTGCCTATAATAATAGTACAAGAAGAAATGGAGTTACTACTAGAAGATCTCCTATAAGTTCAAGAAGAAGTACAAGTACTTCTAGGTATAATTCATCTACTGTAAGGAGGAACTCTAGAACTGTTAATCCAACTAGGAGAAGTTCTACTACAACAAGAAGAAGTTCGTCAACCACTGGAAGAAGCTCTGGTAATACAACTAGAAGATCATCTTCTAGTACACGAAGAAGTTCATCTTCTACAAGAAGAAGTTCGGGCAGTTCTAGGGGTTCTTCATCTAGTTCTAGAAGAACCAATAATATAAGTAGTGTTAATAGAAATGCTACTAATAGTAGAAGTACTTACAAGCCTTCTACATCTAGTTCTGTTAGAAGAAGTACTAGTTCTACAAGAAGCACTAGTTCATACAGGCCTTCAATTTCTAGTAGCTCTTCTTCAAGAGCAACAAGTAGTAGAAGTTCTTCTACAAGAAGTTCATCTTCATCTAGAAGAAGAAATTAAACATTTAATTATAATCTATTAAAGCATAAAAATGAAAAAATTAATAACGTTTGCGATTTTGTTCGCAGTAACTCTTACATCCTTTTCGCAATCATTAGGATATCAAGATTTGGCATTATTGTTCTCTGAAAATGATGCAAATGGTACAGCACGTTTTACGTCTATGAGTGGTGCTTTTGGAGCATTAGGTGGAGATATTTCTTCAATAAATATAAACCCAGCAGGTATAGCTGTTTTTAATAATAGTGCTTTTTCTGGTAGTTTTAATTCTAGAAATACAGATATTATTAGTAATTATTATGGTACTTCTAGAAATAACCAAAACCAATTTTTAAATTTAACGCAAGCGGGTGCAGTATTAGTTTTTAGAAGTGCTTATAATTCTGAATGGGAAAAATTTGCCATAGGTTTTAATTATAGAATGAAAAAAGATTATAACAACGGGTTTAGTGCTGTTGGTAATAGTGGTATTGCAACTTTTAGAGATTTTCCTTTAGATAATAATACACCAACGATAGATTATAATGTAGCAGAAGAACAACGTTTTCGGAATAATTACACAGGCGAATTAAATGAAGTAAGCGTAGCTTTTTCTGCGGTTCATCAAAATAAATTATATGTAGGTGGTGGTTTAAATTTTTACGATTTAAATTTTAGACAACGTGCTACTTTAACAGAGTTCAATAATGATGGAAATGGTAATACATTAGATGCTAATTTGTATCAAGAAAATTTTGTAACTGGTGCAGGAGTTTCTTTAAACGCCGGTTTTATATACAAAGCAAGTAAAAACTTTAGATTTGGTTTGTCTTACCAAACACCCACATGGTTTACAGAAGTTTTAGAAGAATCTAATATTGTAAATAATGAAGGTTATATGGGCGATACAGAAATTGTTGTAAGTAATGACAATGTTATATACGATAATACTGCTGGAGGAAATTTTCCGTCTCAAAATTTTATTTATAGGCTAAAAACACCAAGTAAATTAACAGCAAGTGCTGCCTTAATTTTTGGTAAAAGTGGTTTGTTAAGTGTAGATTATTCAAACAAAAACTTTACAAATATGAATTTATCTGATGCAGATTTTTCTGGAGAAAATCAGTTTTTTCAAAATGAGTTAAGAAATGTCTATGCATTAAATATTGGTACAGAATGGCGTTTTGATAGATTTAGCGTTAGAGGAGGTTATAAATTTGAACAAGATCCATTAAAAACAGCTTTAGATTCAGATAATTTACAGGGCTATTCTTTTGGTGGAGGTTATAACTTTGGTAACTTTAAAATAGATTTTTCTTACAGCGATAATAACAGAACCGCTTTCTATAATTCGTACCCACAGTTTCCCTCTGTAAATTCTACAGAGTTGGCAATTAGTAATAAAGTTTTTACAGGTACTGTAACCATCAATCTATAAAAAAATAAACAAAATTTATGATTAAGACGTTACTTAAATGGTTGTAAAAAATCATTAAAGTAACGTCTTAAAGTTTATCTCAATTATACAATAGTATTTATCTTTTTTGCCTTAATTTTGCAATTCAATTTTTAGCAGATGTCAGAAACTAAAATAACAATACAAGAAACAACCAATAATACTATTATTAAATACAACAGTACTAGTGTTTTAATTAATGGAGGTAGTTACGAATTTAATAATATAGATGAAGCTAAAAACTCTCCTTTAGCACAACAATTGTTTTATTTACCATTTGTAAAAAAGGTATTTGTAACCGCCAATTTTATTGCCATACAACGCTTTGATATCGTGGAGTGGGAAGAGGTTCAAGAAGAAGTAAGAGAACAAATAGCAGCTTATATAAATAATGGTAACGCAGTTGTAAACGAGCAAACAACCTCTAAAAAAGAAGCTATAGAAGTATATGCAGAAGTTACGCCAAACCCAGCAGTAATGAAGTTTGGTACCAATAAAGCATTAACACAAACAGATGTAGAATTTAAAAATATAGATGAAGCAAGTGCGTCATCGCCTATAGCGCAAGCTATTTTTAATTTTCCGTTTGTAAAACAAGTTTTTATCTCAGACAATTACATATCTATTACAAAATATGATATGGTAGAATGGGATGAGGTTTACGGAGAAGTAAGAACTTTTATAAGAGAATATTTAGCAGCAGGTAAAATTATCATTAAAGAATTACCAAAAGAAGAAGCTATCACATCAGCAGAAAATAAGGCTGTAAAACCAACCATAGCTTTAGAAGGTACTGCAGCACAAATTGTAGATATTTTAGACGAATATATAAAACCAGCAGTAGCCGGTGATGGAGGTAATATTGCCTTTAGATCTTATGATGAGCAAAACAAAGTAGTAAGCGTAATTTTACAAGGTGCTTGCAGTGGTTGCCCATCATCTACAGCAACTTTAAAAAACGGAATAGAAAATTTGTTAAAAGAAATGTTGCCCAATCAAATTAATGAAGTTGTGGCAATAAATGGTTAAAAACAAGTTTAAGCCGAAACCAAAACAATATGTCAGCAGAAAAAATAAACCCATACAAAGATTCAGCATTAGGTAAAAAAGAACAGGTAGCACAAATGTTTGATACTATTTCTGGTAATTACGATGGTTTAAATAGAGTAATTTCGTTAGGGATTGATGTAAAATGGCGTAAAAAAGTTGTTGAAATTGTTAGCAAAAACAATCCAAAACAAATTTTAGACATTGCAACTGGTACTGGAGATTTAGCATTAATGATGTCTAATTTAAACCCAGATAGAATTGTTGGTTTAGATATATCTGAAGGTATGTTAGAAGTTGGCAAGCAAAAAATAGCTAGAGCAAAGCTATCAGATAAAATAGAAATGGTAGTTGGAGATTCTGAAGAAATGCCATTTGAAGACAATACTTTTGATGCCATTACAGTTTCTTTTGGCGTTAGGAATTTTGCTAACTTAGATAAAGGTTTAAAAGAAATTGCTAGAGTTTTAAAACCTACTGGTGTTTTGGTAATTTTAGAAACTTCAAACCCAACAAAATTTCCATTCAAACAAGGTTATAAATTATATACAAGTGTATTTTTGCCAATAGTTGGTAAATTATTCTCTAAAGATAAAGCAGCTTATTCTTATTTGTCTGAAACTGCAAATTCTTTTCCTTTTGGAGAGTCCTTTAACAATATTTTGAGAAAAAATGGGTTTACATATACAGAAGATAATCCTGTAACTTTTGGTGTTGCTACAATTTACACAGCACGTAAGTAATTATGAGTAAAAGAAGTCTTTTTTTTTCTTTTTTTTTGATAACAAGCATTTCATTTTATGCGCAAAGTGAACGTGTAGAATATTTACCTACTTTTGATAGAAAACCTTTGCATTATGGTTTTTATTTTGGGATAAATCAAAACGATTTTAAACTAAACCTAAGAGAAAGTAATGTTACAGATGCCAACATAACAGTAGAACCAACAGCAGGTTTTAATGTGGGTTTAATAGCAGATTTCAAATTACATAAAAACTTAAATTTACGTCTAGAACCAGGTTTGGTAAGTAATTCTAAAAGAATACTGTTCAATCATCTAAACACATCATCTAACCCACAAGATAGTATTAGAGAAATTGGATCTACTTATTTACACATACCGTTGGTTTTTAAATTTAGTACAGATAGGTATAAAAATATACGTCCTTATTTATTAACGGGTGTTTCTTACAACTACAACTTTTCTAGTAACGAGGCAAATCAAGATGATAACTCTGCAGGACAATTTAGAATGACAACCCACAACTTTATGTACGAAGTTGGTATAGGTCTAGATTTTTACTTGTATTACTTTAAATTTTCTCCTTCCATTCGTGGTTTTTTTGCATTTAACAACGAAATTAAATACGATGATGATCCAAACAGTCAATGGACATCACCTATTAATTTTATGGGAACTAGAGGTATATTTTTAAACTTTGCTTTCGAGTAAATTTAAAGTTTAAGATTTTTAAATTTTATTTCTAGAAAACTCACTCAATAAAATTGCAGTAGCAGTCGCTACATTTAAACTTTCGGTTTCTTGTGTTTCTCCAAATCTTGGGATAGAAATTGTATGAGAAATTAATTTTTTAATTGTTTCAGAAACCCCATTAGCTTCATTTCCCATTATTAAAACACCTTCTTTAGGTAAGTCGCTTTTGTAAACATTTTCTCCATTCATATCTGCAATAAAAGCAGGTAATTTTGAATCCTTTAAATAATCATATAAGTCTACATAATTGATGGTAACTCTAGTTAAAGAGCCCATACTTGCTTGTACAACTTTGTTATTATAGCAATCTACAGTATCTTTAGAGCAAATTAATTGTTGCACACCAAACCAATCGCATAAACGAATAATGGTACCCAGGTTTCCCGGATCGTTTATAACATCTAAAGCAACAATTAAACCTGAACTTTTAGGTGATTTTTTTTCGGGTATTTTAAATAAAGCTAAAACTTTATTTGGCGTTTTTAAAGAGCTAATTTTTTTTAACTCATTTTCGGAAACAATTGTAATTTTATCTACAGCTGTCATTGTTTCAAAATTTTCGGTACAAAATAGGCTATATACTGTAAAGTTAGAATTTAGCAATTCGTTTACCACTTTTATACCTTCAGCAATAAATAATTGATGCTTTTCTCTATACTTTTTTTGCGATAAACTTGTTATTAATTTTAGTTGATTTTTAGAAATACTCATTAAATGTATCTATTTATAAATAAACGCTTGAAAAATGTTATTTTTGAGGTTGAATGTATTGCTAAAGTAATGAAAAAACTTTCTTTTTACTTTTTATTCTTTTTGTTTTTAAGCGCATGTAACTCTACAAAACATGTTGCAGAAGATAAACACATGCTTACACAAAATTATATTTATGTGGACAGTGTTAGAAATAAAAGCTCAGAGCTTCAGAAGTATATTCTTCAAAAACCCAATTCCAGGTTTTTAAATTTACCTTTTGGCTTGTATTTTCATAATTTAGGCAATCATGATAAGTCAAAAACCCCATCAGAGTGGGGAAAGGAAAATCCTAATAAATATAAATTTATAAAAAATATTTTTTCAGAAAAACAAAGTATTGCCTACGCAAACACATTTATAAACTTAAATAATTGGTTTTTAAGTTATGATAGCCCAGTTATAGTTAACGAAAATAAAGTAAAAAGAACCGCAGATAATTTATGGGCTTATTATAAAAATAAAGGATATTTCGATTCTAAAGTAAAGGAAACCATTAATAGGGATGGTAATAAAAAAGCCACTGTAGACTATCATGTAACTTTAGGAAAACCTACTTTATTAGATACGATAAAAGTACATATAGAATCGCCTGTTTTAGATTCTATCTATAAAGCTTCTAAAACAACAAGTTTATTAAAAAAAGGAGCTCAATACAATGATGAACTTTTTAGAAACGAAGCCAAAAACATAGTTAAACTCTTTAAAAACAATGGTGTTTATTATTTTTCTGAAGCTGCATTAGGCTTTTATGTAGATTCTACTAGAACAGACCATAAAATAAATGTAGCGTTTTTAATAGCGAAAGATCGTTTTAAAGAAGTAAACAATAAATTTGTTAAAAGAGATTATAAAGTACATACAATAAAAGAAATCAATGTTGTAACAGATTATTCTTACACGCAAAAAGGCAAAGTATATCAAGATACCCTACAATACAAAGGAATCAATTTTTTAGCGCATCAAAAATTAAAATACAACCCTAAGTATTTAGCACAGTCTATCTTTTTTAACCCAGGTGATATTTATAAAGACACTTTAAGTAATTTAACCAGAAACCACTTAAAATCACTTAAAAATTTTAAGTCTACTATTATAGAATTTATTCCAATTTCTGGTACAGATGATGCTTTCAAAATGAATCTAAAATTGTCTCCAAGAGATAAATACACTTTAGGTTTCGAAACAGAGTTAACACACTCTAATATTAGAGAAATTGGTACTTCTGCAAAGTTTTCATTAACCAATAGAAATGCATTTAAAGGCGCAGAAATATTAAAATTTTCTTTTTTAGGTTCTTACTTTAATGCCCAAAATGGCCCTGGTTGGGAGGTTGGTGCAGACGCATCTTTAGAAATACCAAGATTTTTAGCCCCTTTTGGATTAAACAAATTAGTGCCAAAGAGAATGAATCCAAGAACTTTATTTTCTTTAGGTTCTAGTTTTCAAAAAAATATTGGTTTAGATAGGCAAACTTTTACCTTTTTATCTGATTATAGGTGGCAGTATAATCGTAAAAAAACCATGCAGTTAGAGATTTTTAACACACAGTATATTCAAAATTTAAACGTAAATCGTTTTTTCGATATTTATAGTTCAGAATTTAGAAATCTAAATACTGTTGGCCAAAATTACGATGCAATCAATGGCACTAATTTTTCTCCTTTATCTACAGATTTAAATGTGCAATCTACTGAGGCGTTAAATTTTATTAGAGAGGTTGAGGCTAATAATACAGGTTTTCAAACAACAAATCCTGATGATTATGACACTGTATTAAATATTCAGAACAGGTATAACATAGTTACTTCAGATTTTTTAATACCAATAATTGCTTATTCATATACATATAATAACCAAATAGATTTTAAAGACAATAATTTTACCTTTTTTAAAGCGAGAGTTGCAAATTCAGGTAATTTATTGGGTTTATTGTCAAATAATTATAATGCAAATGGTAAAAAAACCTTGTTTAAAATTCCTTTAGCGCAATATTTTAAAACAGATATAGAATACAAACGTTTTTGGGACGTTGGATTAAACGCTGTTTTTGGGATTCGATCTTTTTTAGGCGCAATTATTACTTATGATAATTCAGATATACCATTTACAAGAAGTTATTTTGCAGGTGGTTCTAATGATATTAGAGCGTGGCAAACTTATGAGTTAGGACCTGGTAGTAGAAACACTGGATTAGAATTTAACGTAGGAAGTTTTAAATTTTTAACTAGTGCAGAATATCGTTTCAATCTTTTTGGAAGCTTAAAAGGAGCCCTATTTCTAGATGCTGGAAATATTTGGGATATTTCTAGATCTAAATTTATAGACGATGCATCTAAATTTAGTGGTCTTGAGTCTTTAAAAGAAATTGCCATAGGCTCAGGCCTAGGAGTTAGATACGATTTAAACTTTTTTGTTTTAAGATTTGATGTAGGTTTTAAAACTTACGAACCTTATTTAGAGCAAGGTAAATGGTTTAAAAACTTTAATTTTGGAAGTGCTGTTTATAATATAGGTATCAACTACCCTTTTTAATAAAACTGGAACTAAAGTCTATAACGTTTTCGTTATTTTTTGTAAACTACAAAGTTAAAAGCAGCTATTTTTAGTATTTTTGAGGTCAATAAAAATCAACAATATAAAACACAATTTATGAGTCACAATATAAGGCCAGGTGTAGCAACAGGTAAAGAAGTGCAAGATATCTTTAACTATGCTAAACAAAAAGGATTTGCATTACCAGCAGTAAACGTAACCGGTTCTAATACAATTAATAGCGTTTTAGAAACAGCTAGAGATTTAAACGCTCCAGTAATCATTCAATTTTCTAATGGAGGTGCTCAGTTTAACGCAGGTAAAGGACTTTCTAACGATGGGCAACAGGCAGCAATTGCTGGTGGAGTAGCAGGTGCAAAACACATTCATGAATTAGCCGTAGCTTATGGAGTGCCAGTAATTTTACATACAGACCACTGTGCAAAAAAATTATTACCTTGGATTGATGGTTTATTAGACGCATCAGAAAAACATTTCGAAGAAACAGGAAAACCTCTCTATAGCTCACACATGATAGATTTATCTGAAGAGCCTTTAGAAGAAAATATCGAAATCTGTAAAACCTATTTATCAAGAATGAGTAAAATGGGGATGACTTTAGAGATTGAGTTAGGTATTACTGGTGGAGAAGAAGATGGTGTAGATAATTCTGATGTAGATGTTTCTAAGCTATACACACAACCAGAAGAAGTAGCTTATGCTTACGAAGAACTATTAAAAGTATCTCCACAATTTACTATTGCAGCAGCATTTGGTAACGTACATGGAGTTTACAAACCAGGAAACGTAAAATTAACACCAAAAATCTTAAAAAATTCTCAAGAATTTATTACAAAGAAATACGGGGTTGAAGAAAATCACATTGATTTTGTATTTCATGGTGGATCTGGATCTACCCTAGAAGAAATTAGAGAATCTATTGGGTATGGTGTTATTAAAATGAATATTGATACTGATTTACAATTTGCATTTACAGAAGGAATTCGTGACTATATGCAAGAAAAAGCAGATTATTTAGCAACACAAATTGGAAACCCTGAAGGAGCAGATCAACCAAATAAAAAACACTACGATCCTAGAAAATGGTTACGTTTAGGAGAAGAAACTTTTAAAGCGCGTTTAAAGAAAGCTTTTGAAGACTTAAATAACGTAAATACTTTATAGTACACACATTTTACATATTTAAAAAGCATTTTGATTGAAAATCAAAATGCTTTTTTTATGAACAAATAAGGAATAAAATCAATTGTGTTTTATAAAGACACGCTTTAAAAAAGTATTTTTAAAGAAAAAACTTTTACATTTGTAGCTCATTTATTGCTTTAAAAAAGTAAGCAAAAAATTAAAATATATACTTAATATGGCTTGGTTTAAAAGAACAGATAAAGGTATTCAAACTTCTACAGAAGATAAAAAAGATACACCCAAAGGCTTGTGGTATAAAACCCCAAGTGGTAAAATTATAGATACAGAAGAGTTAAAAAGAAACTTATATGTAAGTCCAGAAGATGGTTATCATGTAAGAATTGGTAGTAAAGAATACTTTGAATTATTTTTTGATGAGAATAAGTTTACAGAATTAAACGAAAGTTTAACCTCTAAAGATCCATTAAAATTTGAAGACACCAAAAATTATCCAGATCGTTTAAAAGCAGCACAAGAAAAAACAAAATTAAACGATGCTGTAAGAACAGCAGTTGGTAAATCTTTAGGGAAAGATTTGGTGATTGCAGCTATGGATTTTGCTTTTATTGGAGGTTCTATGGGTTCTGTTGTTGGAGAAAAAATAGCAAGAGCTATAGATTATGCAATCAAAAATAAAATACCATTTTTAATGGTTTCTAAATCTGGTGGTGCAAGAATGATGGAGGCATCCTTATCTTTAATGCAGTTGGTTAAAACATCTTCTAAATTAGCGCAATTAGCAGACGTTAAAATACCTTACATATCTTTATGTACAGATCCTACAACAGGTGGCACAACAGCATCATATGCAATGTTGGGCGATATTAATATTGCAGAACCAAACGCATTAATTGCATTTGCAGGCCCAAGAGTTGTAAGAGACACAACTGGTAAAGATCTACCAGAAGGTTTCCAAAAGTCTGAGTTTGTATTAGAACATGGATTTTTAGATGCTATTTACGAGCGTAAAGACTTAAAAAAACAAGTAAACTTATATATAGATTTAATACAGAATCTTCCAATTAGAAAAGAGGAAGTGATATCATAAAATAAAAAAGCCAGCATAAGCTGGCTTTTTTATTTTTTTTAGAATCTCCAACCAACATTTAAACCTAATCTTGGAACTAAAATTGGTGAGTTAGAGCCGAATAAATTTCTACCCAAACCAAGATAAGCATCAATAGTTAAACCACCTTCTGCAATGTATTTGCTTCCTATAGCAACTCCTAAAGCAGCATCAGTATATTTTAAATCGTAAGTGCCAGAATCGGCTATAGATTCTTTTTTACCTGTATTGACTCCCAGAAAACCTTCTCCAAAGAAATTCCATTGTGCTTCTGAGGTAAAATAATGACGAAAATAAGGTGTCATCATTATGTTTTCATTATATCTAAATTTTGCGTCTTGTTT
The DNA here is from genome assembly GCF_057219325.1 of Polaribacter sp. YIW18. Lineage (NCBI taxonomy): Bacteria > Pseudomonadati > Bacteroidota > Flavobacteriia > Flavobacteriales > Flavobacteriaceae > Polaribacter > Polaribacter sp. YIW18. The sequence continues at coordinate 39,399 of NZ_JBXVVE010000008.1, read as the reverse complement.
GGTAAGGTTAAATAACGCAGAAACTCCAAAAGAACTTACATCATTAATATAAGTTTCATAAGAAAACTCTAAACTTCTTATACCAATAGCATCTGCAACATCTAATTTAATTTCTTGTTGTGCGTAACTAAAAGCACTTATTAAAAATGTAGCAACTAAAATTATTTTTTTCATTGTTTTTAATTTATAACAAACTTACTAAATTATCTCTTAAAATCTATAACCTAAAGAAATGCTAAACCTACCTACAATATTAGTATCTATAAAATCATCTCTATTTTTTTCAGAAATAAGATTTCTACCAACACCTAATAGAACTTCTGTAGTAAAACCATTTTTTGTTACAAATTTGCCACCTAAAGAAATTCCTAAAGCAAAACCAGTTTGATACTCTACTGAGCTTGAGTTATTAGTATTGTAAAAATAATCGTGTTGTGTGTTTAACATTCCAAATCCCTCAACAAAAAAACCTCTTGCGAATCTAGATTCATTAAAAAACCAACGATAATAAGGTGTTAAAGAAAATTTTCTATTAATATAAACATCAGCATTTACAATATCTGTAAAATTATAAAAAAGTGAAACTCCAAAAGAGAGATCCTTGTTAATTAATTTTTCAAAAGAAACATCTAAAGAATTAAATACAATTAAATTAAAGGCATTCAGCTTTAATTCATATTTCTTATTAAGATCTTGTGGATATTTTTTTTCGGTTTCCTGACCAATAATATTTAAAGAAATAAATACAATTGTTACAAAAAGGGCTAGTTTTTTCATGTTTTATTTTTTTATAAAAATAACAATAATTAAAATGATATAGCCTTATTTTAAAAAATTAAATTTCACTAAACAAAGAGATCCCTTTTTTGATAAAAGACTTATTTTTTAATACCTCTGGATTTAGAATTTCAATACAATCTTCATTTGTAGCACCAACTTCCAACAAAACTTTTTCTAAATAAAGAATCTTATTTTTTCTTTCTTTAAAACCAATGCAAAATAATGGGTATCATTTTTTAAAGTTGCACTTTTGGGCATCGCAATTTTTTTGTTTGGATCTACAAAAATTGCTGCTTCTACAAACATGCCTTTAATAAAATTTACCCCTCATTTTCTAAATGTCCAAGTACTTTTATGGTTCTATCTCTATTAATTGATGTACTGTACAAATGTACATCTGCATTAAAAGATGTATCTGTTTCATTTATTACTAGAACTTAGAATATCATAGTTACTAAAAACAAAACTTTAACAAATTAAAAAACGGCTCTTAATTGAATGCTACCTGTATGAATTGTTTTAGAGTTGTCGCTTTTTCTACCTGAATAATTTAGATTTAAATTTAAAAAAGAATTTAATTTTTTATTAAATAATACATTCCAAGTGTAATTTCTGCCAGCTTGCAAACCTTCTAACATTTGATAAGCCACAGGTGTATTTGTATTCCCTGTAAAATTATTTATAAAAGCATTTATATTGGCTGTAACTTGATTTTTTTTATTGCTCAAGTAAAAATATTCGAAGCCAATTTTATGTTGTTGTAAAGTTTCAAAATCGGCTACATTATTTGTTTTGTTTTTAAAGTGATAAAATGCTGATAATCTGTTGTTATCACTATATAAAAAACTGATTTTAGGTTGTAATTCTGTACTTTCTATGGTGTAATTTCTATTGTTAAAATTTTCAGTTTTTAAATCGTTTTCTGCCAATTTACCTAAGAATTCTATCAACCAAAAATTGGCAAACTTATGCGCAAAATCTACTTGATGACTTTTGGTATTGTTTTCTTGTGTGCCAATTAAAAACTGTTGCTTGTTTCTTAAAGTACCATAGGTATACGTGGTGCTATATTTTTGTAGATTTCTGTTGAAGTAAATGCTGTTTCTAAGACTAAAATTTAAACCTAATAAATTGGTTTCGTTAAAATTAAAAGGGTTAAAATTAAAAGAATTACCAACCTTGGTCTGTTCGTTTTCTATGCTAATAAAATTATCGTTATGAAAGTAAGAAAGTGCTTTTTTAAACCCTTTTTCTTTTTTCCATTGATTAAAATTTAAGTTAATTGTTTGTCTAAATTTTGCTTTTTGGGTAGCAATAAAACGTAAGTTAGGTTTGGGTACTCTTAAATAATTGGCTTGGTCTTGAAATTCTGCAATTTCAAATTCATCAAAATCTTGTACACCGTCATTATTGTAATCTATCCAAGTATAATAGCCAAAACCGGGTTCTGTTTTAATATAAATAAACTCTTGTCTAGCAATATTGCCAGAAGAAGTTTCGTACAATGTACTTAAGTTTACAAAGTTTTTAAATAATTTTTGTGTGAATAATAGTCTAGAGTTTACTGTTTTTTCATCTTCTGAAAAAGCATTTTCTGTAAGTCTGTAATTTGCATATATACTTAAGTTTGTTTTTTTATTTTGTATCAATTTACTGTTGATATAAAATGATTTTCTGTTGTTAATTTGTGTAAATTTATTGGTTTTAATACTGTCATTATTTCTATAATTTACACCAATTTTCGCAAATACTTTAGCAGTATCTCCAATACCAAAATAGGTTTCGAGTTCTTTAAATCGATGACTTGTATTGATAAAATTATTACTTGTAATTTCTTTTCTGCTATTGGTTTCTAGGTTTGTAAAAGCACCAATCCAAGTTTTTTTAAAAGAATGTTTTACTGTGGCTTTGGCTCTTAAAAAATTATTGTCTTCTAAAGTAGACGTGTTTGTTAAAAAACTACCATCCACAAAAAAGGAAGTATTATTTAGTTTTATTTTGACATTAAGAGCATGTTTGTTTCCATTATACGTGTCTATATAATTTAAGTGATTGTACTTGTATTTTAAAAAACCTTTTGTTTTGTTTTCCAAAACAAATTCTGATTGAAAATAATTTTTAGTCGCATTATTGGTTAGTAAATTCCAATCTCTATTAAACTCTACACGTTCCCATCTTTGTAGAGTTTTAAAGTTTTTTTGTGCAAATTCGTGATTGATATGACTAGTTAATTGCCATTTTTTATCCATTAAAACTTGCTGCCAACCAATTTTTGCAGCAATCCCATTATTTTCTGTATTGTCTATGCTAGAAAATAAATTGGCATCGTTATTACTAATTGCTATTTCAGATGAAAGGGTTGTTTTTTTGGTGGGTGCATAATTCGATTTCACCATAAAAATTTGAGATTTTGTTGGTGGAATCAATCTAGTGATAGGGCTGTAATTCCCTTGGTTTTTACCTGCATAACTAAAAATATTTCCAATGGCTGTGCTACTTTCTAATATATAATCACCATTATTGCTACCCACATTTGTAAAGGTTACAAAATAGAGTTCCTCATTAGAATCTGTAGAGTATTCAAAAATTTCTACAGCACCATTTGTGGCTTTTTTGTAGAGAATTTTATTTTCATCAGAAGTATCTACAAAAGCACTTTCTGCAAACATTAAATTGGTATTGTTACCAGCATTTGCTAAAATTTGTTTTTGTGGGTCTGTTAAAGCTTGTTGTAAAGGTTGATTTTTAGCATCGTTTTCACTGTAAAAAAAACTACTTATATCTAGTTTTTCTGAATTGTATTTTACAGATTCATACGTAACAAAACGGGTATAATTTCTGTCTGAATATTGAAAATCTATCCAGATCCTCATATCATTCGTAATAGGGTAGGTAGTGTTAAACGTTATTTCGCCTAAATTATAATCTATGGTATAGTCTTTATTTTCTCCTCTTTTTATTTGAATTCCATTAATGTATACCTTTTCGCTACCACTAATAATTACAATATTTGGCTCGTTATTTGCGCCCACAATTTTGTAAGGACCTTGGTTGCCTTCTCTACCCACAATTGTAAATGTATTAAATTTACCACGCACAACAGCGCCAGAAGCACTTACTTTTAAATTGTTATTAATATTTGCTTCTACCTCTAAACCAGCGGCTTGTTTTACAAAAGGAGCAAAAAAGCTTTCGCTATTTTTTAGTGATAAATCTCCAGCTCTTACACGCCAATCTTTATGAAACATTTCTATAAAAATTCTATCAAAATCGGTAATATTTTGAGAGTATCCATTTTCTTGTATGGGGATGTTTGTATCCCAAATATTGGCTTTTAACGTGATTTTATCCGATAATTTTCCTAAAATTTCTAAATCTAAAGCCGCATTTGTAACCGCATTTTGATTATTACCAGATGTGATTCCTCTAGAAATAAACCCCTTGGTTTGTAGGCCATCAAATAATTTTATGTTGGTAGCTTCTTTATTGCTAGTTAAGCTATACAATTTATCAGTACTTGTAGTGTTGGGTAAAATTAGCCGTTCATCAAAAACTGAATATGTTTTGGTAACAAACTCAGGAAATCTAAAATATTCTATAGTTATTTCTGGATATTTTTTAGCATTAATAATTAATGTTGCCTCTGTATGATTTATAATATAGTTTGTAGGATTTATCGGTTTTAAAAACGTATTTACTACTTTAAAACGCATTGGATTAATGGCAACAGAATCGAATTTTAAGGTGTCTTTTTTTAGCAGAAATTTTTTAGATCTAAAATCTGTATGAATTGTTTGTGCTTGTATGGAGTACCCAATACAAACCAGCCATAAAAAAAGAAATTTTTTATTCATAAAAAACGTTACGTTTTTAACGTAAAAATATGTTTTTTAATATGTAGTAACTAAATTAAAACAGCGTTTGTTGTTTTACAGGATTTTCATGTTCTAACAACCATTTTTTTCGCCAAATGCCACCATCATAACCTGTTAAAGAACCATCAGAACCTATTACTCTATGACAGGGAATAATAATCCAAAGTGGATTTTTACCATTTGCTGTGGCTACTGCTCTAATTGCTTTTGCGTCTCCTAAAGCTTTGCTTTGCGCCAAATAATTGGTGGTTTTGCCATAAGGTATGGTTAGTAAATATTTCCAAACTTTTATCTGAAATGCAGTTCCTTTAGGGTTTACAGTTAAATTAAAACTAGCTCTTTCACCTTTAAAATATTCTTCTAGTTGCACAACACAATCTTGCAAACAATAAGGTATAGATTTTTTTAAATCAGTAACAGAAACCTCTTTTACATCTAAAACAGAAACAGCTTGTATGCCGTTGGTGTCGCCTACAATTTTTGCAATACCTATGGGTGTTTTGTAGTATGTGATTTCTGTTTTCATTACTTAATTATATACCAAATATGTCTTTAGAATTCTTGGTTGTTATCGCTGCAATTTCATCAAAAGAAAGACTATAAATAGCTACTAATTTATCAATAACATTGGTTATATATGAGCTTTCATTTCTCTTTCCTCTAAATGGAGTTGGTGCTAAATAGGGTGCATCTGTTTCTAAAACAATGTGTTTTAAATCAATCTCATTTAAAAATTTATCAATTTCACCATTTTTAAACGTAACAACCCCACCAATACCTAATTTCATGTTGTAAGATATGGCTTTTTCTGCCTGTTCTTTTGTACCTGTAAAGCAATGAAAAATTCCAAATAAATCGTCTCCTTTTTCAGACTCTAAAACTTCAAAAATCTCATCAAAAGCATCTCTACAATGAATTATAATAGGTAATTTTTTTTCTTTTGCCCATTGTATTTGCATTTTAAAAGCCTCTTGCTGTTGTTTTAAAAAGGTTTTATCCCAATACAAATCGATACCAATTTCTCCAATGGCATAAAAATCTCTTTGATCTACCCATGTTTTTACGTGTGCCAATTCTTCTAAATAATTTTCTTTTACAGATGTAGGATGTAAACCCATCATTAAAAAAACATCCTTTGGAAAATTTTTTTCTAATTGCAACATGCTTTCTGTGTAAGAAGAATCGATGGCAGGAATAAAAAAACGAGAAACACCTGCATCTTTAGCACGTTGTATCATTTCTTTTTGATCTTCGTTAAATTGACTCGAATATAAATGGGTATGTGTGTCCGTAATCATTATTACCTAAGTAGTTTGATAGCAAAATTACAAATAATAACAGTCTTTAGGTAGTGTTGTAAAACATTTTATAAAACGTACCTTTGCATAAAATTTTAAAGCATGACTTTTAAAGAATTAGACTTATCTAACCAGTTGCAATATGCTATTGACGATTTGGGTTTTGAAACTCCAACACCTATTCAACAAAAAGCATTTTCTGTAGTTAGGTCTGGTAAAGATGTTGTAGGAATTGCACAAACAGGTACAGGTAAAACCTTTGCCTATATGCTGCCAATATTAAGAGATTTAAAATTTTCTAAAGAAAAACATCCTAGAATTTTAGTTTTAGTGCCTACTCGTGAACTCGTGATACAAGTGGTAGATGAAATTGAAAAACTAGCAAAATATATCAATCTACGTGTGTTAGGTGTTTACGGTGGTACCAATATTAATACACAAAAACAAGCTATTTTACAAGGACAAGATATTATTGTAGCCACTCCAGGACGTTTGTATGATTTGGGTTTAAGCAATGCTTTAAAGCTTAAAAATATTCAGAAACTTGTAATTGATGAAGTGGATGTAATGTTAGATTTAGGGTTCAGATTTCAATTAATGAACATTTTTGAAATTATTCCAGAAAGAAGACAAAACGTACTGTTTTCTGCAACGATTACAGAAGATGTAGACAATTTAATTTACGATTTTTTTAAAAATCCGCAGAAAATATCTATTGCTGTAAGTGGTACACCTTTAGAGAATATAAAACAGCAATCTTACAATGTACCTAACTTTTTTACCAAAGTAAATTTGTTAAATCATCTTTTAAAGGATAAAGAAACCTATAACAAAGTATTAATTTTTGTAGGATTTAAAAGAACTGCAGATTTGTTGTTTAAGCACTTAGAAGAAGCTTTTAACGATGAGATGTGTGTGATACATTCTAACAAAACACAAAATTACAGAATTCGTTCTATCAAACAGTTTGATGAAGGTAAAAATCGAATTTTACTGGCTACAGATGTTATGGCACGTGGTTTAGATTTTGATGAGGTTTCTCATGTTATTAATTTTGATACTCCTGATTTTCCAGAAAATTACATGCATAGAATTGGTAGAACTGGTCGTGCAGAAAAAGAAGGAGAAACATTTCTTTTTTCTACAGAAAAGGAGCAAAAAGCAAAAAATGAAATAGAAACTTTAATGGATTATACAATTCCGGTTTTAGAAATACCAGAAGAAGTAGCCATTTCTACGATGCTTACAGAAGATGAAAGGCCAAAAGAAGACAGAGAACAATCTAAAAACAGAACTGGTTTAGAGTATGTGCCTGGGCCAGCTTTTCATGAAAAAAGCGAAAAAAATAGCAAGGTAAACTTAGGAGGTTCTTATAGAAGAGAAATTGCAAAAAAATATAAGAAACCTAAAACTAGGGGAGATAAAAATTATCATAAGCGCAATAAAAAGAAAAAATAAAAGTAAAGGTCCTGATGAAAATCAGGATTAGTTCAACCTATAATATTGAATACGTTTTTTAAACTTTTCAATATTTAGTTTCACTAAAAAAAAATAAATTATGCAGGTTTTAACAGCTCAAGAGTTACATAATTTAGCAATGAATATTGTAGGCGAAAAGCTAGAGAAAATGGGGTACGAGTTTCAGGCCATAAATAGTACGTTAAAAAGACATCCGCAGTTTGTATTATTTAAAAAAGGCGAACCCACTATTTTTGTTTTGGTAAAAGCTACCAATAATTTACAAAACCCAAATGACTACGATACTATTTGGATGGAAACTTTTAAGAATCACGCAAAAAAACAGAATGCCAAAGTGTGGTTTGCTGGTGTGGGTATTGCCAATGCAGAAAGTGTAGAAAGCCCTGTGTTTAAAAACCAACCCTATTATGTGGCTTTTGAAAACTTTATAAAAATTTTGGAGTAGTTTCGTTTAACGGTCTTGTGTATGGTTAGTGGCGGATTTCGAAGCACTTAACTTTCAGTTTCGCACTTAGCTTATTAAATGCTAAAACATTATTAATGAGTATATAACCGCCATTAACTATATGCCCTGTTAGCTGCTTTGTTTCTATTTTACGCATTATCATTTCAATTTTTCTAACTAATTATGGGTTGCAATAATCACAATACATGGGGTCTTCGCTTGTTTTTTTATGCGGGTACATTTCTTCTTTTGTAAATTGACAATGTTGACAAATATAAATATAGCTTAATGTCGAATTGGTTGCTGAACCGCATAAGCTACATTCTAGTCCTTTTTTTGCGTCTGTCATTCCAAAACCTGGAATATTGCATTGAGGGCAGCAAGAATTTACCTTGGCAACTAATTTCTTGGCTGTATTTTCAATCACAGACATTCGGCTCGGGTTGTACATTGCCCTCATATCGGTTTCAGCGTAAACCCCGTTGAATTTTTTATGCAGTAAATGGAATGCTTTTTTTAAGTCTTGTAATTTTGTAATGCCTTTAATTATATCGTTGTTGTCTTTTTTTGATCTGCGAAGTATGAGTCCGTGAGATGGAAATTTTACTGCTTCAGCAAATTCTAAAAGGTCTTTTTCATTTTCAATTTCACTACCATTGAAATTGGTTTCCATACTCAGTTCTCTGGCGATTATTTCTAAGTTGTTCTTTTTGTCAATGAATATTAAAAACTCGTCATCTGCACTTGCAAAAAATATTGTTGGATGAGAGCCGAAAGAACCTTCACTTGCCACACCCAAATCGCAGTTACTCAGTTCCATAGCTGAAAGGCATTTTTGCCTAGCAGTTGCTATAGGGTCAAGTTTCCTTTCAATCTCTCCTGTAAAAGTCCCCAATGTATCCGTGTCGAATGTTTCATCTGTAAAACACCTTACTCCCAAACCTTTTTCAAGAATTGGTGCGATTACACTTTCCTTTTTGTGCTTAGTGGCAATGATTAATTTTCTACCGTTGAACATAAGGCGATAATCTCTTTAATTTGATTGTGTTGTTATCGTTATTTCCATTCCTTTAATTGTTTCGTTAAATCTTCCATTATCGTACACCAAATTTCCATTCACAAACGTTTGTTTGATTGCCGTTAGAAATGTCGTCCCTTCTAATGGCGACCAACCGCATTTGTACAAAAGATTGTCTTTAGTGACTGTCCATTTGCTGTTTAAATCCACCAAGGTCAAGTCGGCAAAATAGCCTTCTCGGATAAATCCTCTTTTAGTCATCTTGTATAGAATCGCAGGATTGTGGCACATCTTCTCAACTATTTTTTCTAACGATATTAAGTCTTGCTTATAAAATTCCAACATACAATTCAAAGAGTGTTGAACCATTGGCGCTCCTGACATTGATTGAAAGTAAGGTTGCTCTTTTTCTTCCAAAGTATGAGGTGCGTGGTCGGTTGTAAGAATATCAATTCTGTCGTCAAGTAATGCTTTTAATAAACCTTTTTTGTCTTTTTCTGTCTTTATTGCCGGATTCCACTTTATAAGCATTCCAAGTTGGTCATAATCTTTGTCTGAAAACCATAAATGATGTACAGAAACCTCAGTAGTTATTTTTTTCTCTTTTAAAGGAATGTTATTTTGAAAAAGGTGTGTTTCTGCTTCTGTTGTTAAATGTAAAATATGTAGTCGAGCATTGTGTTTTTTGGCGATTTCAATTGCACGTTTACTAGCTTCAAAACAGCCTTCTGTATTTCTAATAATTGGATGGAATTTTGCGGGTACATCTTCTCCGTACTTTTTTATAAAAGCCTTTTCGTTTGCCTCTACGATTTCTTCTTTTTCAGAATGAATTGCAATAATGGATTTGCAGTTAGCGAATAGTTTCTCCATTTTTTCTGGACTGTCAGCCAATAGATTTCCTTTTTTGGTAAAGTATAAGCCGTCATCAGAAACGCCAATAAATTGGCTGGTATCCATCTTAATTACATCATCAATATTATCTCCGTTTACACCAAGGAAAAACGAATAGTTTGCTAAAGATTTTTGGGATGCAATATCATATTTTTCTCTTAGGCTCTCAACATTCAAAATATTCGGAACAGTATTTGGCATATCAATAAAAGAAGTTACGCCACCCGCTATGGCTGCTTTGCTTTCGGTATATAAATCTCCTTTGTGTGTAAGTCCGGGGTCTCTAAAATGAACTTGTCCGTCAATAATCCCCGGGAATAGGTGTTTTCCTGTTCCGTCAATTATTTTGTGAGTTGCTTCACTATCAATATTTCCAATTTTCTCAATTAGTCCGTCTGATAAAAGTACATCAGTGACATATGATTTCCCTTCATTTACTATTGTCGAATTCTTAATTAAAATACTCTGGTTCATTCTTAATTTTCTGTGATTGGTGTTGGTTCTTTTTCATTGCAGCTAACTAATATGATATGGAACGTTTTAATGTTTTATATCAAAAGTTAAACAAATTTAGTGGTTTTTATAAGAAAGAAAAAATTTGGTAATTCTATGAAAAACAAAAAAAACCACTCAGATTTGAGTGGCTTTAACATATTTTAAAACTAAATAATTATTTAGCATCTTGCTCTAACAAATCAAAAAACTGATTTAATCTAGGCATAATAATTATTTTGGTTCTTCTGTTTTTTCCTTTATTTTCAGGAGAGTTGTTTGGTACTAAAGGCACGTATTGGCTTCTACCAGCAGCAATTAATCTTTGTGGTTGTACACCAAATTTGTATTGTAATATTCTAGTAATAGAAGTTGCTCTTAAAGCAGATAAATCCCAGTTGTCTTGTATTAAATTTCTTTTAATTGGTGTAGCATCTGTATGTCCTTCAATCATTACATCCATTTCTGGTTGATCGTTTACTACTTTAGCTATTTTTTCTAATACAGTATATGCATTGTCAGTTACGTTGTAGCTTCCGCTTTTAAATAATAATTTATCAGAAATAGAAATAAATACGACTGTTTTTTCTACATTAACTTCAATGTCTTTATCTTGTATACCTTCTGTTAAGTTTTTAGTTAAGTGGTATTTAATGGCCAAGTTAAGAGAATCTTTCTGCGTCATTGCATCTCTAATTCCGTTGATATATTTGTCTTTTTCACTTAATTGAGAAATAACACTTTTAATATTATCAGAAGAAGACTGCGTTAAAACCGTTAAGTCTTCTACTTGTTTTAAAGCTGTCTTTTTATCTTGTTTTAAATACTTTACTTGCTCTTTTAAAGCAAACATTTGTGCATCTTCTTTTTCACTGTCAATTAAACATTTCTGTAAATTGGTTTTTACAGCTAATAATTCTTTTTCAGTTTTTTGTTTTTCTGTTTGTAATGCAACAAATTCTTTTTTAGAAACACAAGAACTTAGTATTACTGTAGCTAATAAGATAAATGATATTTTCTTCATTATAAATAGGCTTAATGATTTTTATTTCTACAAATTTAACAAATTAGACGAATTAAAAGTACGATTAACAAGAATTTGTGAAAAAATTATATTGTATTTTTGTTACCATAACATTTCTTTATGAAACAACTATATTTTCTAATAATTTTTAGTGCAACTTTATTTTTTTTTAGTTGTAATAAAAAAGTAGATTTATCTGATTACACTCTAAAAGGAGCTGTTTTTGGCACCACTTATAAAATTACCTATTTAAATGCAGATAAAAGTTATCAAAAAGACATAGATAGTTTGTTTTTAAAAATAAACAACTCACTTTCTACTTACCTCCCTAATTCTGCAATATCTAAAATAAATCAAGGAGATACAGCCGTTGTTGTAGACGATTATTTTATAGAAGTTTTTAAAAAATCTAAAAGAATATTTAAAGAAACTAATGGTTATTTTGATCCTACAGTTGGTAATTTGGTTAATGCTTGGGGTTTTGGTCCAAAGAATCAAAAAAAAGACTTAAACCAAGATGAGGTAAAGGCGGCAATGCAGTTTGTGGGATTGCAAATGGTTTCGTTAAAGAACCATCAAATTATAAAGAAATATCCAGAAATTTATTTAGATTTTAACTCTATTGCAAAAGGTTTTGGTATCGATGTGGTAGCAAGATTTTTAGAAAAAAACAACATACAAAGTTATTTAATAGAAATTGGAGGAGAGATTCGAACAAAAGGCCTAAAAACAGCAAACAAACCTTGGGTGATAAAGTTGGTAAACCCAATAAATACAACTACTGGCTTTAAAAAAATAAACTTATCTAATAAGGCTATGGCTACTTCTGGAAACTACAGAAAATTTAGAATTACTGATGCTGGTAAAAAATATGTACATACTATTAACCCAATAACAGGTTTGGCTAAAGAGAGTAACATGTTAAGTGTTTCTGTAATAGCTAGTTTAGATTGTGCAGATGTAGATGCTTATGCAACAGCATTTATGGCAATGGGTTTAGAGAAAACAAAATCATTTTTAAAGAATAACCCTCAGCTTAAAGTGGTTTTATTGTACGTAAATACTGATCATAATTTAGAAGAATTCTCTAATTACACCTACGAATAGGTATCTATTTCTGTCGTTTATTTGTAACATACAGGAAGTATTTCATGCTTCATCAAACAAAATTGTTCTCGTTTTTCTGGTGCGATTTTTTTTGTGTAATCCACTTCATCTACCTTAAAACCAACAGCTCTTAACTTATCAAAATAATCTTTACCATATACTCTTACATGATCATATTGACCAAAAATTTTAGCACGTTCTTTTTTATCTGTAATTGTATTATCTTCAAAAGTGGTTGCTCTAGATAAATCTTGCGGAATTTGAAAAATACCCAGTCCACCAGGTTTTAAAACACGGTATAATTCTTGCATTGCTTTTTTATCATCAGGTATATGTTCTAAAACATGATTACAAAAAACAACATCAAATTCACTTTCTTTAAAGGGTAAATCGCAAATATCTGCTTTTACATCTGCAATAGGAGATTCTAAATCTGAGGTAATATACTCTAAGTTTTTTTGCTTTTTAAAAATATCTAAAAAACACTGTTCTGGTGCAATGTGTAATGTTTTTAGCTTTTTTGTTGATGTAAAAAAATCGGTTTCATCTTTTAGGAAAAGCCACATTAATCTGTGTCTTTCTAATGATAACGTTGATGGAGAAAGTGCATTTTCGCGCTGCTTTCCATATCCGTAAGGTAAAAATTTACGAAAAGATTTACCATCAATTGGATCTGTGTAGGTATTGCCTTTTAAAGCAAATGCAATAATAGGTCTAACCAAGTAACTAACTTTTATCAACCAAGGTCTTGGCACCGTGTTTAGTATGGATTTGAAAACAGTTTTCAATAGGAATATTATTTATATTCTTCTCTAACAGGACAAAAGACATCGGTAATCTTACAATCGGTTAAAGCTTTACCTGAGTGTTTTGCAAATGAAGGAATTTTTAAAATAGAGCCTGGAGTATAAATCTGTGTTATTCCATTAACAGTCATTTCAAATTTACCTTCCATAACTTGAGTGGTTTGCTCACTAAAATGGGAATGTTCTGGAAGTTCAGAATCTTTTTTTACCTCCCAAAAAGCAATTGTAAAAGTTTCCATATGAACAAAGCGTCCATTAAAGCCTTTTATAATTTCTTTGGGATTGATGTCTTTAATTTCCATTTATAATTTTTGTCTAAATTCCTCTTCTTCATCAGTTTCTATGCCTAACGCTTCATGTACATGTTTAAAAGTAGAAAGTAATTCTGGTTTCCCATTTAGAATAGCTACATCGTGTTCAAAATGTGCAGAGGGTTTGCCATCTAACGTGGTAATTGTCCAACCATCATTATGTTGTTTTATTTTATGCGTACCTAAATTTGTCATAGGTTCAATGGCTACAACCATCCCTTCTACAAACTTTTTTCCTCTTCCTCTTTTACCATAATTGGGCATGTTTGGGTCTTCGTGCATCTTTCTTCCTAAACCATGACCAACCAACTCTCTTACGACACCATAACCATGATCTTCTGTGAATTTTTGAATGGCATAACCTACATCTCCAACTCTGTTACCAACTTTAAATTCGCGAATACCCACATATAGACTCTCTCTAGTTACGTCTAATAATTTTCTAGTTTCATCAGCAATTTCTCCAATGGCAAAGGTATAGGCATGATCTCCATAAAAACCATTTTTTTTAGCACCACAATCTATAGAAATAATATCTCCTTCTTTTAAAGGGTCTTTATTTGGTATTCCATGAACTACTTGAGAGTTTGGACTCATACAAAGTGTATTTGGAAAATCGTACAAACCTAAAAAACCAGGAATTGCACCTTCTGCTCTAATAAAATCTTCAGCTAATTTATCTAAATATAAGGTGGAAACTCCAGGTTTTATTTCTTTGGCAAGCATGCCCAATGTTCTAGAAACAATTAATGCACTTTCGCGCATAATTTCTATTTCTTCTTTGGTTTTAATTTTAATCATGTTAAAAAAAATTGAAGGGCAAAGTTACTATATTTTAAAGAAATTAGGTGAAAATGATTGTTGTTTGAAGACAGATAAAAAATCTTTTTTCTTTTTTAGTGCTGGGTCGTAATTAAAAATTTGTTTGTTACTATTTGTCCAGCCAAAAAAAATAGCAATATTTCTATCGTTTATAAAAACATTTACATTAATTTTTCTGTTATATTTTTTATCAAAATTTTTTTCTGAAAAACTTTTATTTACAATTTAAAAGCAATACCATTTGCCTAATGTTTCAAAAGTAAATCATTGTGTTTTGCCAATTTTAGCTTACGCATCTTTTACAATGGCATTCTTAAATTTAAGGCAATAATTATATTGCCGGAATTTACTTACTTCTGTCGTAAGAATGTTTATAAGGTTGTTCTGTAACAATTTTTAAGATATCTGTTTCTAGATTTTTCCTTGCATATTCTACATAACGCCCAATTTCTTTACCCTCTTTATAAAAAATAAATGTGGGTACTCTTTTAATATTTAAGCCTTCTTGTAAATTATCTGGTGTTTTTTTAGAACGATTTACCGTAACTAAATCTAAATTTTTAAAATTAAAACCTGCTAATTCTAAAATTTTATAAAAACGAGGTGTTTCTCTTTTACTATCTCCACACCATGTGCCCATAAAACCTTTAATTTTGACATCTTTCAGTTCTTTTTTTAAGGCAGAAATTGTAGCTTCATCTGGTTTGTAATTGTCAAAATTTTTAGTAAACCAGGTGTTGTATGGTGCTTGCAAAAAAGATTCTTTATTGGCAAAACCAACCAAGTCTCCAGATTTGTTTTTTGTAGCAGTAATTTTTTGTTGTACACTGCTACAAGAAATTAGTGCTACTGAAAAAAATAAGATGAATATATATTTCATTGTTTTTAAATTATAGTAAAGAATGTTGTGTCATTTCTTTTGGTTGTTCTACCCCCATTAATTCTAATATAGTTGGTGCAATATCACCTAAAATACCACTTTTTATCGATTTTATTTCTTCATCAATTAAAATGAAAGGTACAGGATTGGTTGTATGTGCTGTATGAGGTGATCCATCAGGATTCATCATAGTTTCACAATTACCATGATCTGCAATTAGCAATGTAGAATATCCATTTTTTAAACCAGTTTCTATAACTGCTTGTGCACAATTATCTACAGCTTCACATGCTTTTATTGCAGCTTCCATAATACCTGTGTGACCAACCATGTCTCCATTCGCAAAATTTAAACACACAAAATCTGCATCTCCTTTTTCTAAATCGTTACACAAGGCTTCTTTTAATTCGTAAGCACTCATTTCTGGTTTTAAATCGTATGTTGCTACTTTTGGCGAATTTCTTAAAATTCTAGATTCGCCTTCAAAAGGTGCTTCTTGTCCACCAGAAAAGAAAAAAGTAACGTGTGGATATTTTTCTGTTTCTGCAATTCTAATCTGTTTTTTACCAGCTTTAGAAAGTACTTCGCCTAAGGTGTTTTTAATATTATCGTTATTATAAATTACATTTATCCCTTTAAAACTCTCGTCATATAAGGTAATAGTTGTAAAATATAAATCTAGTTTTTTCATGCCAAATTCTGGAAAATCGTTTTGAGATAACGCATTGGTTAACTCTCTACCTCTGTCTGTTCTATAGTTAAAAAACAACACAACATCACCCTCTTTTATTTGTGCTTTTGGT
Source organism: Polaribacter sp. YIW18 (assembly GCF_057219325.1). Classification (NCBI taxonomy): domain Bacteria; kingdom Pseudomonadati; phylum Bacteroidota; class Flavobacteriia; order Flavobacteriales; family Flavobacteriaceae; genus Polaribacter; species Polaribacter sp. YIW18. The sequence continues at coordinate 23,365 of NZ_JBXVVE010000008.1, read as the reverse complement.
GAACCCTCTGCATTGGTTACCACAATTGGTTTATGAAACTCGTCTGTTAAACCAGCTTCATAATTTTTGTTGATAGTTGCAATTACGTCTGTCGTTTTTTCTCCAACTCCGTTTACAACTCCATCATAAGCTTCTTTTACACGTTCCCATCTATTATCTCTATCCATAGCATAATAACGTCCAGTAACAGTAGCCAATTCTCCTGTACTTTCTTTCATGTATTCTTGAATATCATTTATAAAATACGTACCAGATTTAGGGTCGCAATCTCTACCGTCTGTAAAAGCATGCAAATACACATTATCTACTTGGTTTTCTTTAGCAACATCTAAAATACCTTTTAAGTGATTGATGTGTGCATGGATACCACCATTTGAAACCAAACCTAATAAATGTATATCTTTATTATGTTCTTTGGCATATTGTAAAGTGTCTAACAATACTTTTTCTTTGCCTAAAGATTTTTCTTCTACAGCTTTATTAATTCTTGCTAAGTTTTGATATACAATTCTACCAGCACCTAAATTCATGTGTCCAACCTCAGAATTTCCCATTTGTCCTTCTGGTAAACCAACATTTAAACCATCTGTTCTTAATTCGGCATTAGGATATTTATCATATAAACCGTTAATAAATGGTGTTTTTGCATTGTAAATAGCAGATACTTTTCGGTCTTGGGTGATGCCCCATCCATCCAAAATCATTAAAATTACTTTCTTATTCATTATTCTATAAATTGAACAGTAAAAATAAGAAAGATTTTTTTCTTTTTTTTAAGATTCTACGAAACCGATAAAGTAAATACAAATACAAAGTAATAATAGAATAATAGCTGATTTTTTATAGAAAAGTAAATTATTTTTTTGGTATTATTTTAATTTTTCTGAGCTCTTTTGTAGGAGCTTTTACAGAGAAGTATAATTCTGAGGGTATCCTATTTTCAAAGTTTTTTATTTTTTCAAAAGTAGAAATACGATTTCTCTTATTTGCTTTTAAACTAGCAATCTTATGTGTAATAAAACCTTACTTAACTATAATGTTAAATATATAGGAGAAAGTAGTGTAAAATAACAAATTACTAAAAAAACGTTTTTTTAACGCTTTTTAAATGAAGTATTTTTATTTTTATAAGTAATTTTGTGATAATAATTCAATATTTAGATGATTATGCACTTTCAACTGAATGATGTTACCAAAAAACTCCCAAAGCACTTACATAAATTTATTGTAAAACAACCTTATGATGAATATACAGCACAAAACCAAGCTGTTTGGCGTTATGTAATGCGCATGAATGTAAATTATTTGCGTAAAGTTGCTCATAAATCTTATTTAGAGGGTTTAGATAAAACAGGAATTTCAATTGACGAAATACCACATATGGAGGGCATGAATCGTATTTTAAAAGACATTGGTTGGGCAGCCGTTTCTGTAGATGGTTTTATACCACCCAATGCTTTTATGGAGTTTCAAGCTTACAATGTTTTGGTAATTGCTTCAGATATGAGAACTATTAACCATATAGAATATACCCCTGCACCAGATATTATTCACGAAGCTGCAGGGCATGCACCTATTATTGCAAATCCAGAATATGCAGAATATTTAAGACGTTTTGGCGAAATTGGTAACAAAGCAATATCGTCTGCCAAAGATTACGAAATGTATGAGGCAATTAGACTTTTATCCATATTAAAAGAAAACCCGAATGCTACTGAAAAAGAAATTCAAGAAGCGCAAAATGCAGTAGAATATTTACAGGAAAATATGGGCGAATTGTCTGAAATGGATCAAATTAGAAATTTACATTGGTGGACAGTAGAGTATGGGTTAATTGGCACGGTAGAACAGCCAAAAATTTACGGAGCAGGTTTGCTCTCATCAATAGGAGAAAGTGCTTGGTGCATGCAAGAAAAAGTTAAAAAAGTACCCTATACCATAGAAGCTGCAAACATAAATTTTGATATCACAAAACCACAACCACAATTATTTGTAACTCCAAATTTTGCCCATTTAAGCTTGGTTTTAGAACAATTTGCCAATACAATGGCAATTCGTAAAGGAGGTTTAAAAGGCATACAAAAGTTAATCAATTCTAAAAATTTAGGAACAATAGAGCTAAGTACAGGAATCCAAATTTCGGGTATTTTTACAGAGGTAATAGAAGATGATAATGGTAAACCCATTTACTTTAAAACCCAGGGAAATACAGCATTGTCTAATAGAGATAAAGAGTTAATTGGCCATGGAATAGAACATCATAAAAAAGGTTATGGAAGCCCCATAGGAAAGTTAAAAGGTATTAACATTGCTATCGAAAATATGAGTCCAAGAGATTTAGAGGCTTATCAAATCTATGAAGGTAAAAGAATTACTTTGGTTTTTGAGGGAGGTGTAAAAGTAGAAGGAAATGTAATTACAGGTACAAGAGATTTAAGAGGTAAAATATTAATAATAACTTTTAAAAATTGTACGGTAACTTGTAAAGATAAAGTATTGTTTCAGCCAAATTGGGGTTTGTATCATATGGCAGTTGGTAAAGAAGTAGTTTCTGCTTACTCAGGTGCTGCAGATATAAATTCTTTTAAAGATATTACAGAGGTTTCTAAAACCAAAACACACAAAATAAAATATACAGATAAAGAAAGAGAATTATACACACTTTATAGTAATGTAAGAAAAATGAGAGCAAAAAAAACAGTGACAGAAGAGAAATTAACTGTAATATATAATCAATTAAAAAATAATTTTTCTAATGATTGGTTGCTCTTTTTAGAATTGTATGAATTAGCTTTGCAGCATAATTTTTCTATTCAACAAGAATTATTAGTAGCTTTACAAAAATTAAAATGTAACAAAAGCTACACAAAACTGATTGAAAATGGATTAACTTTGTGCCAATAAATTATAAATAAATAAAACATGGGTTTATTTGACATGTTTAAACGAAAAGACATGAGTGCAGAAATTAAAGAATACTTAGCCAAAGACGCAGTAATTTTAGATGTTAGAACTTTAGCAGAATGGAATGAAGGTCATATAGAACAGGCAAAAAACATTGTATTAAATTTAATACCTTTAGAAATAGAACAAATAAAAGCTTGGAAAAAACCTGTTATAGCAGTTTGTAGAAGTGGCGCTAGAAGCGGACAAGCTACCCAGTTTTTAACTCAAAATGGTGTAGATGTAATTAATGGTGGGCCTTGGCAAAATGTTGCGAAACATTTAGAATAATTTTGCCATTTTTTTTATTGTTAAAAAGTATAATAGAGACAACAAATATACTTACTAAAGCTCCTGTTTATAACGTTAATATTTTTTCAAACATCTTACAAAGATTTAGTTTAAGAGGATAAAATAGAAAACAGCTAAATAAAGTTTCTTTTTTGAGCTTTTATTACTCTTTCTGTTTTACTCTCTACTTGTATTTTTTAAAATTTAATAAACGGAAATTGCTTTGTGAGTTTTTCTTTTTTAAATTCTAAATTTTTTAAAAACTGCTGATGTTGCTCTGATTTTTCATTAAAAGGTTTGTGATAAATTCCTTTTTGAATGTTTTCTACTTCCTGTAAGGTTGAAAGTGCATCTTGAGTTAACCAAGTGTTTACAAATTTTTCCCAAATGTAATTGATCGCAGTTTTGTTGGGATGAATCATGTCTTCTGTGTAAAAACGATAATCACGCAACTCATCCATCATAATTTCAAAACTTGGAAAATAGTAGGTTTTATTTTTTAGGTTAATTGTATGATGTATGGCTGCAATTAAATGACTTTTACTCTGTGTATTTTCTACAAATCCATCCTTTAAATGTCTTACAGGAGAAACTGTAAAAAGGATAGTTGCATTTTTGTTGATACTTTTAATTAACGCAGAAATGGCCTCTAGACTTTCAGAAATTTCATTAACAGATAAGATTTCTTTTAAAAATTTTTTTTGTGGTATTTTATGGCAATTGGCAACAATTTTATCACGTTCTATAAAACGATATACCCAAGAAGTACCCAATGTAATACTAATATGTGTAGCTTCTAAAAGTGCTTTTCTTGTTTTTTCTAATGATGTGTTTAGGTTCTTTAAAAGCTCGTTTTTAGAACTTTTACTTATGCTAGAATGTGCATCAAAACAATGCCAACGTTCGTTTTGAAAAATAAAATCATCCTCGGCATACATTTTTAAGTTGATGGCTCTAGTAATTAAATTTTCAATAGCTTTTGGATGAAATAAAATACCAAAAGGATTTTGAGTTACTTGAAACTTATAATACCCCAACTTATTACCAATATTTTCTGAGAAACAAGAGCCGAGTAAAACAATTTTAGACGAATAATCAATTGCATTTTTAGTTTCTTTTTTTAAAAAAAGTTGGGTTTGTAAGTTCATTTTAAAAACAAAATATTTTTATAATAAATATATATAAATAAGTAAAAGTGTAATATAACCTAAAATTATTTAAAAAGTATAACTCATTATTTTAATACTTAACCAATTTCTTAGTTTTAGAAATGTTTTTAGTTTGAAAGTTAATAAAATAATTCCCTTTAGGGAGTTGTTGTATGTCTACAACTAAAGTATGTTGTGCGGTTGTGTAATTTTTATTGATAATATTTTTTACAACTGCACCAATTGTGTTGTACAGGGTTATTTTTACAGTCTCATTATTTCCTGTAAATTTAATAGAAATACTATGTGATGCAGGGTTTGGATAAACGTTAATATCTAATATTTCTTCTAAAAAGTCATTAGTAGAAAGAGCTGCAGAACAGCCAGATTTAAATAGTGGTAAAGTATTAAAATTTTTAAATAACACAGAATCTACGTTTGTTTTAGAACCCCCCATCCAATCAGTTAAAATAGTGCTGTAAATATTTCTAAAATCATATTGCATTGGCACGCCCTCTTTGATATCTACTTGTGTGTCAATTTCTGGAGTATCACCTAAAATTTGGTTTTTAGCACAAGAACCAAATAAAAACAGAGGAGCTGCAGTACCATGATCTGTACCTAAACCTCCATTAGATCTAATTCTTCTCCCAAATTCAGAGTAAGTCATCCCCATTACTTTTTTATCAATTCCTAAAAGTTGTAAATCATCTTGAAAAGCGGCAATTGCATCTGACAACTCCTTTAATAAACTTCCATGTCTTCCTGTTTTTTTATCTACATCAATTATTTGATTGTCATGTGTGTCAAAACCACCCAACTGAACAATGTATACTTTTGTTTTTAAGCCTCCAGATATTAATCTTGCTACATTTTTTAGTTTACCGGCTAATTTGTTTTTATTGCTAGTGGTATATTTTTCTGATAAGTTGTTTCCTTTGTTAGAAGCTGTTTTAATTGCATCTGCATAGGCGTTTGTTTGCTTTACAGTATTGTTTACAAATGTTAAAGCATCTCCATAACAGTTATTTGGTATGTTACCTGAATTGGCAGCAAAAGCAGTTCCAGGATTTTCTGGATCTGACAAAGCCATAGAAAAATTAATATTTGGCCCTTGGCACGTTTCTGAAACAATTTTGCCAACAGTTATAGCAAATGGATCTGGGTTTTCTGTATTTGGATAATTTTCTGGAAATTCTGAATGATTTTCATTAAAAAAACGTCCTAACCAGCCAGATGAAACATAGTCTTCTGAATCTGAGGCAGAATTCCAAATATCTGTAGATCTAAAATGACTTCTATTTTGGTCTGGATAACCAACATTTTGTACAATCCCTAATTTTTCTTCATCATACATTTTTTTCATACCCATCATAGATGGATGTAAACAGTTTTCATCATGTAGAGTCAATAACTCGTTTTCTGGAATGATAATATTAGAACGTACGCTTTGTAAATTATCATATTGATTGAGATTAAAAACCGTATTTAAACCATCATTACCACCTTGTAATTGAATCAAAACTAAAATGTTTTCATTATCTTCTAAAAAACTATATTCCTTTGGCTTTTGATTGGCAAATAGTGAAAAACCATTTAATGTTAATGGTAAAGAAGCAGAAGCAATGGTGCTTAGTTTTATAAAATCCCTTCTATTTAATTTTACTGTCTTTTTCATTATTACATTATTTGAAATTCAGACATTTGTACCATAGTTCCTATTAAATCTCTCAATTTTTTATCAACAGAAATACGCAGGGCTTCATTAGAGGTATCGCCTAAATAATTTGTATACTCTACAGTCCATTCAAAATCTGGTAAACCTGGTATTAAAATATCTTTTAATGCATTTAATTGATCATTAGAAATACTATAATTAAACAGCTGGTTTGCTAATTCTGAAATTAAAGTATTTGGGTTTTCGGCTCCAGTTATACCTGCTGTTATTTCTAAAACTGGAACTAACGGTGGTATTGTGTATTTTTTTTCATCGATAATAATTATACCTCCAACAACTAAAGATTTACAATATTCTAATCTTTTAGGTAGTAAATAACTATTTATCCAAGTTTTGTGAAATAATGGCTCTTGGTAATAAGCTTTCCAACCTGCTACATCTGGATGATGATAGATAGATTGTTCTAAATCTGTTGCCATTAAATACAATACATAAGCAAATTCATATTCTTCTTTTACAGAGGTTTTTGGGGCTATTAAACCTAAAGATTTTGTTGTAGAGAATATTAAATCTATAGGGCTTTTAATCATGCAAAAGGTACTTTCAAAAAAATGATCTGAACTAAATAAGATTTTTAAAGCTGGTGATACTTCATAATTATTTTCTTTAATAATTTTTGCTAAAGGAACAATTATATTAGTTTCAATTTCTTCGGTTATCTCAGTATTCACAAACCATTTGTATAATTGTCTTGTAATAAATTTAGAACATTCTTCTTGTTGAAAAATAATGTCTATAATATCTTTATATTCCTCGGCTCCGTTTTCTGTAATTATAGCGTTATTAAATCTGTGTGATAGTATTTTGTCTCCTTTTGTGTGTCTGCCATTTGTAAAATATGCCTTTAAAGGTGTTTCATGTCTAATCCATCTTGCTCTCCACCCAGTTAATACTTTTGCTATTTGTACTACATCTTGTTCTGTATAATTGGTATAATCTCCATTACCTAAGGCAGCACCTTTGCCAAGCGTAAATAGTTCTAGTAATTCTCTTGAGTAGTTTTCGTTTGGAGCTGTATTTGTGTTTTCATTACCACTTAAATAAATTAGCATATTGGGGTCTAAGGTAATTTGCTTGGTAATTTCTTTAAAGTTACCTAGTGCGTTTTTTCTTAGAATATCCATGTAAAAAAACTCTCTATGAGGATGCTGGTTTTCTGATACAAAATGATTGTGCCAAAATAAAGTCAGTTTTTCTTTAATGGAAATTCCGGCGTTTTGCATTTGTAAAAAGGACCAAGCATATTGCGATCTGTTTCTAGCTATAAAAACCCGATTTCTTTCTTGAGAAGTTGGTAAATCTGGATATAAAGGTGCATTTACCCATGTGTTTCCATAAGTAACATCTGGGTCGTTTACTTCTCCTCTTTCTATTCCATCAGGTTCGTATTTTAAGGGGAAATTTTCTGGAGATGATTCTTCAAATAACTTTTTTATGGTTTCTGTTAAACCTATTGTTGTAGCTTCTAATACTAAATCTTGTGTAACTCCAAAAGAAGTTCTTTTTAATAAATGCCTAGCTTCCTTATTTGTAAAATCACCAGAAAAAGTGTCTAAATATGCCATAAAATTGTAGTTTTTAAATTGATAAAAACTAACTTGATAAAATCAAATTTAACCTAATAAATTGAGATATCAAATCTTTATTTTATGATAATTAGATATTTAGTTAATTATTTTATTTGAACTTTACAAAGTATTATTTTAAATAATCTTTAGATCTTTCTAAAACTTTAGGAATCCCTCCTGGATTTCTGCCTCCAGCAGTTGCAAAAAAGTTTTGGCCACCACCACCACCATGTATTAATTTACCTAATTCTCTAACCACTTTACCAGCATCATACCCCCGTTTGTTGGCTAATTCTTTAGAAATATAACAGGTTAGCATAGCTTTTTCTTTGGTAGGTGCAGTTGCAAATAATAGAAATAAATTTTCGTATTCTTTGCCTAAACCAAAAGCTAAGTTTTTTATTCCGTTTGCATCTAAATCTACTTTCGTAGCTAAAAATTGCACACCATTAATTTCTTGTAACTGATTTTTAATTTCTCCAGACAAGTTTTGTGCTTTTTCTTTTAAAAGAAGCTCTATTTGCTTTTGTAAATCGGTATTTTCTTCTTGTAATTTTTTTACAGCCTTTACAGGTTCTTTGGGGTTGTTTAGTAACTCTTTAATTTCGAATAAGGTTCTGTTGTTTTCAGAATAAAAATCTTTAACAGCATCATTGGTAATTGCTTCAATTCTTCGTATACCAGAAGCAACAGCGCTTTCAGACTTTATTTTAAAGTGCCAAATATCACCTGTATTTTTTACGTGAGTACCACCACATAACTCTACAGATTTTCCAAATTTAATGGCTCTTACAGTATCTCCATATTTCTCTCCAAACAATGCAATTGCGCCCTCATTTAAAGCCTCTTGCATCGGAATGTTTCTTTTTTCAATCAACGGCAGTTTACCAACAATTCTTCTATTTACAAAATTCTCTACATCACGCAATTCTTCTAAGGTTAATTTAGAAAAATGAGAAAAATCAAATCGTAAATATTTAGAGTGTACAGCAGAACCTTTTTGTTCTACATGTGTGCCCAAAATTTCTCTTAAAGCTTGATGTAATAAATGGGTTGCTGTATGGTTACATTCTGTTCTATAACGTTGTTTATTATCTACAACAGCTTTAAAACTGTCATTTAAATTTTTAGGGAGGTTTTTTGTAAAGTGAATAATTACATTATTCTCTTTTTTGGTGTCTAAAATATAAAGCACATCACCTTGTGTAGTTTCTAAATACCCTTTGTCTCCAACCTGTCCGCCACCTTCTGGATAAAAAGGTGTAAGGTTAAATACTAATTGATACATTTCGCCATCTTTTTTAGAAGTAACCTTTCTGTATCTTGTTAATTTAACATTGGTTTCTAAGGTATCATAACCAATAAACTCTTCTTCTAAATCATCAATTAAAATAGTCCAATCTTCTGTAGAACTTTTACTTGCAGCTCTAGATCTATTTTTTTGTTTTTGCAGCTCTTCATTAAACCCTTTCTCGTTTAAAGTATATCCTTTTTCCGATAAAATTAAAGCTGTTAAATCTATTGGAAATCCAAAAGTATCATACAATTCAAACACTTTTTCTCCAGAAATTTCCTTAGTGGATGAAGATGCAATAATAGCATCTAATAAAATAAGACCTTTGTCTAAAGTTCTTAAAAAAGAGGTTTCTTCTTCTTTAATTACATTTTCTATCAGTTGCTTTTGTGCTTTTAATTCAGGAAAAGCATCTCCCATTTTTTTACTTAAAATGTCTACCAATCTGAAAATAAATGGTTCTTTTTTGTCTAAAAAGGTAAATCCGTAACGAATGGCACGTCTTAAAATTCTACGAATAACATAGCCAGCACCCGTGTTACTTGGCAGTTGCCCATCTGCAATAGAAAATGCAACAGCTCTAACATGGTCTGAAATTACACGAGTGGCAATATCTTGTTTTTCATTGATACCATATTTTGTGTTCGTAATGGTTTCAATTTCGCTAATTATAGGTTTAAAAACATCGGTATCGTAATTAGATTGTACGTTTTGTAAAACCATACACAAACGCTCAAAACCCATACCAGTATCTATGTGTTTGTTGGGTAGGTCTTCTAAAGTTCCGTTTGCTTTTCTGTTGAATTGCATAAAAACTAAATTCCAGATTTCTACCACCTGTGGATGATCTTCGTTAATTAAACTACGTCCGTCTATTTTTGCTTTTTCTTCTGCAGAACGAATGTCAACATGAATTTCTGAACAAGGTCCACAAGGTCCTTGTTCGCCCATCTCCCAAAAATTATCTTTTTTAGTTCCTTTTAAAATACGGTCTTCAGCAATGTATTGTTTCCAAATATCATAAGCTTCAGTATCCATTTCTAAAGCATCTTTATCATTAGAACCTTCAAAAACAGTTACATATAAAATGTCTTTGTCAATTTTATAAACTTCGGTTAACAATTCCCAAGCCCAAGCAATTGCTTCTTTTTTAAAATAATCTCCAAAAGACCAATTCCCCAACATTTCAAATAATGTATGGTGATAGGTGTCATAACCCACTTCTTCTAAATCGTTATGTTTCCCAGAAACACGTAAACATTTTTGTGAATCTGAAATTCTATTCTTTTTTGGAGTACCATTTCCTAAAAAATACTCTTTAAATGGAGCCATACCAGAATTTACAAAAAGTAAAGTAGGGTCGTTTTTAGTAACCATAGGTGCAGAAGGCACAATTAAATGATTTTTCTCTTTAAAAAAATTTAGAAAAGTAGCTCTTATATCTTGAGATTTCATAAAAAAGAAAGGTTTTCCCAAAAAAATGGGATGTTAATTTGTTAATATACTTTTAAAAAAACTACGCTAAAAAGGTAGTTGTAAAACATTTTGTAAATTTGTGAATTAATAAAAGCGAATATTTAAATTAAATTCGATTTTAAAAAGCAAAAATAGCACAATTACTATTATGGCAAAAGTAAAATATTATTACGATGCAGATACGCTTTCTTACAGAAAAATTGCGGTTAAGAAAAGCGATTATTATAAAAGAAGTATTTTTGGTTTCTTAGCTATTTTATTAATCGGCTTTATTGGTTTTATTGTTTTTAGTCAATTTATTATGTCTCCAAACGAAAGAGCATTAAAAAGAGAAAACGAAAACTTAAAGCTAAACTACGATTTGTTAGCTAAAAGAATGGAAGAAAGCTCTAATATTTTAGCACAACTACAAGAAAGAGATAACAATATTTATAGGTTGTATTTTGAGGCAAATCCAATACCAGACGAACAACGAAAAGCAGGTTTTGGAGGTGTAAATAGATATAAAAGCTTAGAGGGGTATGAAAACTCTAAAATGATAAAAGAGTTAACTAAAGATATAGATATATTATCAAAACAGTTGGTAGTGCAGTCTAAATCTTTAGATGAAATAGTTGCTTTGGCAAAAGAAAAAGAAAAAATGTTGGCTTCAATACCTGCTATTTTGCCTGTAAAATTAGAAGATTTAACAAGAATGGCTTCTGGTTATAAATGGAGAATGCACCCTATTTTAAAAATTAGAAAGTTTCACAAAGGAATGGATTTTACAGCTCCTTTAGGAACACCAATTTATGCTTCTGGAAATGGAAAAGTGATTCGATCTGGAAGAAGTGCTACTTATGGTAAAGTAGTCTATATAGACCATGGTTATGGCTATAAAACTATCTATGCCCACATGAGTAAAATTAAAGCTAGACGCTGGCAAAAAGTAAAACGTGGAGATTTAATTGGGTATGTGGGTAATACAGGTAGATCTGTTTCGGCACATTTACATTACGAGGTTCATAAAAATAATAGAACTCTAAACCCAATCAACTTTTATTATGGTGATTTAACACCAGAAGAATTTGCTGCTATGCAAAAAGCTGCTGAAGAAGAAGGGCAATCTTACGATTAATATATTTGAAAATCATTTATTTTATCAATTAAATATTGCTAAGTTTTAAAGACTAATAATGCACATAGACTTACCTGAAAAACGATATTACAAAATTGGCGAGGTTGCCAAAGCTTTTAATGTAAATACCTCTTTAATTCGTTTTTGGGAAAAAGAGTTTGACATTATTAAGCCCAAAAAAAATGCCAAAGGAAACAGACTTTTTACTGCAGAGGATATTAAAAATTTTAAGTTAATTTTTAATTTGGTAAAAGAAAGAGGTTTTACGCTTGATGGTGCAAAACAAAAATTAAAACAAAACCCTAATACTACCTTGCACAACCATGAATTAATAATAAAATTAGAGTTTGTAAAAGCAGAATTGGTTAAAATTAAAAATCAATTGTAACAGAAAAGCCAAATTGCTGTCTAATTAAAGTAGATTGCATAAAACACGGCTTTATACTGTCAAAAATAATAGGTAAATTTTTTACAGTCAAAAATAAAAATCAATTAAAATCAATATAAAAATTATGAAAAAATGGTTACCACTTATAATTATAGCGTTACTAGTATATGTAGCATATAGTTGGGTAAAAGGCTTTAATAACAAAGCTGTTGTGTTACAAGAAGATGCAAAAACAACTTGGTCTAATGTAGAAAGTGCTTACCAGCGAAGAAACGACTTAATAGGCAACTTGGTAAAAACCGTACAAGGTGCTGCAGATTTTGAAAAAGAAACCTTAACACAAGTCATAGAAGCAAGGTCTAAAGCAACTTCTACAACAATAAATACAGGAGATTTATCACCAGAGAAAATGGCGCAATTTCAACAAGTTCAAGCGGGTTTAAGTGGTGCATTATCTAAATTATTATTAGTGGTAGAGCGTTATCCCGACTTAAAAGCCAATAAAAACTTTTTAGAATTACAGAGTCAATTAGAAGGTACAGAAAATAGAATTAATGTTGCAAGAGACCGTTTTAATGAAGGTGTAAATATGTACAACAAACACATAAAAGTTTTTCCAGGCTCTTTGCTAGCGGGTATTTTAAATTTTGATGAAATGGCTCGTTACAAATCAAATCCAGGTTCAGAAAATGCACCAGATGTAAACTTTGATTTTAATAAAAAATAAATGTCTATAGTAAAAGAATTTCTTACTCCCACAGAAGAACAAGAAATTATTTCTGCAATTAGAACTGCAGAAAAAAATACTTCTGGCGAAATACGTGTACACATAGAAGCCACTTCAAAAAAGGAACACTTTGAACGTGCTTTAGAAGTATTTCATCTCTTAAAAATGGACAATACTAAAGATTCTAATGCAGTATTATTATATGTTGCTGTAAACGATAAAAAGTTTGTTATTTATGGTGATAAGGGTATTAACGATGTGGTGCCAAAAGATTTTTGGGATTCCACAAAAGATAGTATTCAAAGCCAGTTTAAACAAGGTAATTTTAAACAAGGTATGGTAGATGGTATTTTAAAAGCAGGAGAAGAATTACAATCTCATTTTCCCTATCAAACAGATGATGTAGACGAACTTTCTAATGAAATTTCTAAAGGATGATATTCAGTAAGCAGTTTTCAGTAAGCAGTTTTCAGTTGGTATTTTTGAGTAAAAGTTCGTTATTTTTCTTTGCGCTGTTTTTTTCTTTAAATACCTTTTCTCAAGGATTTAATATTCCAGAAAAACCAAAATTTCAAACCAGTGTTTACGACTATGTAAACTTACTTTCAGCTTCACAAAAAAAATCTTTAGAAGATAAGTTGGTAAGATATTCAGATACAACAACAACACAAATTGTAGTTGCAATTATACCATCTACACAAGGTGAAAACATTGCGTACTTAGCTGCAAATTGGGGCGAAAAATGGGGAATTGGGCAAGCAAAAGAAGATAATGGTGTTTTAATGTTGTTGGCAAAAAATGACAAAAAAATAACTATTAGCACAGGAAAAGGTGTAGAGTATTTACTCACCGATTTTCAATCGAAAAGAATTATAGACAGAGTTATTATTCCTGAATTTAAAAAAGGGGATTTTTATGCAGGTTTAGATAAAGGAGCAGATTATATCTTTAGAACTTTAAATGGCGAATTTAAAGGAATAAGAAAGCAAAAATCAAAAGATTTTGATCCAGGTATTATGCTCTTTATCATCATTATAATTATTTTTTTCATCTTAGTTTCTAGAGGGAACAAAAACAATAAAGGAGGGGGAAAACACTATAGAAGAGGCTCTTTGGCAGATACTATTTTTAGTGCCATTATTTTAAGTAATGCAGGTAGAGGTAGTGGAGGATTTGGTAGTTCTTCTGGCGGAGGTTTTGGTGGTTCTTCTGGTGGTTTTGGTGGTGGTTTTGGTGGAGGTAGTTTTGGCGGAGGTGGAGCCTCTGGAGGTTGGTAAATCTCCGAAAAAAAATATTTTCTACTATTTACTTTTAGATTTTTCTTCTTCAAAATAAAATAGTAATATGCTTTCATATTTTATGATGCATTTACATAGACGGCTATAAAAAGACTTAAAAATTATAAATAGAGTCTTTTCATTAATTTCATATGAAACAGTAATAACTAATTTAAAATAGAGTTTTTAAAGTTTTGTAGGTCTTTTTCTGTATCTATATCTATAAAATTGGTTTGTTTTGGCATTACGAAAACATTTATGTTTTTGTTTAAAATCTCTTTAGCACCAAAATCTCCTTGTAATGACTTTAATTGTAAAAAATAATGATTTGGAAAAATTGCTGGTACCCCTATTTTGTTCTTGTAGTTAGAGGCAATAATTTTTGATTTATCTTTAGAAAAAAGATGTATCATATCTTTTAAATATTCTTTTTCGACTGCAGGCATGTCTCCTAATAAAATTAAAACGCCATCATATTTATTGGGTTTTAAATGTATAGCATTAATGCCAGAAACAATACTAGCACTTAAACCTGTATCAAAATTATTGTTGTAAATAAAATGTATGTTTGATGATGAAATTTCTCTTCTAATAGTAGTCGCATTTGCACCCAAAACACAATATACATGGTTTTTATTGATTGCTTTTGCTTTGGATAAAACAGTTTCCAATAAAAAATTATTACCAATTTTTACCAGTTGTTTTGGCGTTTTCATCCTCGTAGATTTACCAGCAGCCAACACTAAAATTGCGATGTTTTTCATCAATTAACTATGTATTTTTCCATTTAATTCTCTTAAAGAATGAGGCTCTTTTTTTCTAATGATTGCTAAAATTTCTGCCACAATTGATACTGCAATTTCCTCTGCTGTTTTAGCACCAATTTGCAAACCAGCAGGTGTGTAAATACAATTTAAAAACGCAGTTGTAGTTTCTGGTGCGTATTCAAAAAGTTCATTAAATAACTTTTCTCTTCTTTTTGGAGCCCCTAAAATACCAATATAAATAGGTGTTTCGTTTACCAATTTTATTAGGTATTTTAAATCTTGTACATAACTATGATTCATAATAACAATGGCAGTATTGTTATCAATCTTAGAAAGTTGTATTATTTCTGGTGTTGAATTTACCAAACTACTTGCTCCAGGAAAATTAGTAATATCTTTACTGTCTTTGGCAGCAGTAATTATTTCTATTTGCCAACCTAAATTAGAAGCTATTTTACACAATTTTACAGCATCATGTTCGCCACCAATAATTAGCAATTTAAATAAAGGTTGCAAGGTTTGCTTAAAAATAAGGCTGTTTTTTTTTGATTGTATTTTGTGAGTAGTAAAAGTAAATTCTAACTTATTTTTAAAAGAGATAATGGTGCCAAAAGCACCAAATGCCTCATCTTCTTTTTTGTAAAAACAGGTAATATTTACTTCTTCTCTTTTTGCTAAAGCTGCCGTAAATTCATTTACAAAATCAGTAGAAATTTCAAAAGGTTCTATTAAAATATATAAAATACCCTCACAACCTAATCTGTATCTGCCATCATAAGTTATTATTTTGGCTTTGTTATCTTTAAAAACAGTTTGTGCTCTTCTAACAATTTCTTTTTCTACACAGCCACCACTTACGGCTCCTGTAAACGTGTTATTCTCAGAAATTAACATTCTAACACCAGGTTTTCTGTAAGAAGAACCTTCTAAATCTACAACTGTAACTAAAACATTTTTAATGCCTTTTTGTTGATTTATAAGTGCTGTGTTGATTATTTCTTTAAACTCATGCAACATAAAATAAACTTTCTTATAATTTATTACTAAGATAAAACATTAAATGGAATCTGCTTATTTTACTCGTTTAGAAAAATTATTTTTTAAAAAGTTTATTTTTGGGTGGATGTATTTTTTTACAAAAGGGTTTTTATGGATTGGTTTTGTAATAAATTTGAAACTTTAAAGAGGATGGTTTAAATTGATGAAAAGGTAATAGTTACGTGATAATTTTATTAGAAAATGTTGATTGTAAATCAATAAGAATTTGTTCACATACTTCTTTTTGAGTTCAATAAAAATAATAAATCGCAGAGCGATATTTATTTCTCATAGAATGATTTTTGGTGCTTTTATGGGTATGTAAATGTATTTCTATTAATGTTTTAAGATCGATTTTCTGGGTAAATTTTATAACTACAGCTTCAGAAAAACTATTGTGTTCGTCTTTAGAAGCTACTCAGCCTTGGTTTACTTTTTTTACACCAATTAACGATTGAAAAACAGCTTCAGTACACTAATGACAAACACCACCAAAAGCAATTTTTGTTAGTTCCATGATAAGTTTTTGCGCTCTTTCCAATAAAATTCTGGAGAAACTTTACAAGATTTTAGTTTTTGAATTTCAGAATTTGAAAGTGAAATTTTTTTCGATAATAGATTTTGTTGTAATTGTACTTTAGAACTAGCACCACTTAAAACGATAGCGTTAGGAATGCTTTGCAAGCAGAATTGTAAAGAAATAGCATCAACACCAACTTTGTATTTTTTAGCTAAATTTTCTAAGATGGTGTAGGTGTTTTTATAATGATTGTATTTTTTATTTTTAAAAATTCTACCATTTGCTAAAGCTTCTTTAATAACAATTTTCTTGTTTAGTACTTTAAGTTCATCAGTAATTTTTAACAAACTTTGGTCTAAAAAATTATAGGTAACTTGATAAACATCAAATAAAAAATCTCCATTTACTTTAATAGTTAACGCTTTTTTAATTACTTCTACTTGATTTGTGCCAGTGGTAGATAACCCAATTTTTAGCTGATGATTTACTTTTAATTTGTGTAAAAACTCAAGCACTTCTGTGTTTTCTAACACACCAGTTTCTAGGGTTGCAGAATGTATTTGATACACTTTTAAATAGGGTAGTAGCTGTTTAGAAATGCTCCATTGCTCTTTTAATTTGGCAATACTGTGTTCTTTTACTTCGTGTACAGTTGCCTTTGCATCAAAATTTGCAGTATAAGTATAGCCCCATTTTGTAGCAATTTCTATAGTATTATCTTTTTTAGATTGCAACCATTCTAAAACTAATTCTTCTGCCAAACCATAACCAGGAGCAGTATCAAAATATCTGATACCTAATTGATAAGCGTCTTCTAAAACCTGAAAACTCTGTTTTCTAAAGGCTTTTAAATTAGAATTATCACATTCTTCTGTACGAACATTAATATACTGTGGTCTTCCCAAAGCTGCTGTTCCTAGGGCTAAATTCATTTTTATTTATGTTTTATAGACCTCACAGGTTTTTTAAACCTGTGAGGTCTTTTTAAATTCTAAACTTTTTACGAGCTACAAGACAACATAGAACAACCCACTTTATTTCTAGCCCATTCAGGTCTTTTAGTAAACCATTTTTTATATTTTGGTTGCTCTGAATAAGGCTTTTTTAAAAGTTGAAACAATTCGTTTATCAAAGAATAATCTCCATTATCTGCTGCATCAATAGCCAATTGAGCCATGTAATTTCGCAATACATATTTTGGGTTTACAGCATCCATTTTTTCTTTTCTTTGTAGCTGATTTAAAGATTCTTTTTGAAGTCTATCATCATAGTTTTGAAACCATTTTTCCCACTTTTCTTTTATGTCTTTAGAAACTTCTGCAGTAGTATAAAAAGCATTTTCTAAAATTTCAAAGAAATTGGTTCCTTCAAAATCACTTAAGTTTCTAAAGAAAATGGTCATGTCTGTTTCTGTCAACTGCAAGCAATCTTCTAAATCTTGTATTAGCTTTAGATCTTCTTTATCATTCATGTATAAACCTAATTTAGATTTCATCATTTGTAAAGACTTGGTTTCAAAATCAATTTTATATTGATTTAAAATTGCTTCCAAAGGTGCTACTTCTTCAATTAATGGGTACAAAGCATTTGCCAATTGGTACAAATTCCATAAGCCAATATTTGGCTGGTTGCCATACCTATAACGTCTATTTTGTCTGTCTGTAGTATTGGGTGTCCAGCTATAATCGAAATCTTCTAACCAACCATAGGGTCCGTAATCTATGGTTAATCCTAAGATAGACATGTTATCTGTATTCATAACTCCATGCACAAAACCCACTCTTTGCCAATGGATAATTAGATCTAAAGTACGTGCTACAACTTCTTTAAAAAAGTTGATATAGGTTTCTTTAGACGGTTTTCCTAAATGCGAAAAATGATGGTTGATGGTATAATCTGCTAAAACTTTTAAGTTTTTATGGTCATTTCTAGCTGCAAAAATTTCGAAACTTCCAAATCGTAAAAATGAAGGGGCAATTCTAGATATTATTGCGCCTTTTTCATAAGCAGGATTTCCATCATATAAGACATCGCGTAAAACATCGTCTCCAGATACACTTAAAGACAAAGCTCTTGTTGTTGGAATGCCTAAGTGAAACATGGCTTCACTGCATAAATATTCTCTAATAGAAGAACGTAATACTGCCAAGCCATCTGCAGTTCTAGAATATGGGGTTTCTCCAGCCCCTTTTAATTGTACTTTCCAATTTTTTTGTTGATGCTCAACTTCAAATAAATTAATAGCTCTACCATCACCTAATTGTCCTGCCCAATTGCCAAATTGATGCCCAGCATAACACATGGCATAAGGTTTTGTGTTGGGATAAACTTGGTTTCCAGTAAATACATTTTTAAACAATTCTGATTGTGTTTCTTTTTCAGAAATACCTAATTGGTTTGCCATTTCTTGAGAAACATGTAAAACTTTTGGGTTTTTAGTTTGTTTCGGATTTACAAAAGAATACGCCGCATTTTCTACTTGACGTCTTGTATTTTCTAGATTACTATCTGCAGGTAAATTGTTTATAAAAGTATTTTTTATGGCTAACTTCATTTTTCTTTCTTCTTTTAAAACGTTTATTTGGCAACTTACTTAATCTTTTATTTTAATTTATCTGCATGCAGTTTTCTTAAGGTTGCCAATTTGGGTGCTATTACAAAACTACAATACCCTTGTTGTGTGTTTTCTTTGTAATAATTTTGATGTTCAGATTCAGCCTCATAAAAAATAGGTAACGCACTTATTTCTGTTACAATTTTAGCATCAAAATAACCTTGTAGCTGTTTTAAAACTTCTTCTGCAATTACTTTTTGTGTTTCTGTATGATAAAAAATTACAGATCTATATTGTGTGCCTTTGTCTGCACCTTGTTGATTTAAGGTTGTTGGGTTGTGTGTTGTCATAAAAATAACTAAAATATCTTCAAAAGAGATGCTATTTGCATCAAAAGTAATTTGTATTACTTCTGCATGACCTGTTAAACCAGAGCAAATTTCTCTATAAGTTGGTTTGCCCGGAACATTACCACCTGCATAACCAGAAACCACTTTTACGACACCTTTTACTTCTTGAAATATAGCTTCTGTACACCAAAAACAACCACCACCTAAAGTGGCAATTTGTATATTTTTACTCATTTTTTTCTTTCTTATTTAAAAAAGTAGGAGAAACTTAATCGTTTTTATCTAAAACCATAGATTCTGAATTGATACAATAACGCAAGCCACTTGGTTCTGGTCCATCTGGAAAAATGTGTCCTAAATGAGCATCGCAAGTATTGCATAAAACTTCTACTCTTACCATGCCAAAAGAAACATCTTTATGATATTTAATCGCATTTTCTTTAATGGGTTGTGTAAAACTGGGCCATCCAGAGTTAGAGTCGAATTTTATCGTAGAATCAAATAATGGGGTGTTGCAGCAAACGCAATTGTATTTGCCTTCGTCATAAATAGAACAAAGTGCTCCAGAATGTGGTCTTTCTGTACCTTTTTTTCTGGTAATTCTATATTGTTTTACTGTTAAAAATTCTTTCCATTCCTCTTCAGATTTTTCTACTCTTCTATCAGGAGTTGGGTTTCCTTTTGTAGTAAAATTGATAATGTTTTTCCAAGTTAGCATGTTTAAATTTTTTCTTTTTTTATTTGATGAAAAAAGGTTTAAAAAAAACACTTTTTTGGCACATTGAAAGTGTTATATAAATTTATGACAAAATTCAAAATAAAAGAAACTATTATTATTTGTTTATTTTGAAAAAATACTAAGGGCTAGATTACAAGTTTTATAGACAAGGCGGTAAAACTGATTGGGAATTACTTTTGTCTAAAATAAATGGTAATTGGTACACCAGAAAAGTCGTAAATTTCTCGTAATTTATTTTCTATAAAACGTTTGTAAGGGTCTCTAACATACTGAGGTAAATTACAAAAAAATGCAAATTGAGGTGTTTGTGTTGGCAATTGCATGCAATATTTAATTTTCACAAATTTTCCTTTAGTTGCTGGTGGTGGGTAACTTTTTATCACATCTAACATTACGTCATTCAACTTACTGGTAGGTATTTTGTTTTTTCTTTTATCAAAAACTTCTACAGCAGTTTCTATGGCTTTAAAAATTCTTTGTTTTGTTAAGGCAGAAATAAATACAATAGGCACATCTGTAAACGGTTCTATTTGTTTTCTAACCATGGCTTCAAAATCGCGCATGGTATTGGTTTCTTTTTCAACTAAATCCCATTTATTTATAAGGATTACAACCCCTTTTCTATTTTTTTCTGCGAGCCAAAAAATGTTTTGGTCTTGCCCTTCAAAACCACGAGTGGCATCTACTACCAGCACAATAACATCAGAGTATTCTATAGAACGTACTGCCCGCATTACAGAGTAAAACTCTAAGTCTTCTTTTACTTTAGATTTTTTTCGGATGCCAGCTGTGTCTACCAAATTAAAATCGAAACCAAATCTATTGTATTTAGTATCAATAGAATCTCTTGTGGTACCAGCAATGTTGGTTACAATGTTTCTATCTTCTCCAATTAAAGCATTTATAAAAGAAGATTTTCCTGCATTTGGTCTTCCAACAACAGCAAATCTTGGCAACTCTTCTTTTTCTAAGTCTACTTCTTCTGGTGCTGGCATTTTTGCTGCTATAGCGTCTAATAAGTCTCCAGTTCCACTTCCGTTTATAGAGGATATTGTATGATAATCGCCCAAACCTAAGTTGTAAAATTCTACAGCATCCGCATCACGCATTGCGTTATCTACCTTATTAACTGTTAAAAAAATAGGTTTTTTAACTTTTCTAAGCAGTTTTGCAACTTCTGCATCCATAGGTGTAATTCCTTCTTCAACATCTACCACAAAAACAATACTATCTGCTTCATCGATAGCTAAAGCAACTTGTTTTCTAATTTCTTCTTCAAAAATATCATCAGAACCAATAGCATAACCACCCGTATCTATAACAGAAAACTCTTTTCCATTCCAATCAGATTTTCCATAATGCCTATCTCTTGTAACTCCACTAACAGAGTCTACAATGGCTTCTCTACGCTGCACAAGTCTATTAAAAAGTGTCGACTTTCCTACATTCGGTCTTCCTACAATGGCAACAATACTGTTCATGTTATTCATATTTTTTGCAAAGATACAATTTACTGTATGATAATTTATTGTAAATTTAGACTTATAAAATGCTTTTTTATGAGTTCAAAAAAGAATCTTTTAATAGAAAAAAGAAATAGCGAGCTTTTTTTAAGACCTCGATTTTCTATTGATTTAGATGAAAGTTATACAGCTGTTTTAGAACGGTTTTCTAACGAATTTAAAAAAGAAGAAACTGTCTTTAGAGGTAATATTGTTGATGGGCATATTTTTATTTCTGTACCCAAAAAAGACGAACATTTTTGGTCGCCACAACTTCATTTAGAAGCTGTAGAGGTTTCAGCAAATGCTTGCAAACTAAAAGGCCTTTTTGGGCCTACACCCCAAGTTTGGACGCTTTTTATGTTTGTTCACTTTGTGGTAGGCATTTCTTTTTTAGGCTTTTGTGTATTGTTATACACCAAATTATCTTTAAAAGAATCTGTAGTTTTACCTGTAATAATGCTTGTAATTTTACCTTTATTGTGGCTTTTGCTATATTTTTTAGGAAAAGTTGGAAAAGACACAGGTAAAAGTCAAATGAAAAAATTACACGATTTTATGATTAAGAATATTTAGCTTTCTACTTAAAATCGAGCAACAATTATTTTTGATTGTACCCAAATCTCTTTAATTGATTTTTATCGCTTCGCCAATTTTTATTCACTTTTACAAAAAGCTCAATAAACACTTTTTTCTGAAAAAAGCGTTCTAAATCTTTTCTAGCTTCTGCACCCACACGTTTAATGGCAGTTCCTTTATGGCCTATGATAATTCCTTTTTGAGTATCTCTTTCTACCATAATTACAGAACGTATTTTAACAATATTTTCTTCTTCTATAAAACTTTCTGTTTCTACTTCTACAGAATAAGGAATTTCTTTTTTGTAGTGCATTAGAATTTTTTCTCTAATTTTTTCGTTTACAAAAAAACGTTCTGGTTTGTCTGTTAATTGGTCTTTTGGGTAAAAAGGAGGTGCTTCTGGCAATAACTCTTTTATTTTATCAAAAACGGCAGTTACATTAAAACCCTCTAGAGCAGAAATTACAAAAACAGCTGCATTAGGTACTTTGTTTTTCCAATATTCTATTTTATCTTCAACTTCATCTTGTGAGGATTTGTCAATTTTATTAAGTAATAAAATTACCGGAATCTCACTATGAATAATTCTATTAAAAAAAGCCTCGTTTTTTAGTTCTTTTTCACCAACCTCTACCATATAAATTAAAATATCGGCATCTTCAAAGGCAGATTTTACAAAATCCATCATAGAAGATTGTAATTCATAGGCAGGTTTTATAATTCCTGGTGTATCAGAAAATATAATTTGATGATTTTCATCATTTACAATTCCTAAAATTCTGTGTCTTGTAGTTTGTGCTTTGGGGGTAATTATCGAGAGCTTTTCGCCTACCAAAGCATTCATTAAGGTAGACTTACCCACATTAGGATTTCCAATAATATTTACAAAACCAGCTTTATGTATCATTTTGCAAAGGTAAATACTTTTTGTAGTTGATAAGAATTAAGTGTGTAAAAATAAAACAAATAAAGTTTAGATTATTGCGTGTATAATGTGTATTAATACGCTAATTTTTAATACTTTATTGATTTGTAAATATATTTTACATTATTTAAAACACTCATAATTAAACAATTAAACGTTGTTAACTTCTATTTTTTATGTTTCAATAAAATTGTATTGATATAATGGTTTTATCTAAATGTAGGTTGATGAAAATTGGCTCTCATTCTTTAAAGTAATGCTTGTATTTTGGTTGATGTTTTTTTAAAAAAAAATACCATAACCCGTTGTGCATTATGATTTAAGATAAAAAAGTTGCTCATATTACTGAAAATCAGTAAATTGATTTAACCACAAATCATTAAATATGAACAACTTAAATGCAAATTACGAAAGAATTTTGGAA